>CAMCTL010000037.1 GCA_945878515.1 Flavobacterium psychrophilum | reverse complement strand
CCAAAACTAGAAGGTACAATCATTACCCACGAATTACCAAATGACAGTTCTAAAATAGATTTTGAAACCGAGCTGAATGGCCTTTTAGGTTATTTGAAAGGACATTTGCACAATCACGATATTAGAATTGAAGTCGTTGTAAATGAAAGCATTGAGAAAAAATTTGCATTTACACCAATCGATAAGTATAACAGATTGAAAGAAATAAATCCAAATTTAGAGTTATTGAAAAAAACTTTTGATTTGGATGTTTAACGTTTTTACTGATCATCAATGCATGAAAAGTACTTTTAATATCAAAAAGGTTTTTAAATATTAAATGCCCACGCCTTTTTTTATCCAAACAAATTAAAATATACTAAAAATAAGCACCTCTTTTCCAAGAAATAAAATCATTTTGGTTTAGAATTGCCGCTTTTGTTTTTATGGTGCCACTGGCTAAATTAAAGATAAATTCCAACATTTCATCAACGATATCTTTTATAAATTATTCGCCTGTAACAATTCCGCCAGTGTCAATATCTATAATATCCGACATCTTACTAGCCAATTCAGAATTAGAGGAAACTTTGATAACTGCTGCAATTGGATTACCAACCAAAACTGCATCCACAATAATGCCGTCTCCAATATTTTAATCACTCAAAGGGATTTTATGTTTCATATTCACATCTGAAATTACTTTGCTGTTTTTTCCTTCAAATAGTATTTTCTCAGCTGCAGGTAGATTACCTAGTGCTAATGGAACATTACCTATTTGATTTGCTTTTATTAATTTCTTTTGCATAATACTAAATAGCAAGTTTGAATTTTTTAGATGCATTTGCTAAAATTAGCAAAACCTTGCTCGATACCGTTAGCTTCAATTTCATTCAAAGCCAAAACTAAAGCTTGGGGCAAACCGTTAATTTTTGTTAAATCTTCACCCCAAAAATCGGTGTTAGCTAAAATTTTATCTACTATCAATTCTAAAGTTTCTAATTGCCAAGCAACTTTGAATGTTTCAACTATTTCTACAGAATCTTTAACTGGCAACACTTCGTTATTCCAGGTTCCCTTGTAGAATTGGATCAAACAAGCTAATGAAAAAGTCAAATGAATAGGTAATTTTTTATTGGCATTATAATATCCTAATAAACTAGGCAATACTCTTACTTTGAATTTTGAGATAGAATTTAAAGCAATATCAGCCAAAGCATGTTTGATAAATGGATTTTTAAATCGATCCATTACCTCTTCAGTATAGGCGACGATTTCATTTTTGTCCATATCCAACGTTTCGCTAATTTCCCCAATAACGCTGTTTACAAATTTTCCAGTAAAATATCCGTTAACGGTTTCCATTACTAATTTGTTACCGTACAAAAGTGAAAAAGGAACCATGGCGGTATGTGCACCATTTAGAGTACGAACTTTTATCATTTTAAAAGGGCGAATATCATCAACTATCTTTACGTTCAAATTCGTTTTATGAAAAGGCAATTTTGCTTTTAAAGCATCGCCACCTTCAATAGCCCAAAGGAAGAAGGGTTCAGCAGCAACAATTAAATTGTCTTGGTATGCTAATTTGTTGTTGTATTCTTCTATTTCTGCTCTTGGGTATCCCGGAACAATTCTGTCGACCAAAGTACTATGATAAGTACAAGCATCTGATGCCCAAGTTTTAAATTCGGCTCCTAACTTCCATAAATCGCAATATTGCAAAATATATTTCTTTAAAGTCTCAGAGTTATAATCAATTAATTCGCAAGGAATAATAGTCAAAGCTTTAGTTGCATCTCCATTGAAATATTTGAATCTTTCGTATAATAAAACGGTCAACTTTGCAGGAAATGAAACAGGTGGTTGCATATCTGGAGTATCAGTTTCAATAAATTCAATTCCAGCTTCAGTGGTGTTTGAAACAATAAATTGAAGTTCCTTTTCTTGGGCTAACGCTAAATAATCTGCAAAATCAGAATATGGATTTATCCCTTTTACAATATTGGTTATCACTACAATATCCTGTATTTTCTCGCCTTTTTTAATTCCATTCAAAAACAAAGTGTACAAACCATCTTGGTCGTTAATCATGTTTATCATACCCTCATTCAATGGCTGAACCACTGCAATTCCAGCATTGAAACCAACTGTTCTATTCAGTCTTTGAAACGCATAATCGACAAACGCTCTCAAAAAATTACCTTCCCCAAATTGAACTACTTTTATAGGTTGTAACTTTTCTAATCCAGCATTTATTCGATTTAAGTTTATCATTTTATAGGTTTTTAAGTGTTTCTAAAAAAATAAGTTATAACGGCAAAACTAATAATGCAATCGATTACACAAAATTAAATTTTATTTTTTTATTTCCTATTTATTGAACATTTTTTTGTGCCTTGTCACAAATTATGGGGTCATTAGTAATTAAATCGATACTGGAGAAACTCAAAGATTTTATGATAAATTATATCAATTTACACTTATTTTAAAAGGGTTAACTTTATAGAAAATTAATCCAGTCCTAGCAAAATTTCGGAATTATTTGATTTTTATTTATTGTTAAATTGGTATTTGAAACCAGACCTAAAACTGAAGCACATTATGCCTAGAGCGGCATTGAAATAATTTTGTCTGCACAGATTGAAGTATACTATAAAACTTTGAACTAAATAATTCAAAGGTCTTGAATTTATAATATTGCTTATTTAAATAATTGCTGTAAACTGAACCCTTTTTTTTCTTTCAATTTATTCAAGATTTTCAAGAAAGCAATTGCCGTTATATAAGCATCACCCAAAGCAGTATGACGGTCTTTTTTGGAAATATCGAACTTATCGGCAAGATCATCTAAAGTATAACTGTCTTTTCTAACGAGAAGTGGAGAATAAAGTAAGGTTTTTTTGTAAAGATGCGCAGTGTCTAGTGTTTTGTTTTCTAATTTTGGCAAACCATTTCTTTCCAAAGCTTTATTGATCATGGTGATGTCGAAAAGAGTGTGATGTGCCACGATGATGGAGTCGCCCATGAAATCAAGAAATTGTTGTAAACTCTCTAACTCGTTGGGTCGATTTAAAACGGATGCTCTTAAAATTCCGTGAATTTGAGCCGTTGCTTTGTTGTAGTGTTCTTGCTGAATGTAAACCTCCAAACTTTCCTGAAGTGGAATCCGATAATTCTGTAAAACCACCGCTCCAATGCACAATATTCGATCTTTTTCGTAATCAAAACCTGTAGTTTCGGTGTCTAAAACAACAAAACGTGTCGAATCAATATCTCCTTTTATTTCATCAAATTTATCAGCGTTGCCAAAAAGGTTTCTAATAAATTTTTTAATATTTGTAATGAAATCCATCTATAAAATATTTGAAGCATTAAAACGAATACGAATGAGTTCTTGCAATTCTTTAATGGCTTTAAAAGTGCTTTTTAGTTTCAATTTTTCGGTTTTAGACAAAGTTTCTAAAGAAATAAACTGCCCAGAATCATTGTGTAATAGGCCTTGATTGGTTCTAAAACGCAACAAAATCTTATAGGACGATGCACACGATAAATAAAGCTCAGTATTTTGAGGTTCTAATTCGGCTAATTTTTCAAATCGCTCTACTGTGTTGCTGATGGATTTTACGGAATGAGATAGGATTAAAACTCTAGCAGCATCGGCAAGTGGCATTAACGCTCGGTTTTTGATATTAAAAAAGTCCTTGTTAGCTCCGTCTTGTTCTAATAAAAATTCTCTAAAAAATCCTGTCGGCGATGGACTTTGTAAAGCACCGCTAACCAAATGGATATAAAATGTTGGATTGGCTTTTACCTCTTCGAAAATAAAATCAGACAAATTATTTACGAGGTCTTTATTTCCATAGACCAAACTATAATCAAAAAAAATGAAGGATAACAGTACTTCATTTTTTCCAGTGTTTGTAATCCAATGGTGTACTTTATTTTTATATTCGCTAAGACTTAAGCACCAATTGGGATTAGAAGCCATCATTTCGGCGGGACAATATTCATAACCTATTTCAAAAAGACCTTTATTAATGCGAGTTGCCAACTCTAAAAAATACTTCTTTGTTGATGCAGCTAAGACTTCTGAAACATCTTCATAAACTAAAGCATTATCTTGGTCAGTTTGTAATAATTGTTCGCTTCGTCCTTGACTCCCCATTGCCAACCAAGAAAATTGCACTGGTGGTGGACTGTCCATTTTTTTCAACACAATTTCAATTACTTGTTTGGTACAAGCATCATTCAATTCAGAAATTATTTTTGAAGTCAGCATCATCGGAATATTTTGATCCAAATAGCCCTTTAACAATTGTAAAATGGCTCCGCGAATTAACTTGATTTTCTTGTGTTTTTTTGCACGTTTTATGGCTCGCAGCAAAACTGATGGATTGTTGCCAATAGAAACCATTACATCATGCTTAGATAGCATTCCAACCGCTTTTGTATTCGTAGTTCCATCTTCTGTAATGCATAAATGACTAATATCACTCTTCATCATCGCCATTTGGGCTTGCGTTGTAGTCATTTTCGTAGGATATGTAATCACAGGTGTAGTCATTATCTCCGATGCTGGCGTGGAAATTGGAAAGTCTCCCGTTACGATTTTGTTTCTTAAATCCTTGTCAGTGATGATACCTATCGGAAGCATTTCTTCGACCACGAGAATGGCTCCCACATTTTTATCAATCATAATTTTAGCCACTTCATTTGCTGGTGTTGTTGCAGAACAATTTATTATTTTTTTTGAATATTTTACTTCTTGTAAGTCCAATAATTTAGTATCAGCTTCAATTTCTTCTCCGTATAATTTTCCTCGATGACTTTTAGAAAACGGGTTTAATGTGTTGGATGCAAAGCTTTCTATCAAGAAATTACCGACAGATTTATTTTCAAGAGCATAAGGTCTAAAAACGTTGATGGGAATAGCGTAAAGTATGGTTTCCTCAAATGCTCTGGCTTCCATTTTGTAGTTTTCGTTGGCTATAAGAGGTCTTAAACCAAAAATATCCCCTTCGTCACACATATCCAAAATATCGCTTTGTTGATCAGCTATGAGCGCCACAGCTCCTTTGTGAACAACATAAAAACTGTCGTGCGTTTCTTCGTTTATGGTAAAGACAACACTGTCCTTTTCTTGATAAATGATTGTAATTTGTTCCGAAATGATTTCTATGTCCTTTTGTTTTAAAAAACTGAAAGGAGGGAAGTTTTTTAAAAAGTCGGCAACTCTTTGTGAGATGGTGTTTTTCATATTGCTAATTTAAATCAATTCAATATAAAAAAAGCCCCGAAAAGGAGCTTTGATTCAATTATTTTACTTCTTTTTCTTATCGACTTTCATATTCAAAAACTCCACAAACAGTGAGAACGAAATCGCAAAATACAAATAGCCTTTCTGAACAGGTGTAACATGTCCTCCAAAGATCAAGGCATTCGATAAATGAGCACTTTCTGTTATCAGCATAAAACCAATTAAGATCAAAAATGATAATCCCAGAATTTGAATAGAGGGATGTCTATTGACAAAATTTCCAACAGGAACCGCAAATTGCATCATAATCAATACTGAAATTATTACGGCCATAATCATAATATAAAGCGCGCCTTCAACTCCATTGGTCATGCCAACTGCGGTCAGAATACTATCGAAAGAAAACACCAAATCGATCATAATAATTTGCAGTAAAACTCCTTTAAATGATTTTGCTGCCTTTCTACTAATTTGTTGTTCTTCTTCGCCTTTTTCTTCTACTTTTTCGTGAATTTCTTTAGTGCTTTTATAAATTAGGAATAATCCGCCAAATAATAGAATAAGACTTTGTCCCGTAACTCCAGCTGAAAACCAGCTAAAATCAATATAAAACCAAGGCTTTTTCATTTGAATCAAAAAACTAATACCAAATAATAGGCCAATTCTCATAAACATAGCCAGAAACATTCCCAATTTAGTAGCTTTTTTTCTTTTTTCTGGGGGCAATTTTCCAGTAACAATTGATATAAAAATAATATTGTCGATTCCTAGAATAATTTCTAGAAAGGTCAATGTTAATAAGGCAATCCAAGCATCAGGATTTAAAAATACTTCCATCTTTTTTAGTTATGAGTTAAGAGTTATGGAGTTATAAGTTAGAAGTTTAAAATTGCATAAAGTTTAAAATTATTTAAATTTTATCCTGAAAATTGCAACCTGCAACCTGCAACCCGCAACCTGCTACCTGCTATTTGAAATCTTCTCAACAGTTCCGCGTTGTTTTTGATCGCTTCCAACAATTCCAAATTCAAAGGTATAGGAATTCTTTGAAGTTGTTAATATTTTCATGTTAATTGCGTTTTTTTCAGCCCTATTTTTTGGGTGAATTTTTTGCAAAATATATTCGCAATCGCTTAACCATCGAATACGCGAAGTGTCGGTTTTTCCTTCGAAGGTTTCAATTTCGATGGTGTCTTTGCGCTCAAAAACAGTAGTTTTTTTGACGCCATCGACTTCATATTCAAATTTAAATTTCCCGGTTTTGAAATCTTTGCAATTGCGCTCTGCATTATAACACGACATTAAAGCCAATATAGGGAGTAGAAAGATTATTTTTTTCATAATTATTTTAAGTTTTTGTCTCCCCTCTCCTTTGGAGAGGGGCTGGGGGTGAGGATTTACTCAATTTTAATGTCATATTTATCCAATAGCCCCACAATTCCTTGGGTCGAAAACTTTGCTTTTCGCATTGGATTAAATTCAGGATCTATTTTATATTTGTAAGCCGTTTTGAAATCAACTCTAGCCAATTGCGTGTCATTGAAAATGGCATTTTCTAAATTGCAATTTTCGAAAGTTGAATTCGTGAGATTTGTTCCAATAAAAGTAACTTCTTTCATCGAACAGGAAGCAAACTTTGTTTTCGGCATTTTCTTATTAGCAAAAGACGAATAATCCAAAACACAATCCTGAAAACTGACGCTGAATAGAAAATCAGCGCACAAGTGGAATTGAATTCCCAACAATTTGCAATCTTTGAAATGTACCGTTTTCAAACTTGTTCCTGTTAATTCAGTCATCGACAGATTGCAATCAATGAACTCGCAATCCATAAAAGTGTTGTTGCAGAAGTTACTATTAGAGAAATCACAATTCTTGAAAATACAATCCTCAAACTCCCTATTATTGACTGTTTTGCCAATAAAAGAAACTTTTTCGAACGTTTTATGGGTGTGTATCAGGTTTTCCATTAGTCGTTAAATAAACTTTGTACCATAGTTTTCAACCCCAAAAACATTAAATAAACAGCTCCAACACAAGTCGCAATTCCGATTCCTAAAACCAAATAGTGCCAAACATTTTGTTTGTTCATAAACGCATTATAAATCAATGATGGACCAATAAATAGCAAAGGCAAAGCCCAAGCTAGATATTTTATGGATTTGGATAATAGTTCTTTGTTTGTTGACATTTGAAGTTAGAAATTAGAAGTTGGAGGTTGGAAGTTATTAACTGCTTTTCGAACGCTGCCATATTGTGCTAAAAGTTCGGATGCTTCTTCGTAAGAAACAGGAATTTCTCCCATAATCATTTTCACGCCGCGATCAACTAGTTTGCTGTTGCTCAATTGCATATCGACCATTTTGTTGCCTTTTATTTTCCCTAGTTGAATCATTGTCGCAGTCGAAATCATATTCAAGACTAATTTTTGTGCCGTTCCGGCTTTCATTCTGGAACTTCCGGTAACGAATTCTGGTCCAACAACAACTTCTATTGGGAATTTTGCCGTTTGCGAAAGTGGACTTTCTGCATTGCAAGAAATGCTTCCAGTGGTAATATTATTTTCGTTACAAGCTTTTAAACCAGCAATAACATAAGGTGTTGTTCCCGAAGCGGCAATTCCAATTACTACATCATTTTCGTTGATGTTTTGTTCTTGCAAATCAATCCAAGCTTGGTTTGCATCGTCTTCGGCATTTTCTACTGCACGGCGAATGGCCTTGTCGCCACCAGCAATGATTCCGTTGACTAAATCAAAAGGAACACCAAATGTTGGTGGACATTCCGAAGCATCAACAACGCCCAAACGCCCAGAAGTTCCTGCTCCGATGTAGAATAATCGTCCGCCGAGTTTCATTTTGGCAACAATTTGATCAACCAAAATTTCGATTTGTGGCAATGCTTTTTCTACAGCGAGAGGCACAGTTTTGTCTTCTTGATTGATATTATGCAACAATTCCTGAACCGACATTTTTTCTAAATGTTCGTATTTCGAGGATTGTTCGGTGGTTTTTGTGAAGCTCATAATTAAATATATTCATAAATAAATATTTTCATTCCTAACGGTGATATTTTTGCTTTCTAAGTCTTTTTTCATCTTTAACCAAGTTTTGTCGGATAAACCAACACCTGGATATAATTTAGTTTCAAAATCTTTAGTAATTAAGCGTAATCTATTTGAAAATTTTCCCTGACGTTCAATTGCAATATCTCGAATATCGGAAATATTATAATAGTCTTTTTTCCAATAAAAATAATGTTTTCTGACACAAAAAATAGAAGTAGACACCTCAAAATAATGCATTAATCTATAAAAAATAGAAAACAAAAGTAGAATCAAAATAGTTGAAACTACAGATCCATGTACATTCAAATGTTTGATTGTGTAAATGAGTATAAAAAAAAGTAAAAGAATTAGAGCCCACAAATAAATTCCCAAAAAGCTAAATAAAGGATTTCCTTTATAAGCAACAAGTACATCTTTATCAATATCAGATGCAATAATATCTTGTTTAGTAAATTCAATTTGGTCTTTTTTTTCAATAACAATTTGTTGTATAAAACATTTCATTTCAGAAATATTCGAATAAAAATCATCGATGATTTGAATTTCGACACTATTGTTGAAAGTAAGTGTTGCGCATTCCCCAGAAGTGAAAATCATTCCCCCTTTTCCGGTTAGTTTTACACTCGATAAATCATACCAACTATAGAATTGGTTTTTAAAGGTGATTCCTTTTTTATTTAATGTAATGCTAGGAGCATTTTTTATAAAACCTACATTAATAGAAATGGCTATTGCTGTAGATATTAAAAATGCTATGGCAAAGCTTTTGTTATTATGTTTAAAGTATTCGTGGGAAATAGAAATTAAAATCAAAAAAAAAGCATTGACTAAAATAAGAGCCAAATAAAATTTATAAAGATGTCTTTTTGATGTAATTTCCATAGTTAAACGTAATTGTTTACGAATTGAATTTAAATATCATTACCATTTTATATTCTTATCAATAAATGCAATCAAACTATCAGCCATTGCTTTTTGCTCGTTCACTTTTGGATGACCAGGCGTATTTTTATAGGCAAAGAAATGAGTGTATATTTTTTTGTCATTTAAATTTTCGATGGCTTTTTTAATATAATTAGGCCATTTTGAACCTTCTTTCGTAGCATCCATATTGCCTAACGCACAAATGATCGATGCCTTAGGATGTTTCAATCTAATTAGTTTTACAAAGTTTTCATACGATTTAATTATAAAATCATCGGTAGGTTTTGCAGTTCCAAATTTAGAAATGAACTCTGGATGTTTGGGTTTATTCACCAACCACGAATCATTTTGAAACAGATTAATTACCACAACATCAGGAATATAATTTTTAAAATCCCATTTTTTGGTTTTGTCATGCGGGTCGGTTAAATCATAAATGTCGGTTATCACATTAGGAAACCAACTTAACATAATACCTATTCCGCTATTGGATATGCTTTGGTTTTGGGCATTAAAATGTCGAGCCGTCAATGCGCCATAAGTCAAATAATGGTTTTCAAAATGACCACTTCCAGAGTCTTTGCCTGTGGTATCTTCATTGCCATGACCACAAGTAATTGAATCTCCATAAAATGCTATTTTCTTCTTTTTTGGTTTTGATTTAGAAAGAATTTTTGCTTCAGAATTCGTTTCAAATCCATAGAAAAAAGTTTGTCCATCGCCCCACTGCGTTCTTTTGTACAACTGAATTGTATGATTCTCATTCGACAAACCCGATGCCAAAATGTAATTATGCTTATCGGTTTTCAAATTAATTTTTGAAATTACCTTGTCGTCTAAAATTACATTGTAGTAATTGGCTGTATCCGCATCTTTCAAAATTGCCGAAATCTCGGAACCTTTAAAATTAAGGCTAATAGAAGAACCTGACCAGTTTAGCGAAGCGGTGCTATCACTAAAACTGATTCTTCCTTCATACTGAATTTTGGAATTATTAAAAGGAATAGTTTTTTTCTGCCCTGAAACAATTTTGGGTGCAAGAAAAAGTATTGAAAGCAAGATAAGAAAATGAATTTTCATAAACAATTTTGTTATAATGGACAATAGTAATGATTTATTTTGATTCTATTTGCAATAATGCTGATATTGATATAGTCCTTTCATTGAAAAATAGCATTGCACTTTCGAAACTAGCCTTAGTTCTTTAACCTCTTGCATACAATTACGAAGTTTGCGCTGGGGCTATTTAAAGGTTAACTAGGAAAAACAAAGAAAGCCGCAAATTTACAAGATTACTATCGAAACTGAAATTTTGAAACTGTTTGTGATTAAAATTTAATGAATTTTTGCGTTGATTTTCCGTTTTCACTTTCAATCGATATAAAATAAGTTCCAGCCTTTAATTCACTTACATCAATTGTAGAACTATTGTTTATGATTTTCATTAATTGCCCCAAAGTGTTATAAATGGTTGCTTTTTGGACTGCATTTATATCATTATTACTAATATTTAAAACAGTATTTGTTGGATTTGGAAATACAATACTGTCGTTTTTTGATTGAAATTTTAAGTTGCCCATTGTTGGAACAACGATTTTAGAGCAGGTTGGACCAGTATAAACAATTACATTTCCGCTCGTATTGTAACTGTAAGATAAATTATTTTGCTCGCCCTCATCAACACAAATTGAAATTAATTTAGGATTATTTTCTATTTTAAAGCCATAATACAATAAATCTGGATCACTAAATGTAAAAACATTATTTTTTGTATTAATCGTCTGTATATTGGGGTTATTATTGCAATATAATTGTTGGACGGCTGTTTGCGAACAATCTAAATCTGTAACTAATGTATTTGAAGCGTAAAATTGATTTAATTTTGATAATGAATTTACATTAATAGAACTTATTGGGTTATCACTAATATTCAAGCTGAATAAATTATTTGTAGTGGGAAAGGTTATTGTTGAAATTTGATTTGATGCAAAATCAAAATTCGTCAATTTTAATAAATTACTTATATTAAGACTATTAAGGTTATTACTATTGCATTTTAGTTCAATGACAGAATTTATAGCACCTAAATTTATTGATGTTAAAAGATTGTAATCACAACTAATATATTTCAAATTTGGACTAGTACTAAAATCTAGGGAAGTAATTAAATTATCACTACACCAAAGATGTTCAAGAGCTGAATTATTATTAAAAGTTAAAGATTGTAGTTTATTGCTGTAAATAAAAAGTTTAGTTAAACTAGTTAAATTATCTATATTTATTGCTGTTAATTCATTAAAATTAAGATTTATCCCTTTTAAGGAAATTAAGCCAGAAAAGTTAGCACTTGATATGTTATTTTCACCTGCTTCTATAGATTCTAAATTATTTAAACCTTGTAAATCTAAATTTATAATACTATTTCCAAAACAATTTAATTTTTTTAAATTTTGAAAGCTTTGAATTCCATTTAAGTTGACTATGTCATTTGCTGTGCTTAAAAAATCGGACCAAAAATAAAGTTCATAGACATTTAAAGCTTCCGAAACTTCAATTTCGCCATTTCCGTTAGTATCAACAACTATATTGTTTCCAAAACTACCTTTTGCTAATTCATTACCAGTATTCGCTGCTAATAGTCTAGCTTTAAAATTTGCATCAGAAAAATTAATTATCTGCGCATTTAAACTTAATCCAAACATTAAGTATAGAAGAAAGTATAGTTTTTTCATAATGGTTTAATTTTCTTTCAAATTTAATGAATTCTGTACTAACATTATTTAAAAATTAAGTTATATTATCAATAAGATTGTTTATAATGTTTGCAATTATATTTCTTATTTTTGCAACACTAAAAATAAAAACACATTACTATGAGTTCATTTGACGTAGTCATTATAGGTTCTGGTCCAGGCGGATATGTTTCGGCCATTCGTTGTGCACAATTAGGTTTCAAAACTGCAATTATCGAAAAATATTCCACGCTGGGAGGAACTTGCCTCAATGTAGGATGTATTCCATCTAAGGCATTGTTGGCATCATCCCATCATTACAGCGAAATTGCCCATTTTGCTGAACACGGAATCGAAGTTTCGGGTGAAGTGAAAGTGAACTTGGAGAAAATGATTGCCCGCAAACAAGCTGTTGTAGATCAAACTTCTGGTGGTGTAAAGTTCTTGATGGACAAAAATAAAATCACGGTTTTGGAAGGTTTAGGTTCGTTTGTAGATGCCACTCACGTTGCTATTACCAAAGCCGACGGAACTTCCGAAACAATAGAAGCCAAGAACATCATTATTGCAACAGGTTCAAAACCCTCTTCGTTGCCATTTATAAAAATCGATAAAGAAAGAATCATTACTTCAACCGAAGCATTGAAACTGAAAGAAGTGCCAAAACACCTTGTTATCATTGGTGGTGGCGTTATCGGAATCGAATTGGGACAAGTGTATTTGCGATTGGGAGCACAAGTTTCAGTTGTGGAATTTATGGATCGAATTATCCCGGGAATGGATGCTTCCTTGTCTAAAGAATTGACCAAAGTATTGAAAAAACAAGGAATGAAATTCTACCTTTCGCACAAAGTGAAATCTGTTGAGAGAAAAGGCGATACTGTAACGGTTCAAGCCGAAAATACAAAAGGCGAAACTATCACTCTCGAAGGTGATTATTCATTAGTTTCTGTAGGTCGTCGTCCTTATACTGACGGTTTGAATGCGGATAAAGCTGGAGTGAAAATTTCGGATAGAGGAATGGTGGAAGTAAACGATCATTTGCAAACCAATATTCCAAATATATACGCTATTGGCGACGTAGTTCGTGGTGCAATGTTGGCACACAAAGCCGAAGAAGAAGGTGCAATGGTTGCCGAAATCTTGGCGGGACAAAAACCACACATCAATTATAACTTGATTCCAGGAGTAGTTTATACTTGGCCAGAAGTGGCTGCTGTGGGACAAACCGAAGAGCAATTGAAAGCGTCTGGAGTGGAATTCAAATCAGGAAGTTTTCCTTTCAAAGCTTTGGGTAGAGCTCGTGCTGGTGGGGATTTAGACGGATTTGTAAAAATTCTTGCCGATGCCAAAACCGATGAAGTTTTGGGTGTTCACATGATTGGTGCTCGTTGTGCCGATTTGATTGCCGAAGCGGTTACTGCAATGGAATTCAAAGCATCTGCCGAAGATATTTCTAGAATGAGCCACGCACATCCAACATTTGCAGAAGCTATCAAAGAAGCGGCATTGGCTGCAACAGATAATAGAGCTTTGCACGTGTAATAATAAAAATATTTTTAAAAAATTAAACCCCATTCACTTTAGGTTGAATGGGGTTTTGATTTTAGTTTCCTTTATGAAAATATTTTTTGAATATGAAATAGCCTCCAATTCCAATTAAAATGACTGACCAAAGTTGAGCCACAACAGCTATAATCCCTTCGATTACATACCATCCAGAAATTAGACCATCAAGAATTTTGGAGCCAAAATCTTGCCTGTACGTTTTTGCATTAGCAATCATTTCTTCCTTAATCGTTTCTCGTTGGTAAATTTGTAAAGTCAATGTGCTGAAATTTACTTGATCTTGCAAGGAAAGATTTTCAATTTTACTGCTGTCACTTTGCTCTTTTTTGGCATTTAGGTTGTCTTCTGCAGCAATAACATCATTCAACTTTTTGCCCTTTGCATCAATAGCTTTTTCTAATCTTTTTTCTTGCTTTGAACTTCGATTTTGCGCCATTTGATTAGAAAGCATTTGCAAGGAAACATCATCTGCTTTTATGATTCGATATTCCAGAAAATCAATTTGTTTTGCAATAGTTTTAATGACCGTATCCAAACGAATATTAGGAACTCGGATGGTTATATTGTTTTCGACCCTGAAATTTGTGATTTCAAGTGTACTGTCTTGACTTATTTTAGTTTCTGATTTATCAATAATAGTGCTTTGTAAATTGGTATAAGTTACAAAACCACCAAATTTATTGGTCGTGTTTTCAATGGCATACGTTGAATTGGCTACATTTTTTACTTTAAATTTAATGTCGGCTGTTCTGACAAATTTTCGATCACTATTCTTCGGTTCTACTGCTGCCGATGATGAAACCATCGAAGTGTCAACAGCAATGTCATTCGATTCGTAAGCAGTTTCGGCAGCCGATTCCGCTTTTTTGCAGGAAATAGTTAAAATGACTACTAAAAAAGCTAGTACTATTTTGGACGGTTTAATCATAAAAATTCAATTAAAGATTATTATTTAGATAAAGGGTTATTAGTGGTAAATATAGTTTTACTCTTAGTAATAAAGTTGAAATTAAAGAAAAAGTTTTTTACTTTATTCATAGAATGATAGCTGAATTATTGTAATATCAATTGTAATTTTAATATGGTCTAATCCATTTTAAATTTTACAATCGTTAATGTCGACAGACACTATATTGAGTACAATTTATTGGATTCTTATATTGTGCTAATCGGTATAACTAAAAATTTTATTAAAAATTGTCGTAATTTTGAAATTTTAAAATCATCCCAAGTTTTTGAGAACAGCAATTATAAAACATATAGCGAATCCAATACAATTCAAGCAACATCTATTGACTTGGGCGCAGCAATTTCGAGAAGTAGTCTATTTGGATAGTAACGATTATCCTCAGCAGTATTCCAGTTACGATTGCATTCTTGCGGTAGATGCTTTTACATCAATAAAAACCGATTATTACAACGCTTTTGAAGATTTGAAACAATACCAACAAATCACTAAAGACTGGCTTTTTGGCTATTTATCGTATGATTTGAAAAATGATATTGAGGTTTTAAATTCCAATAATTTTGATGGTTTAAGTTTTCCTGATTTATTCTTTTTCCAACCCAAGAAGTTATTTTTGTTAAAGGGAAACCAACTCGAAATTCAATACCTCAATCTGTGTGATGATGAAGTTGAGGAGGATTTTGAGGAAATAAGATTGCAGATTACAGACTGCGGACCCGAGCGAAAGCGAACTGGCGAAGCATTACAGATTGCAGATATTCAGCTATCAGAAATTGAGATTAAGCAACGCATTTCAAAAGAAAATTATCTCGAAAAAGTGTCTAATCTACTTGTACGCATCCACCGTGGCGATATTTATGAAGCTAATTTTTGCATGGAATTTTTTGCTGAGAAGGCAAATATTGAACCACTAGAAAAATTTCTGAAACTGAATGAAATTTCAAAGTCGCCTCAAGCTGTATTTTTTAAAAATAACACACAATTTTTGCTTTCAGCATCGCCAGAGCGTTATATAAAGAAAGAAGGCGATTTCCTGATTTCGCAACCCATAAAAGGTACGGCCAAACGTTTTCTGAATCCAATCGAAGATGAAAAGGCTAAAAAGCTATTGGCTACAGATCCAAAAGAACTTGCTGAAAATATTATGGTTTCGGATTTGGTTCGCAATGACTTGTCCCGAACCGCGCAAAAAGGTACAGTGAAAGTCGAAGAATTATGTGTTATCTATTCCTTCGAGCAAGTACATCAAATGATTACCACAATCACTTCAAAATTAGACAATCATTACACCGCTGTTGATGCCATTAAAACCACTTTCCCGATGGGTAGTATGACCGGAACTCCAAAGGTTTCTGTGTTGAAAATCATAGAAGAATTAGAAGAAACTAAAAGAGGTTTGTACAGCGGAACTGTTGGATATTTTACACCAAATGGAGATTTCGATTTCAATGTTGTGATCCGAAGTATTCTGTACAATCAAGAAAATAAATATGTATCGTTTTCAGTAGGAAGCGCCATAACTTCGCTTTCCATTCCAGAAAAAGAATATGAAGAATGTTTGCTCAAAGCGAAAGCAATGCGAGACGTTTTGAGTTGAATTCAAATGAATTTACTAAATTTGAATATGCAACAGAAATTCGAAAATCATATCGCTGAAAACTTCCCTTTTTTAAATGGAAAAAAAATGCTTTTGGCTACAAGTGGCGGTCTAGACAGTATGGTTATGGTCGATTTATTTCATAAGTTACCTTTTGAAATTGCGATTGCTCACTGCAATTTTCAACTTAGAGGCTTGGAAAGTTTTGGCGATCAAAGGTTTATTCAAGATTATACCGAAACCAATGAAATTCCTTTGTTTTTAACTCAATTCGACACCGAGGCTTTCGCCAATGATTTTAAACTTTCTACACAAGTAGCCGCTCGCGAGTTGCGATACAATTGGTTTTATGAACTTCTAGAAACGAAAAACTACGATTATATCCTAACGGCTCATCACGCAGACGACAACTTAGAAACCTTTCTGATTCACCTTGTTCGTGGAACTGGAATCGACGGTTTGACTGGAATTCCATCGCGAAACGGGAAAGTAATTCGGCCACTTTTGATTTTTTCGAGGTCAGAAATCGAGCAATATGCCAAGGATAATGCTATCGAATGGCGCGAAGACAGTAGTAATGCTTCGGATAAATATTTGCGAAATAAAATCAGACATAATTTGGTTCCTATATTCAAGGAATTGAATCCCGATTTTATGGCTTCTTTTCAAAAAACACAAAACTATTTGCACGAATCCAAAGCAATGGTTGATGATGCCTCGTTTTTGGTGTACCAACAAGTAGCAAAGGAAAAAGGAACCGAAATACATTTTGAATTAAACCAATTGAAAAAACTACCCAATTATAAGTCTTATTTGTATCATTGGTTCAACGAATTTGGATTTTCGGCTTGGGCAGATATTTATGATTTGGTTGATGGTCAATCAGGGAAACAGGTGTTTTCGAATGAGTTTCGATTGTTGAAAAATAGAGACTTTCTTATTTTGAGTCCAATTAATTCAGAGGATGAAGAAAACGAGGAATATTTCATCAATAAAAACCAAAAAGAAGTTAAAGTTCCCTTAAATCTACTGTTAAGTAAAGTAGCCGACATTTCAAATGTTTCAAATACAACTATATTTGTCGATGAAGACAAGTTGTGGTATCCATTAGTACTGCGTCGTTGGCGAGATGGTGATGTTTTTCAACCTTTTGGGATGGATGGGAAATCAAAAAAAGTGAGCAAATTTTTTAAAGACGAAAAATTATCGTTGATTGAAAAAGAAAAAACTTGGCTTTTGTGTTCTGATAATGAAATTGTTTGGATTGTTGGTATTCGACAAGACGAACGGTTCAAAATAAAAACAACAACAAAAAACATACTTGAAATACAATTGAAATAATGAGAAAAATTATTTTTACGATACTTGGATTTTTGGCTTTCGCCAATGGAAATTCGCAGATTCTTGATCCAGTAAAATGGACGACAAAAATCGAAAAAAAATCAGAGACCAATTATATTCTCACTTTTAACGGAGTTTTAGAAAAAGATTGGCATATGTATTCCCAGTTTACTCCAGATGGTGGACCGCTACCAATGGAAGTCATTTTTGAAAATCAAAAAGGGAATTACAAATTGATTGGCAAAGCCAAAGAAGGAAAAACGACTACGGCCTACAATGATGTTTTTGAGGTAAACGAAACTTTCTTTGTAAAAAACGCGCAAATCCAACAAGAGATTGAATTGATAAATCCTAAAATCAAGAACATTGAAGTGGCTTTGAATTACCAAGTTTGCAAAGATGCTTGTATTAATTTAGAGAAGAAATTCACATTCGTTATTCCATCCGTTTCGCAAGCAGCCGTTTTGCCAATTGAAACTGATACTACAAAAAATGAAGAAATCACTTCAAAATCAAAAGAAGTAGAAAAAGCGGTTGTTTCAGCACCAAAAGAAATAAAAAATACTTCAAAACCAGAAAATCAAAAAGGATTGTGGACGATATTTTTTATCGCATTTTTATCAGGGTTTGCCGCTTTACTGACTCCTTGCGTCTTCCCGATGATTCCTATGACGGTTAGTTTTTTCACTAAACAGAGTAAAACTAAAGCGGCTGGAATTCGAAACGCTATTATTTACGGAATTTCAATTATAGCTATTTATGTCATATTGGGATTGGTTGTGACTGGAATTTTTGGTGCCGATGCTTTGAATGCTTTGTCAACTAACGTGTGGTTTAATCTAATTTTCTTCCTTTTGTTAATTGTTTTTGCGGCCTCTTTTCTTGGAGCTTTCGAAATAATGTTACCTAACTCTTGGGCAAATAAAGTCGATAGTCAAGCCGATCGAGGCGGAATTATTGGCATATTATTCATGGCCTTGGCATTAGCGATTGTATCCTTTTCCTGCACAGGCCCCATTGTAGGAACCTTATTAGTCGAAGCCGCTTCGAAAGGTGGAATTGCACCTATAATCGGAATGTTGGGATTTTCTTCAGCTTTGGCTTTGCCCTTTATGCTTTTTGCGATGTTTCCGGGTTGGTTGCATTCTTTACCAAAATCAGGTGGATGGCTCAATACCGTAAAAGTAGTTTTAGGATTTCTAGAATTGGCTTTGGCGTTTAAATTTTTGTCGAATGCCGATTTGGTTTTGCAATTGCATTTATTAGAAAGAGAAGTTTTCTTGGCGATTTGGATAGCAGTTTTTGGAACATTAGCCTTCTATTTGTTTGGGAAAATAACATTGCCGCACGATAGTCCAATGACACACATTTCAGTGGGAAGATTATCTCTTGGTTTAGTAGTTTTATCCTTTACAATTTATATGATACCGGGACTTTGGGGCGCACCTTTGAAATTGATTAATGCTTTTCCACCTCCAATGGAATACAGCGAAAGTCCGCTCGGATTTGGCAGTTCAGGAAATAATGCTCCAACTGCAATTTTGCCAAATGGAGCGAAATTAGGGCCACACCAAATTGTCGTTTTTGATGATTATGACAAAGGTTTGGCTTATGCCAAAACAGTAAACAAACCCATAATGTTAGATTTTACAGGCTATGCTTGTGTAAATTGTAGAAAAATGGAAAATAATGTTTGGTCTGACGAAGCCGTTTTATCGATTTTGAAAAATGAAATTGTTTTGATTTCCTTATACGTTGACGATAAGCGAGAATTACCCAAAAGCGAACACTTTATATCAAAAACTACAGGTTCAGAAATTGAAACCATTGGCGATAAATGGACCGATTTTATGATTACAAAATACAAAACCAATACACAGCCGTTGTATGTTTTAACAGATTTAAACGGAAATAGCCTCAATGAAAAAACGCCAACAATTAGTTACACCAGTGTTGAAGAATATGAAAGTTGGCTGAAAGCCGGAATTGCTGCATTTGAGAAATAGTTTAAACCCCATTCAATATATAAAGCTTCCTGACTTACAATAGCAGGAAGCTTTTTTTGTTGGTTGATATATTTTTTGAGCTTGTAAAGCATAATAATTTGGTCTTATTGTCTGTTCGAGTGCAGTCAAAAAACATTATAGCACTACGACTAGCTCGAAGTCAATGTCATTAAGTTAATCTTTATTTGTTATTATGACGAAAGAAGTATTTCGTGTAAGATGCCCACGTTGGTTGAGATTCGTCTTTTTTCAGAATGACAAAATCATTAACAAAATCTTTTAATATAATGAAATTAGGCTCTAGTACGTTGTTGTAAAAGTCCCATCGGGACGACACATTTTGTAGCAAAGGATTTTAATCCGTTGGATGCGAACGATGAATCACAAAAAAAACACGCTAAAGACGAATCTTTAGCGTGTTCCAAAAAAATAAATAAATGGTTTTTTATAGGTATTCTCCGTGTTGAGAAATGTCTAATCCTAATTCTTCTTTCTCTTCTGAAACTCTTAATGGAGTTATTTTATTTACAATAAAGAATAAAGCATAAGAAGCACAGAAAGCAAATATTGAAACGATAACTAATGCTTTTAATTGAATTAAAAACAATGTAGCATCACCATAGATTAAACCTTGGTTATCACCTACAATTGCGTTTACTGATTTTGAAGCAAACACACCTGTCAAAAGCATACCAACCATTCCGCCAACACCGTGACAAGCAAATACATCTAAAGCATCGTCAATTTTTCCTTTAGGGAATTTACTAACTACAAGGTTACTAACGATACTCGCAATAATACCTATTGCTAGAGCAGAAGGAATGGTTACAAACCCAGCAGCAGGAGTAACGGCAACTAAACCAACAACAGCTCCAATACAAGCACCCATTGCAGATAATTTGTGACCTAAAATTTTATCTAAGAATACCCAAGCCAATGCAGCAGCTGCAGCAGCAACAGTAGTAGTTCCTAATGCTTGTGCAGCAAGTCCGTTTGATCCAACAGCAGAACCTGCATTGAAACCAAACCAACCGAACCATAGTAAACCTGTTCCTAATAATACATAAGTAATACGAGCAGGATTTGATTTTTCAGATTTTCTTTTTCCTAAGAACATCGCTCCAGCAAGTGCAGCCCAACCAGCACTCATGTGTACCACAGTTCCTCCGGCAAAATCCAATACTCCCCATCCGAAGAATAATCCATCAGGATGCCAAGTCATGTGACATAATGGAGCATAAATAACTAGAATAAATAATACCATAAACAATAAATAAGCCCAGAAACGAACACGTTCTGCAAAAGCTCCAGTTATTAAAGCTGGTGTGATAATGGCAAATTTAGCTTGAAATAAAGCAAACAAAAGAAAAGGAATAGTTGGTGCTAATTCCCAAGCGGTATTGGCACTTACACCATTAAAGAACATGTTGGAACTAGGATCTCCAATAAATCCACCTATTGATGGTCCAAAACACAATCCAAATGCAACTACAACCCATAATACGGTAACAATTACCATTGCTATAAAACTTTGTAGTACTGTACTAATTACATTCTTTTTGCCTACCATTCCACCATAAAAGAATCCCAATCCAGGAGTCATTAACAGTACAAGGCCTGTAGCTGTAAGCATCCAAGCTGTATCTCCAGTATTTAAATCTAGTTTCACTACGTGAGCACCTAATGCTTCGGACTCTGGGAATAAATAAATTGAAAAAATGGCTAATACCAGAATTGTGATCAGAATCACACTTAAAACAATCTTTCGCATAATTTTTAGTTTTTTAGTTAAAATTTTTGATAAAAGTATAAAATCATTTTAAACCCCCATAAAAAATATGAATTTTGATATGATTTTTATCAAATAAGCATTTTAACCCCTAATATTTTATGGGTCGATGAGAATAGCTTTCTAAAATTTACAATTTGTTAATGTAGATTTGTGATAAAATTAAGATTTGATGATCATCTGAGCGTTATTAAAAAGAATTGACTTATCCTTTTTATTAATATTTGGAGAACGAGTCTTTATTGAAGATTCTTAACAGAAACCCCTCGACAAGCTCAGGGAGACGTCAAGGTTCCTAATCGAAATTCTGAATGTTGTCTGGCTGAGCTTGTCGAAGCCTTTATTGATAAAGGGATAAGTCAAAAAAAGAAATAACGAAATCCAGTTAAACTAGAAATTAAACTATGTTTATAAAAGTCGATACTATTACGAAATAAACATTGCAACAGCAAATTTTAAGCAAAAATGGTTTGTAAATTATATTTAGAAAGGGATTTACACTAATTTTAGAATTTAATTTACATCATTTCAATATATCCCACGAATAATATGAACAATACTAGAAAGATAAAATGGGGAATAATTGGTTTGGGCAATATTGCTCATCAATTCGCCAAAGATTTAATGCTAATAGATGATGCTGAGCTTGCTGCTGTGGCGTCTAGAAACCACGAAAAATCAAAGGAGTTTGCAAAACAGTATAATTGTCAAAAAGCCTATTCTTCGTATGAAGCAATTATTAACGACCCAGAAATTGATATTTTATATATTGCCACACCACATTCTTCGCATGCTGCTTTGACGATTAAAGCGTTACAGCATAATAAACATGTGCTTTGCGAAAAACCTATTGCACTCAATTATAATGATGCGCTCCAAATGATTAATGCATCGAAAGCCAATAATAATTTTTTTATGGAAGCATTTTGGACTCGATTCAATCCTTCTTTTCGGGAAGCTTTCTCCAAAATCAAAAATGGTGAAATTGGCGAAGTGAAGTACATCAATGCCGATTTTGCCTTTTTTACAGATAATATCGAAGGCGTTGGCGACCGAAAAACAGACATAAATCTTGGAGGCGGATCATTATTAGATATTGGTGTTTATCCGTTGTTTTTATGCTACGTTATATTGGGAATTCCAATGGAAATCTTGGCAAAATCAAATTTTCATCAAACTGGTGCCGATTTGCAAACGTCCATGATTTTACACTACAAAAACGCACAAGCGATTTTACATTGTAGTTTTGTATCAAATTCCAATATAAAAGCAACAATAAATGGTACTAAAGGTAGAATTAATTTAAACACACTTTGGTATCAAGCACAGTCTTACACGGTTACTATAGGTGAACAAGAGCAAGAAATTTTATTACCAACTAAAGGTAAGGGTTTTACTTACGAAATCGAAGAATGTCATCATTGTATTAAAAATGATCGGATTGAAAGCGCACTTTGGTCTCACCAAAATAGTTTAGATCTTATCACTATTGTGGATCAGGTTAGACATCAAATAGGTTTGGAATATCCAGTTTAGAAATATGAAGTTTAAAAAAAAACGGTCATGAAAATAATCTCATGACCGTTTTTTTTAAATTGTTACATTATTTCTGACCATATTTCTCTTTGTACTTATCATAAAGTTTAGTTTGATGTGTTTTCAAATCGATCATCCTGCCTTGAATAAATGCTTCGGTTAATTTATTGGTTCTCATGTCTAATGCATCACCATCTGAAATAAAAAGTGTAGCATCTTTACCTACTTCTAATGATCCACATATATTGTCAATTCCTAAAATTTTAGCGGTATTTAAGGTAATTAGTTGTAGCGCTTGTTCCTTGTCTAAACCGTATGCAACGCATGTGCCAGCTAGAAAAGGTAAGTTACGTGTTTGCATACGTTCCATTCCGCCGCTGTTCTCAAGACCAACAAGAATTCCTTTGTCGGTTAAGATTTTAGCCATTTTGTATGGTAAATCTACATCTTGATCATCGCTTTCTGGCATATCGTGTACACGTTTTAACAATACTCCAATATTGTTTTTTTGGAGCATGTCTGCGGATTTGTGTGCTTCAAACCCTCCCACAATCACCATTTTTTTAATACCAAGATCTTTTGCAAATTGAACCGCATCTATAATTTGTTTTTCTTTATTAGAATGAATAAACAGGGTTTGGCTTCCGTCAAATAATCCTTTCATAGATTCAAAAACCAGGTTTCTTTCTTTTGCAGCATCTAAATTATAGGCTTTAGAACTGGCAAAAA
>CAMCTL010000036.1 GCA_945878515.1 Flavobacterium psychrophilum | reverse complement strand
GTTGATGATATTACAATCGAAATTGAACGATTGAAAAACGAAGGATTTATTGTTTTAAACGAAATTCCGAAAAAAGGGGCTGACAATAAGTTGGTCGCTTTCTTGCATCCAAAAAGCACCAGCGGTGTTTTGATTGAACTGTGTCAAGAGATTCGGTAAATTTTAGTGAGCGTACTAATTTGAATGAATCTTGAAAATAGTCTGTATATTCTAAAGTATTCTGTAAAAACGTTACAATATAAATCTATTTTCAAAAATAGTTGCATCAAATATAAATTAGTAGTATTTTCGCAGTCGCAATATCGGTCCTATAGCTCATTCGGTTAGAGCAACTGACTCATAATCAGTAGGTGCTTGGTTCGATTCCAAGTGGGACCACATAGAAAATCCTTAAACGTACTGTAAATAAGTAGTTTAAGGATTTTTAATTTTAATATTTGTACGATTATTGTATTGTTAGGTCAAAAATCCATATTAAATCCCTTTTTTAGTAAAAAAAACTTTGTTTTTTAAGGTACATTTTTTTCACTTTTTACACTGTACTACTTTTGAAAATATCTCGAATATCAAAATCCAAACTACATTGATCTAAAAATAGCGGGCGTTCTCCAGCGGTTTGACAAAATGTCTTAATATAATATTCAGTTGCAATTATAACCTCATCTTTTGTCATTTCAAATAATGAAACAACCTTTAACGCCTTACATACTATTTCGGTTGCTTCTTTTGGGTTTATGTCTTCACGTTTTATAAACTCCAATAGTTCGTTGTAGTTGTTTATTTGAATAGTCATATTAATATTTATTTTCAAGTGCTTCGCTTATTTCTCTAATCTCTTCGGGTCGCATACCATTACCCAAATTTATAACAATTGGATTAAAGCCGTTTTCTGCTCCAGCGGTTAATTCAGTAGCTTTTAAAGTAGGAACAACAAATTTTGATAATTCAATTATCATTTTTAACCGTTGTAATGGTTCTAAACTTTTGAGGTCGCTATCTAACTGCTCCAAATTATTTGAAACTAAATTTTGATAGTGCTCTCTTATTTCTGCGGTGGTTTTGTTTACTGCTCCAGTAGTTCGCCCGCCTGTTTTTATGCCTTTTGCCATTTGTCTAAATTAATCTATTATAGATAAAACAAATATAATAAATTATTTAAATAGTTATTAATTATAGTTTATATTTGTTGAGGTTTACCGCTTGCCTGTGGTTTGACTATTTGAACAAAAAAAAGGCGTTCCGTTATTGGTTCGCCTTTATTATTTTAATCAATTATTAAATTATTTTGTTTTTTTAATTATCAGCAAATTTACCTCATTATTACAAATCCAATTAATTTGATAACCATCATTAAGTCTCCAAACCATATCTAGTTGTGACCATTCTATTAATAAAGAATCGCTCATATTTTTAAAATCATTTAAACTTGCAACGGATTTGTCAATTAATGATTTATCTATTTCGGGTTCAACAATATTCAAATTATAAAAATTTAAAACTGTTTTCAATTCATCATAACTTCTTTTATATCCAACTGGATTTTGTTTTGTAAAATAATTTTCAACTCCTTTATTCAAAAACCATTCGCCAAATTCAATAGAGTTTTTTTTCAGTCCTTTATTGTAATTACTAACTTGACTACTTGCTATAAGACTGAAAAGGCAAAATATTATTAATAATTTTTTCATTTTAAATAATTTAAGTTTATCAAATATAGTAAAGTTATGTCAAATAATAATCAGCCAAATCAAAACCGTTTTCAAAATCGGTATGCTCCAATATTTCACTAACTGCAATCTTAAAACCTATTGCGTTTAACTCGGTGGCTTTGTTTAACCAGTTTATGTATTCGCCTTTATCAGGGAATGAAATAATATTTCTTTTTTTGATAGGTTTCAGCATCTCAAATTTAAAGTTTCCTTTGCTTCCTGTGGCAATCCAAATGTAATGCGGTAACAAAATACTCATTATAATTGCGGTTTTTTCACTTTCGACAATTGCAATCGTTTTTTGATAGTCTTCAGTAACTCGGTGCAATCCAAACAAACATTGACAAAGATTAAAATCAGGTTCTTTGGTTGCTTTGTGTAACCAGTTTATGTGATTGTAAGGCTCTTTTACTCTTTTGCCTGTAAACCTATCGTATTGCATTATTTTACCAGCGTGTATTTGTTCTTTGTCATCTATTTGCCAAAATACAGTGGAATAAAACCAACAAATATTTGTTCCTGTAATCAAATAATTTTGGGTTGCTTTGAAAACCTCATCTTTTGAAAACCTCATCTTTAAAAACTCGGTCAAATGGTCTATTTGTTTTACATTATACATTTTGTCCAATAGTTCTAAACTGTGGTAACTCGGTGCTATTTGTGGCGGTTGTATTATTTGTTTGACTTCATTTATAAATTCCGATACATTGGAATAATGATATTTAAACTCATTCGTTAAGTATTGAATAGTGCTATTTTTTAAAAACCAATCTGAAATCCAACAATCATTTTTTGACTGCTCCAGTACTTGTGATTTTGGCACTATCGAAATAATGCCATTTACATCAGTTATTTTAATTACTTTGTCCGTTATTTCCTTTAAAGACAAAACCTTTATTAAAAAATATTTATTGCCTTTTGGTGGCGGTTTGTGATAGTTACAATTTTGCTCCCTATCGCATTTACCAAAGTCATCAGGCAAATAGTTTCCTGTTTCTGTATCAATGTATAAAACAAATGTTTTTTTGGTGCAATTAGGACAAAGAAACTTCTTACTTCCTTTGTCCAAAGTGTATTTATAAACTTCCATTATAAAACATCATTATCATTTATGATATAAGCTACATTGCCAACGTTTAAGCGTGTTACAAAAATTTTGTATGCCGTTAATCGCCTCATAAAATTTGACTTGTTTACAGGGCGAAAACCGTCTTCAATACAAAAACTTTTATACTGTTCGTATAGTGTTTTTATCAATGTATAATCAGTAGTTGAGGTTTTAAAATCGAATTCATTTATAAATATTTGTACGCTATCGCTTTGTTTTTCGTAATCGCTTCGGGCGTTTTCTATTGCTTCACATTTACTGAAATTCTTTTGCTCCAATATTCTGTCAAGTCCTTTCAAAATCCAGTTGAATACTCCCGATAATTCGTTTTGAATTATTTTTTGTGGCAATTGTTTGTCCTGTTTGTCTTCGGGAATAGTAACATCAAAACCAATAATTAAAAACCGTCTGAAATATGCGTTCGTATGTTCCACATCTTTTGGCAATTCATTACAATTGAAAATTAACTTTGCATACTCTTTTAATATCATTGGGTTGCCATAGGGCAAACGTGCTTCTATTGGTTCGCCCGAAGCCATTTGTTTAAATACATCGGTTTCCAATTTTCCGTTTATTTCCGAAGCATAGTTTACCAGCTTATTTGCAATTTTTGCCCTGTAATAACCTTCTTTATCGGTCAAACTTTGCAACGAAAAGTTGCTTACATTTTCGCTCCCTAAAAGGGCGTTTAAGACTTCAAAACATACACTTTTACCATTTGCACCAGTGCCATAAAGAATAAGCATTTTTTCAAGTTTCAATACACTTGGTTTTATAAAAATGTAGCCAAAAAATTCTGCAAATACTTTTTGTTTGTCAGCATCAGGCAATACCTCATCTAAAAACTTTTGCCATTGTGGGGCGGTGGCTTCGGGGTCGTATTCAAACGACAATTGGTGGGTAATAAAATCTTTACTGTCAAAGTTCCGTAAACCTCTTTTTGTGGGTGTTATTTCAAAAGTTCCGTTTTGTAAATTAATCAAAACGCTATTGGGTTTTGGCTCGGGTTTTGGCAAATAAGCTTCTGCCATAAACTGTTTGAACAACTCATCTTGAAAAGTAAATATTTTTGCTTTGAATTTTTCAACTCCCATTTTTAAAGCGGTTTTGCCTAAAAAGGATTGAAGTAATTCTTTGCTTATTTCATTCCAGTAAAAGCCATTGTACAAATAAATAAAGGCTTCATTTTTGCATAAATCCCATTTATTAGCGGTGGCAATCTCTAAAAGTTTTTCAATACAAAGGATTAAATAATGGTTCTTTGTTAATTTACATTTATCTATTTTTTTGCTAATTTTTTGCCATTGCTTAAAAGTTTCTTTGTATTCCTTACTATCACTATCTGTATAAATTGGCTCTATTTGATTATCGCTATTTACACTACTTCCAAACAATTCTAATTGCAACTTAAAATATTCCTTTTGTAGGTCTTCAATTTCAGGAAATGCCAAAAGTTGAAAATCTATTTGTCCGATACTCTTTGTAAGTTCCTGTAAAATTTCGTTTGGGGTTTTCTGTTTTACAATTTCGATCGCTTTTACTTTACTTTCAATTTCGTTTGAAATGATATTTTTTACATCCTTTACGTTTTTGCCTGTACTTGTCATAACTTACTTTTTTAATAAGGTTAAAGAATTAAGTAAGTCCGATTTTTTAAAAAACCGTCTATTTGCAATTCCGTAACAAGGTACTTTGCCAGACTTTACCCAAAAATATAAAGTTGTTTGCTCGATTTTCAGAAACTCACAAGCTTCGGCTCGGGTCAATAAAACATCAGGGTCGTTGGTGTTGAGGTTTTTTTTAAAGTCTTCTAATTGACTTTTTACGCCCTCATTAATTAGTTTTACTAATGCTTCGGGGGTTGTTCCTTGTAAGATAATTTGTTCCATTACTTTTTAAGTTTAAAGTTTGGAACAAAAATATAATGAAATATGAGTTAAAACATTGATTTTCAATTGTTTAAACTTGTTTACAAGTATAAACAAGTTGTGCAAGTTGTATTAAGTTGTTTTGTGTTTAATTATCAAAGGATTAAGTTTTAGTTCAATTGGCTCTTTAAAAATTTTGTCATCTGTATTTTTTGCATCTCTAATACTTTGAATACTTCCAATATCTCTATTAAAAAACAGTTTTATTGCATTTACAACGTCCGAAAATTCACGGTCATTGTGGATTAAATATTTGTCTTTTTTTAACAAATCAATTATTGCCTTAATGCTTTTACCTATTTCCGTTGGAAACGTAATTTTTAAATCTTGTAAAAACGCTTCTTTGTCATTAATGTTATTTATAAATTCAACCAAAGTTTTTTTAGGTTTAAAGGATTTGGGTTGTTTAGGTTGCTCTAAATAAGTTGCAAACAAATCTTTAATTTCCAATAATCTACTTGAAATATTAAAATAATTTAGACTTTTCAATCTTGAATATAACGGCTCTTTTAAATTAAAATCAATTTCATTCGATTTTAAAAATTGGTTATTAACTTTTAAGATGTACATTAAGTTTCCGCTTCCAACTCCTTTGCCTTTGGTTGGATATTCATAACTATAATGGTTTTCGCTTTTGGGAATTTCATTATAGCTTTTTTCAAATTTTAAAAAACTATCAATTAGTTCAATAAGATTAATTATTTCGTTTTTAGCAAAATGGTTTAATTCATTTTCGATTAAATAATTTCTTAAATTTTCAATATCAAAAATTGGTTCGTTTGATAAAATCAAAAACGTTACCTTTTCTTTGAGTGTTACTGCAAATAATATTCTTTTGTGAAAATATCGAACCTCATCAAATGTTTTGAGTATAACGTTTCTATTCATTGTGTTTGCCTATATTGGTGTAAAAGGTGTAAAATATGCACCTAAAATAAAACATTTATTTTTTGTATTCTAAAAATAGTTAGTTATTTCCATTGCTAAATCCTTATTGCTTTTGCCTATGTAATTTAAAAACATTGCTTCGGTGCTATGTCCTGTAACATTGATTAAATATGTAGTTGGAATAGTTCCGTAAAAATTAGTAGCAAAGGAACGTCTGCCAATATGCGAAGTAATCAACTCCCATTTTTTAAACATTCCGTCTTCTTTGCGAAATTGTTTAACCTCATCTTTATCTGTGGTTTTCTTTTCAGTTTTCTTTTCGGCTTTGTCTTCATTGTTTAAGTCGGTCAATTTACTGCCTTTAATTTTATCAGTTAAACCAGCAATACGACAAACTTGTTTTATGTAAAGATTGTATTTAGGGTCTGAAATCACTTTTGGAAACTCATCGTTTCTTTTTTCTAAAATTTCAATAACTTTCGGGTGTAGTGCTACTGTCATAACTTTATTGGTTTTGACTTGTGTAAACTCAATAAATGGTTTTGAAACTCCTTGTTTGTTTTTTTCGTATCTAATCATAGACTTATCAAAACGCATAAAATCACTTATTCTTTGTCCTGTATAACACGAAATGATTAACCAGTCTTTTGCATTGTCATAATTATCATTTAACCGCCTTTTGTCTATGTTTTCAATCTTTTGAAGTTCCTCAAAGGTCAAATAAATCTTTTCGGTTTTTTGTTGAGGTGCTTTAATTTTATCTAATTGGTGGCTTGTAATAATTCCGTTATGCTTTGCGTGGTTGCATACTGTTTTAATGGTTTTTAAATCCTTTGAAATAGTATTTAAAGCGTAATTGTTTTTTAAACAATAATTTTCAAAATCGTTTTTGAAATTATCATTCACATCAAAAATTTTAATTTGATTGTTTTTAGTTTTTTGGTAACGCTCCAGCAGGTGTTTTGTAACGTTATACTTTTTTTGCGTTCCGTTTGATATTTCCTTTTTTTTGACTTCAATAAAATAATCAAAGTACTTTAATAGTTCCGTTGGTAACGCTTCGGCTTCCTGTGGTGGGTTGTAGTAATTATCAATTTGAGTTTGCAACCAGCTTTTGTTTACCTCATCAGTATTAACAGAATTAAAAGCATTTAAGATATGACTTTCAATATTATTAAGTTCTTTATCAGTATCATTTTGCTTTGTCTTAATTTCTTGAATTTTGTTTAAATCAAAAACATCATTAGTCTTTTTGAATACTCTTTGTTTGTGTTGGTTGCTCCAGTAGTCTTTTGAAACTTCAAACTTTGTATTTGCTCCAATAACAAAATCAATGTCATTGAAACGATACAATAAACGTAAATGTAAATTTGCTATGTCTTTAGTTGAACGGTACAAAAAATTGATAGTTGCCATAGTGTTTGATATTTGCACTACAAATATAATCAATTTGTACGATAGTTGTACGGTAAAAGCGTGTTTATTGCAATTTACTTCAATTTACAATACATCTTTATTAATCTGTAAAGTATTGTAATCATTGAATTTATTACTACTTTTGTAATGAAATCAAACGTTTATAAAATTGTAGTTTACGTTTTTAGTAGTTCAAGTGGGACCACAAATAAAACTTAAAAAGCCTTGTAAATCAATAATTTACGAGGCTTTTTTTTATGATTTTCTTGAATCATTTTATTTTTTAACTGCACTGGTTTTGATTTTTGCAATTACCCAAAGTTTGATTAAAAGCCTTATATTTTTAAAAAAGTCGATCAATTTATTCAATTATTGGACGAATTTTTGGAGTGAAGAACCTTATGTAATTCATTTTAAAGAAGAAAAATTAAGATTGGATTTTACTGTAAATGCCTAAGCAAAGTACATTTTTGGATAAAAAGCTATGGAGTTGTGCAAGTAAAGAATTCCGAATTGCATTGTGCAGTTGAACGATTATGCAAAGTTCTTATTTGTCATTTTTGATTTGAAACAAAACATTATTTGTTTGCAAGCTTAATTGACGCCTTTTTTAGAAAAATTATTCGATAATCTAGTAATCGCAAGCATTACGAAATTATCACAAAAAACCCCACAATAAATTTCTATAATACGCTTTATTTTAAATGTCATTTTTTTATTTCCGTGACCACATTAATAGGTTAAACTATTTGAAATTAAAAGAACATTCCAAATGGTGTTGGATTGAAACAATTTGACAATGTAAATGAGACTTTTTAGATTACTGTCTTACTTTACACAAGTATATTTTTACACTATCAAATAAATTAAAACTGTATCAAGAATGAAAAATTAATTTTCGTAGCTTTTTAGCCGCAAGTTTAATCGGATTTGTTTAATAATCTAAAAAAGGTGAAGCTTATAAAATGTTGCAAAAAATGAAAGGAGAAATATCATTTACAAATAACCAACAATTAATTAATAATACATTGCCCGCTTTTGATAAATTGAATATATACTTCAGTGTAAAATATGAAGCTGTTGCTGTGTGTACCATAAATTAGTAGCCAAATCCTTTTCTACGCCAACGCCCAATTGATAAAATAATCCAATTATAATATTCGTGCTATTATTGACCCGAAACAACTTAAAATCATGCTCAGGATTTTTTTTGGTTGATTTACCCCCCGTAATTGGTTGATTTGACATAATTCAATTTATGTTTTTTTGCTATTTTTGTAACCATTTTGGAAGACAAAGAAAACAGTTAAATAGTCTAGAAACCTAAATTTTAATTACAAATTAATTTTGAAAAAATATTAAAATAAGAAATTGTGTATTAGATAAAGATAATTAACAGAAAGTTTTTATAAAAAAAACTTGTTTTTTATCAAATAAAAATAACTTTGCCAACATTGTTTTTAAATCAAGGAAATAGATCAGTTCAAGGATAATCTTTTCTTTAAATTAATTTTTTAAAACAAATATGAAAAATATTTCAAACTGCTTTTATATAACATTGATGCACCTTTTAGGTGTTTCTATTGCTTTTGCAAAATCAGGACCACCTGCACCTACACATAAAACACCACCTCCACCGCCAGGTGTGCCGATTAATGAAGATGTTTTTTCGATATTGATTCTTGCATTAATTTTAGGATTATATATGATTTACAAGCATAACTTAAAAACAAAAACTTCAATTTAAATTGGAGTTTTTGTTTTTTTAGTAATTCCAGCTTTATTTATTATTGTAAAGTTTCGAAATATATTTTCCAATTAGGTCAAATTCAAGATTTACTTTTGTACCAATTTCAAAGGATTTAAAGTTAGTGTTTTCAAAAGTATAAGGAATAATGGCAACACTAAATTCATTTTTTCTTGAATTCACAACCGTCAAGCTCACGCCATTTACAGTAATTGAACCTTTTTCGATAGTTATGTTACCAATAGTTTCATCATATTGAAAAGTATAGCCCCAACTTCCACTAGTCTCGTTGGCAAAAATACAAGTAGCCGTTTGATCTACATGTCCCTGTACAATGTGGCCATCAAGCCGATCCCCAAGTCTCATCGCTCTTTCCAGATTGACGATATCTCCAACCTTTAAATCGGATAAATTTGTTTTTTTTATGGTTTCGCTTATTGCGGTTACCGTGTAAAGATTGTTGTCAATAGAAACTACCGTCATACAAATTCCATTGTGGGCTACGCTTTGGTCAATCTTAAGTTCCTGTGTAATTTGGGATTCAATTGTAATCTGAACGTTGTCCTGATCTTTGTTTATTTCGTGTACTGTACCAAGTGATTCTATTATTCCTGTAAACATTTCTTATTTTTTTACTAAATTTGCACTTCAAAATTAGCAATAAATAACGTGATGTCATGATAAAAAAAGCAGAAAATATAATCGTCGGAATTTCAATTGGAGATTTAAACGGTATTGGAAGCGAAGTTATTTTAAAAACATTCGAAGATTCTCGAATGTTGGAATTATGTACGCCAGTAATTTTTGCAAATGTAAAAATGCTATCGTTCGCAAAAAAAAGCTTCGAATTATCAGCGATGCTTCAAGGTATTGATAGACTAGACCAAATAGTTTTGGGGAAAATCAATGTTTTGAATGTTTGGCAAGAAAATCTTGAAATTAATTTTGGAGTAAATGACGGAAAAGCCGGAAAATATGCAATTAAATCATTTGTTGCGGCCACAAAAGCTTTGAAAGAAGGTAATATAGATGTTTTGGTCACGGCGCCAATAAACAAGTACAATATTCAAGCAGACGACTTTAAATTCCCGGGACACACCGATTATTTAGACCAAGAGCTAGATGGTAATGCATTAATGCTAATGGTTCAAGACAATTTGAGAGTAGGATTACTAACAGATCATATTCCTTTGAACCAAGTTGCATCTCATCTTACCGAAGAATTGATTATCAAAAAAATAGAAACAGTAAAGCAAACGATTATTCAAGATTTCAGTATAAACAAGCCAAAAATAGCCGTGTTGGGATTGAATCCACATTGTGGTGATGGTGGAGTTATTGGAAAAGAAGACGATGCAATATTAAAACCAGTATTAAAAAAATTATTTGAAAAGGGAACTTTAGTTTTTGGACCTTTTGCCGCTGATGGGTTTTTTGGAAGTAATCAGTATGATAAATACGACGCTGTTATTGCGACTTACCACGATCAAGGATTAATCCCATTCAAAACATTGTCGTTTGGCAATGGCGTAAATTATACTGCAGGCTTAAGTAAAATTAGAACATCTCCCGATCATGGCACAGCTTATGACATCGCTGGAAAGGGAATAGCAGATTTTAATTCGTTCAAAGAAGCTGTTTATTTGGCTATTGACATTTATAATTCCAGAATTCAACATGCAGAAATCAGCCAAAAACCGCTAAAAACAAAAGAAAAATAGATATATACAAAAAAAGACAAATAAGATTATTAGATTTCCAATAATTTTATATCTTTGCACTCCCGAAGTTTAGGGCAAATTGTTATTGAAATGAACAAGACTAAAGAATTTTTAATTCCATTTATAGGATTAAAGCTAGGGAAACATCATTTTGAATATCAAATAAGTAATGCGTTCTTTGAAATCTTTGATTATCATGAATTTAATAATTCAGATATCAAAGTAAATGTAGTTTTAGAGAAGAAAAGTACACTAATAGAGTTGGCTTTCAAGCATAAAGGAACAGTAAATGTACCTTGCGATATGACAAACGAAGAATTTGATTTGCCAATAAAAGGCAAAATGAAATTAATTGTGCGTTTTGGAGATGCTTTTAATAACGACAACGAAGAGTTACTTATTTTGCCACATGGAGAATTTCAAGTAGATATTGCACAATATATATATGAGATGGTTGTGCTTTCAGTTCCTCTAAGACGAATTCACCCAGGAATAAAAGACGGAAGTTTAAACACTCAAGCTCTGACAAAACTCAAGGAATTGACCATTAAAGAACTGAAAAAAGAGCATAAAAAAGAACAACAAGAAGAAAATATTGACCCGCGGTGGGACAAATTAAAGCAACTATTAACGGATAAATAATATAGTAAAATGGCACATCCTAAAAGAAAAATCTCGAAAACAAGAAGAGATAAGAGAAGAACACATTACAAAGCTACTGTAGCACAAATCGCTACTTGTCCAATTACTGGAGAAGCACATTTATACCACAGAGCCTATTGGCATGAAGGTAAAATGTATTACAGAGGGCAAGTTGTTATAGATAAATCTGTAGCTGTTGCTTAATACATTTTTCTAAATGATATTTGAACTCTCACTATGTGAGAGTTTTTTTGTTGTTTATAATTTTCATTAAATAAGAATTATTAAAACGATAAGGATTAGAAAAAATTTTGTATTTTTCGACTCCTTTAGAAATTTTTCAATCGGCAACATTTTGCTAGAAATAACAGAATAGAATGAATAAAATCACAGCCGCAATCACTGCTGTTGGAGCTTATGTTCCAGACTACGTGCTTACAAATAAGATTCTGGAAACTTTAGTCGACACAAACGACGAGTGGATAACATCACGAACTGGAATTAAGGAAAGACGAATTTTAAAAGATGATACTAAAGGAACTTCTTTTTTAGCTATAAATGCAGCACTTGACTTAATAAAAAAAGCAAATATTGACCCTTTAGAAATAGATTTAATACTCTTGGCAACCGCAACAGCAGATATGCCAGTTGCTTCCACGGGAGCTTATGTTGCCACCGAAATTGGAGCTACAAACGCTTTTTCTTATGACTTACAATCCGCTTGTTCTAGTTTTTTGTTTGGAATGTCAACAGCAGCAGCTTACATAGAGTCAGGTAGATATAAAAAAGTATTGTTAATAGGAGCCGATAAAATGTCTTCTATTGTTGATTACACAGATCGAACAACCTGTATTATTTTTGGCGATGGAGCTGGAGCCGTTTTATTCGAACCAAACTTCGAAGGACTGGGCTTACAAGACGAATACCTTAGAACTGACGGAGACGGAAGAGATTTTCTAAAAATGACAGCTGGAGGTTCACTTTTGCCTGCTTCAGAACAAACAGTAGTTGATAATTTGCATAATATTATGCAAGACGGAAAATCAGTTTTTAAATATGCAGTAACTTATATGGCAGATGCTTGTGAGATGATAATGAAAAGGAATAATTTGGTTCACGATGACATTGCGTGGTTGGTTCCTCATCAAGCAAATAAAAGAATCGTTGATGCGACTGCCAATAGAATGAATTTAGAAGATTCAAAAGTATTAATGAACATAGAAAGATACGGAAACACAACTTCGGCAACTCTTCCTTTGGTTCTTAGTGATTTTGAACATTTATTTAAAAAAGGAGATACCATTATATTTGCCGCTTTTGGTGGAGGGTTTTCTTGGGGATCTATTTATCTCAAATGGGCTTACGACAAAAATTAAAATTAAATTAAAAACAAGTAATTATGGATTTAAAAGAAATTCAAAATCTAATCAAATTTGTAGCAAATTCAGGGGTTGCCGAAGTTAAATTAGAGATGGATGATGTAAAAATCACCATTAGAACTACGTTAGAAGGAAATGTATCCGAAGCCACTTATGTACAAATGCCTGTTCAACCAGCGCTTCAACCAGCGGTCGTTCCTCAACAAATTTCACCAGCTCCACCAGTTGCAACTCCAGCTCCTGTAGCGGAAAATGCTAATTATATCACTATTAAATCTCCTATGATTGGTACTTTCTACAGAAAACCATCACCAGATAAACCTTTATTTGTTGAAGTCGGCAGTAAAGTTGCAAAAGGAAATGTATTGTGTGTGATCGAAGCTATGAAATTATTCAACGAGATTGAATCAGAAGTTTCTGGAAAAATCGTTAAAATTTTAGTGGACGATATGTCACCTGTAGAATATGATCAACCCTTGTTTTTAGTAGATCCGTCCTAAATTTAAGATTTTAGATTGCAGACCTGTCTGCCGGCAGGCAGGTTTTAGATTGCAGATTTGAACCTTAATCTACATTTTGATTCAAATCAATTGCATTCTTGAATTTTAACTTCTAACTTCTAACTTTTAAAAGATGTTTAAAAAAATACTTATAGCCAATAGAGGAGAAATTGCACTTCGCATTATTAGAACATGTAAGGAAATGGGTATCAAAACAGTGGCCGTATACTCGACCGCAGATGCAGATAGTTTACATGTAAAGTTTGCTGACGAAGCCGTTTGTATTGGTCCTCCTCCTAGTAGTTTGTCTTATCTTAAAATGTCAAATATTATTGCCGCTGCAGAAATTACAAATGCAGATGCAATACATCCAGGATATGGATTTCTTTCTGAAAACTCAAAATTTTCTAAAATATGTCAAGAACATCAAGTAAAATTCATAGGTGCTTCGCCTGAAATGATTGATAGGATGGGCGATAAAGCTTCGGCAAAAGCTACTATGAAAGCGGCTGGCGTTCCTTGTGTCCCAGGTTCTGAGGGGCTATTAGAATCGTTCGAACAAGCACAATCACTTGCAAAAGAAATGGGTTATCCAGTAATGTTGAAAGCAACAGCTGGCGGAGGAGGAAAAGGAATGCGTGCAGTTTGGGCAGCGGATGAGTTGTTAAAAGCTTGGGAAAGTGCTCGGCAAGAATCAGCAGCAGCCTTCGGAAATGATGGTATGTATTTAGAGAAACTTATCGAAGAACCAAGACATATAGAGATTCAAATTGTTGGCGATTCATTCGGAAAAGCCTGCCATCTTTCGGAAAGAGACTGCTCTGTTCAAAGACGTCATCAAAAATTGACTGAGGAAACTCCTTCTCCATTTATGACCGATGAATTGCGCAAAAAAATGGGAGCTGCGGCCGTAAAAGCAGCAGAATATATTCAATATGAAGGTGCTGGAACGGTAGAATTTTTGGTTGATAAACATCGAAATTTTTATTTCATGGAAATGAATACTCGAATTCAAGTAGAACATCCTATTACAGAACAAGTTATAGATTATGATTTGATCCGTGAGCAAATTTTAGTTGCTGCTGGTGTACCAATTTCTGGCAAAAACTATCTGCCACAACTTCATGCAATTGAATGTCGTATAAATGCCGAAGATCCTTACAATGATTTCAGACCATCGCCAGGAAAAATAACTACGCTTCACATGCCTGGAGGGCACGGTGTTCGTTTGGACACACACGTTTATTCTGGCTATACAATTCCTCCAAATTATGACTCTATGATTGCCAAACTAATCACAACGGCTCAAACACGTGAAGAAGCTATTGGCAAGATGAGAAGGGCTTTGGATGAATTTGTTATTGAAGGAATTAAAACAACTATTCCATTCCACAGACAATTGATGGATGATCCAAGATATATTTCTGGGAATTACACGACCGCATTTATGGATACATTTATAATGAATGACCCTGATTAAAATAGATTTTTCAAATAGAAAAATTTATTTTATTATCCGTTAAAACTGGTTTTAAATTGGAATAATATTAAAAATTCAACTCTAATTTTTCTTAATCGAACATTATTTGTTTAAGAAAATAAAGTAGAATTTTATGGAATGTTTCTTTAGCAAATTTTTAAAAAGTTTTTTTGCAAAGCAATTATGAAAATATGCTTAAAAAGCCAAAACATATTCAATATTTGAATATGTTTTGGCTTTTTTTGGTTATTTATTGAATTTTATTTTCCTTTATTGGCCTCTGATATGTATTTTTCTAAAGCCATGGTCATTGAAGGTGTTTCTGGAGTTGGAGCAAGAATGTCTATTCTTAAACCTTTTTCTAAAGCAGCTTTTTGAGTTGTGCTTCCAAAAACAGCAATCCTTGTTTCATTTTGTTGAAAATCAGGAAAGTTGCTAAATAATGATTTAATTCCAGTTGGGCTAAAAAAAGCTAAAACATCATAATAGACATCCGCTAGGTCAGACAAGTCACTTACAACTGTTTTATAAAAAACAGCTTGTGTCCAATCAACTTTCAGATTGTTTAATGTAATTGGAGCATCAGCATTTAGTTGATCTGATGCGGGAAGTAAAAACTTTTCGTCCTTATATTTTTTTATAAGTGGAGACAAATCTGCGAAATCTTTAGGCCCAACGTAAATTTTACGTTTGCGATAGACAACATACTTTTGTAAATAGAATGCAATTGCTTCGGATTGACAAAAATATTTTAAACTTTCAGGGACCTTGTAGCGCATTTCGTCTGCGACTCTAAAAAAATGATCTACTGCATTTTTACTTGTCAAAATGATGGCTGTAAATTGATTGAGGTCAATTTTTTGAAGCCTGATTTCTTTAGCATTAACTCCTTCAACGTGAATAAAAGGTCTAAAGTCAACTTTTATCTTATGCTTATTTTGAAGTTCAAAGTAAGGGGAATTTTCCACTTTAGGCTCGGGCTGTGACACCAAAATTGTTTTTACTTTCATATTTAACATTTTCTAAGCAATACCATTTGCAAACCACTTATATATGAAATAATAAGGCGCTATTTCAAGAGCGCAAAGATATAAAATAAAATAAAACAACTTACTAAATATTATATTTTGATAATTTTTTAACGAAACTAAATAGGTCAACACGCCTATTATCAACACTATATATATTAGTATTGTCATTAAATTCCTTGAAATAGAGTCGTTATAGTACAAAAAAACGTTCAAAGGCAATAAGAATATACCTATATAAGTTCTGAATACAACTTTCTGATGGTTGAATTGTTCAATAATTTCTTCGATATCAAAAGCATCACCAATAATTTTTTCAATTAGAAATTTTGCTAAAATGAAGTAAATAAGGAATGTAATTATTTGGATAAACAAAATCCAATCTGTTTTTAAAGTGTTTCCAAAATGAGAAAGTGAAATTTGAATAAAGAATGCAAATGAAATAAGTTGTACCAAAAACAACGACACCGTAAAAATGCTCGTAAGTTGACCTCCATCCTTATATATATTCATATATTTATCAGAATATATTAATGTTACAAAGTCTGCGAATCTACTTTCGAATGCCGATTTTGTCGTTGCAATTGTAGCAAACGAAATAATGAACAAGATAGTAGCCCAGTCTTTGTTCTCAATTATTCTAAAATGAAGTAAAATATCAATCATATTGATGCAAAATTACTATTTTTTTATTTCATACTTTTTATTATTATTTTATTGTGAAACAAATCGCATAAAAAGTTTATTTTTGCTTCGAAAGTATTTAAAAAATGAATGATTGTATTGTTATAATCCCTACCTACAACGAAATTGAAAATATTGAAAGTATACTTCGCGCCGTGCTTACTCAACATAAATCATTTCATGTACTTGTAATTGACGATAACTCCCCAGATTATACCGCTGATAAAGTTAATCTGCTCCAATCTGAATTTGAGGGTAGATTGTTTTTGGAAAAAAGAATTGGGAAATTGGGGCTAGGAACAGCTTATGTGCACGGTTTCAAATGGGCGTTGGAACATTCATATAATTATGTTTTCGAAATGGACGCTGATTTTTCTCACAATCCAAATGACTTGGAAAAACTATATGATGCTTGTCATTTCGGTGGAGCGGATTTAGCCATCGGTTCACGGTATGTGACAGGTGTAAATGTAGTTAACTGGCCATTAAGTCGTGTTTTAATGTCTTATTTTGCATCGGTTTATGTTCGGTTTATAACAGGAATGGAAATTAAAGATGCTACTGCAGGATTTGTTTGCTACAGAAGGGAAGTCTTGGATGGAATCAATTTAGATAAAATAAAATTTGTAGGTTATGCATTTCAAATTGAAATGAAGTACAGAACTTTTTGTAAAAACTATAAAATAGTTGAAGTTCCAATTATTTTTATAAATAGAGTAAAAGGACAATCAAAGATGAGCAGCGCTATTTTTAAAGAAGCGGTTCTTGGCGTGATTGCGCTACGATTGAAAAAATTATTCAACACGTTATAATGAATTTAGAATGAATAGAATTTTAATCAAGAATGCTAAAATAGTAAATGAAGGAACTATTTTTGAAGGTGATCTTTTAATTGAAAATGATTTAATTGTTGACATTTCGGAAAGCATTAGTGCAAAATCTTCCGACTGTAAGATTATTGATGCAGAAGGGAATTATTTAATTCCAGGCGCTATAGATGATCAAGTGCATTTTAGAGAGCCAGGATTAACACACAAAGGAGATATCGAATCGGAGTCTAGAGCAGCAGTTGCTGGCGGAATAACATCTTTTATCGAACAGCCAAACACAATTCCAAACGCAGTTACTCAAGAAGTTTTAGAGGCTAAATATCAAATTGCCAATCAAAACTCTTATGCTAATTATTCGTTTATGATGGGCGCAACTAATAATAATCTTGATGAGGTTCTAAAGACAAACCCAAAGAATGTTGCAGGCATAAAAATATTTTTAGGTTCTTCTACAGGAAATATGTTGGTAGATAATGAAGAAGTTTTAGAGAAAATATTTTCAAGCACTTCGCTATTGATTGCAGTGCATTGCGAAGACGAAACCACCATAAAAAACAATTTAGAAAAATTCAAAGCTGAGTTTGGCGAAGACATTCCCGTAACGGCTCACCATCTCATTAGGAGCGAAGAAGCTTGTTATCTATCGTCATCAAAAGCAATTGCTTTGGCTAAAAGAACAGGAGCAAGATTGCATATTTTTCATCTTTCGACAGCAAAGGAAATGGATTTGTTTACAAATAAAATTCCCTTAGAAGAAAAGAGAATTACTGCCGAAGTTTGTATTCATCATTTGTGGTTTACAAATGATGATTATGCGACCAAAGGCAATTTTATAAAATGGAATCCAGCGGTAAAGACAGCCAATGATCAAAAAGTGCTTTGGGAAGCCTTAATCGACGGCCGAATAGATGTCATTGCTACTGACCATGCGCCGCATACTTTAGAAGAAAAAAACCAAACTTATTTGAAAGCACCTTCTGGTGGGCCGTTAGTACAACACGCTGTTGTTGCTATGTTCGAAGCTTATCATCAAGGGAAAATAAGCATTGAAAAAATTGTAGAAAAAATGTGCCACAATCCCGCTAAGATTTTCAAAATCGAAAAACGGGGTTTTATTAAAAAAGGCTATTACGCTGATTTGGTTATTGTAAATTCTGGTTTGCCTTGGAGTGTAAAAAAAGAAAATATTTTAGCAAAATGTGGCTGGTCACCCTTTGAAGGTTTTACTTTTAAATCTCGAATTACGCATACATTTGTAAATGGTCAACTGGCTTATTCAGCATTCAAAGTTAAAGACATACGAGCTGGAAAAAGATTATTGTTTGACAGATAATTTATATCATGAATAAAATAATATTATGCACTCTTGTTTTGATTATTCTTACAGCCTGTGAGAAAGAGCTGGTCAAAAAGCCAAAACGTTTAATCGAGAGAGAAAAAATGGTTAATATTATGTATGATTTGTCACTTTTGGAAGCCATGAAAGTGGAACAGAATAGTTTAATAGATTCCATTAAATACACGGCGAACCAATACATTTATAAAAAATATAAAATTGACAGTGTTCAATTTGTAGAAAGCAATATCTATTATGCAGCTGACTACAAAGACTATGAAAAAATGTATAATGAAATTAAAGTTCGATTGCAAAATGAAAAAAAGCTGGTTGATGGTTTGATCAAGAACCGAGCAAAAAATGAAGCCTTGAAAGCAAAAGCCAAGAAAAAACTAAAAGAAAAAAAAGTGAAGGATTCATTAAAAAAATCAAAAAGAATCTTACTTTTAAGAAAAAAAGCTGATTCTATAAAAGCAATCAAAAAATAAAAAGCAATAAACTTTACAATTCTCTTAAGTATTTGTAAACATCCAAAAATTCAAATTTTAAAGTATTACTGATTTTTTCATTTGAATAGAAAGTTTTAGAATGAGATGCAACGGCCGTTTCCTTGTCTAACATTCTTTTTGTTCGTAAAAAAGTCGAAAAAAACCAATCCAATCGCCACAGTAAACCCATTAAGAAAGGACTAATGTAAACCGAAGGTCTTTTTACTTTTAGAGCATCCGCTATCGAATTAAACAATTCTTCAAAACTAATAGTACTCGCAACCAAAGCAAATCGTTGGTTATTTACATCGCTTTTCATCAATTGTATCATCAGTTGCACCACATCAGTTACAGCTATAAATCCCGTAGTTCCTTTGGTATAAAACGGAAATCCATTGGCTATTTTTTTAAAAAAAACACCGCTGCCTTCTTCCCAAATACGTGGGCCAAGTATTACTCCGGGATTTACAATGACGCAATGTAATCCTTCTTGTTGTCCACGCCAAATTTCCATTTCGGCACCATATTTAGAAATGGCGTAATCACTATGCGATTTTTCTGGATTCCATTCGGTTTCCTCTGTGATAATTTTTTCATTCTCTTTCAAATCGCCAAGAGCCGCAATAGAACTTACAAAACAAATTTTTCGAACATTTTTCGCAAGACAAAAGTTGACCACATTTGCTGTTCCTTCAATATTTGTTTTCCTAATTTTAACTTCATCTTTTGGGTCGAACGAAATAAAAGCCGCACAATGATAAACAAATTCCACGCTATCGAAAGCAATTTCTAAAGAGGGAACATCCAAAATATCAGCATGAAACCAATTTATTTTTTCGAATAAATCTTCTTTTTTATAATAAGAAAAAAGGTTTTTGGTTTTTTGGATAGTTTCCAATTTGCGATAAATGGCACGAACGCTTTCTCCATTTTCAATTAAATGAAGTAGCAAATGCGAACCTACTAAACCTGTTCCTCCAGTGACTAAAACCATTTTGTAAATGTAATAAAATCAGTATCAATATCAATGACAAAATCAATGACAATAACAAAATCAATGACAATCGCAATGACAATCGCAATGACAATCGCAATGACAAAATCAATGACAATCGCAATGATGTGGGAAATGGTAAAGAATGTAATGTGAATCACTGTAGAATGCTTTGTAAACACTACTAATTTTGAATCGAACTCGATTTATGAAAAGAGTGTTTTAAATGATTTTTGAATTTAATCTTTGAAATTGACTTTTGAAATTGCTTTTTGAATTTGCTTTTTGAATTTGATTTTTGAAATTGACTTTTGAAATTGACTTTTGAAATTAACTTTTGAAATTGCTTTTTGAAATTGCTTTTTGAAATCTCCATTGAAATTTTGAAATTGTCATTGCCATTGAAATTCTTATCTTTGCGCGCTCTAAGCCATAAAGGCTGAACTGACGTAAGTAAATTGATTAGAAAAGATGAAGAATTTTATTGAAGAAGTAACTTGGAGAGGAATGCTTCACGATGTGATGCCAAGCACCGAAGAACATTTGATGGAAGAAATGCGTGTGGCTTATGTAGGAATTGACCCAACTGCCGATTCATTACACATAGGACATTTAGTAGGCGTAATGTTATTGAAACATTTTCAGTTATCGGGTCACAAACCATTGGCTTTAGTAGGTGGAGCAACAGGCATGATTGGCGATCCATCTGGAAAATCGAATGAAAGAAATTTATTGGATGAAGCCACTTTGCGTCACAATCAAGAAGCGATAAAAGGACAATTGTCTCGTTTTTTAGACTTTACATCCGATGCTTCGAATGCCGCAGAATTAGTGAATAATTATGATTGGATGAAGAATTTTTCTTTCCTAGATTTTATTCGCGACGTTGGAAAGCATATCACTGTAAATTATATGATGGCAAAAGATTCTGTAAAGAAACGATTATCATCAGAAGCTGCCGAAGGAATGTCTTTCACGGAGTTTACGTATCAATTGGTTCAAGGATATGACTTTTTGCATTTATACAGAGATAAAAAGTGCACACTTCAAATGGGCGGAAGCGACCAATGGGGAAATATTACCACCGGTACCGAATTAGTAAGAAGAATAGCTGGTGGAAAAGCGTATGCGCTAACTTGTCCATTAATAACCAAAGCCGATGGAACCAAATTTGGAAAATCCGAAGGTGGGAATATTTGGTTGGATTCGGCTAGAACTTCGCCTTATAAATTTTACCAATATTGGTTGAATACATCTGATGTTGATGCTGAAAAATACATCAAGATTTTTACTTTTTTATCGAAAGAGGAAATAGAAGATTTAACAATAAAACATAGAGAAGCAGCACATTTGCGATTGTTGCAAAAGCGATTGGCAGAAGAAATTACCGTTATGGTGCATTCTGCAGCAGACTTGGACAATGCAATCAAAGCGTCAAATATTTTGTTTGGAAATTCGACTTCAGATGATTTAAAACAATTGGACGAAGCGACTTTCTTGGATGTTTTTGACGGTGTTCCTCAAGCAAAAATTGCCTTAAATGAAATAGAATCAGGAATAAATATTGTTGATGTTTTAAACGAAAAAACAGGCTTTCTAAAATCCAATGGCGAAGCAAGACGCGCTTTGACTGCCAATTCTATTTCAGTAAACCGAGAAAAAGTAACCGAAGAATTCGTACTTTCAAGCAAAGATTTGATCAATAATCAATTTGTACTGTTGCAAAGCGGGAAGAAGAATTATTTTGTGATTCGGGTGCAATAATTTTATAAATTTACTAAAATAATAAAAGCTATGGAAACCATCAGCATTACTGCTCACACTCAAGACACTTTGCAAATTGAGGCGGTCAAAGCTTTCATGAAAGCCCTAAAAATAAAATTTGAAATCACTAAGGACAAACCTTATAATCCTGATTTTGTGGAGAAAATAATTTCTAGAAATCATTATTAATTAAACGGGAAAGTCAATTTAAATTTTTAAGGTAATTATATTTTTTTAAGTAATACCAATTACATTTATAAAATAGTCCAAAAAGAATCGGTATAACTCTTTAAATTTTTCAAGAAGCCAATTGTATATTGTCAAGGTGCCAAAAGAAAATCACTATTATCTCTCTCCGGATGCTCTGACAGACCTTTTTATTGAACTAATTACACCCCTAGCCAGTTTCGCAAAGGTTTATTTTTGTTTATAAAATTGATATAATAATTTATCAACATAGAGGTAATTACTCTAAGACTAGTAAAATTGATTTTATCATTTTAGTTGTATTATTAATCTAAAATTAGCGCAACAAACTAAAATTAATAAACAATTTTATGAAAAAACATAATCATTTATTAAAAATTTCATTAGCTTTAACTCTTTTTTTAAAATTTTTGAAGTATTATGTTTTTTAGTTAACAATGAGAACAATTATGACAAACAAATTAGACTTTTATACTGAACTAATCTCGTCTATTCTAGATTGTTGTTGTTCTTATATCGTAACTCTTGAAAATACAGCTATTGAATTACTTTCTTGCTACGGGAATAATCCATTAGATTTATATACACTAAGATTGGTGGTAAATAATTTTGACTCCACAAAAAAATCTTTTTCAATAATCGATATCAAAGATTTTAAAAACACGTTAGAAAACGAGAGTTTTATTTCAAAAAACTTAGATTCAATAGGCTATTTGCCAATTTTAGATAAAAATAAAATTGCAATAGGTTATTTGATAACTAGTTTCGATAAGCCGTTTAGTATTTTAGAAAATCAAGAAAAAACAATAGGCCTCTTATCTAATAAAATTTTCGAAAAACTTCGAAAAGAGGAAAAAGAGGAAGATTCCCATATCGGCAATAGCGAACTTTTATCTCAAACAGATCAAAAAGCAAAACTTGTTGCAGAATTAATTAAGGCCAACAAAGAATTGGCTTTTCAAAATGCTGAAAAAGAAAAACGAGCAAACGAACTCTTTATTGCAAATCAGGAACTGGTTTTACAAAACCAAGAACAAGAAAAAAGAGCAGCAGAATTATTAATTGCCAATTTAGAAATTGATTTTTTACATCGAGAGGAACATGCTTTATTTGCTTCTATCGTAGATTCGTCTGAAGATGCAATGCTGAGTAAAAGACTTGATGGTATCATTACAAGTTGGAACCATGGTGCCGAGAAAATATTCGGCTATAGTGCAGATGAAATTATTGGAAAAAGCATTTTGATTTTAATACCACCACAACTTCAACACCAAGAAGCTAGCATTATAGAAAAAATAAAGAATGGAGAAACGGTTAGCAATTTAAAAACAGAAAGGCTAAGGAAAGATGGCACAATTTTTTATGCGGCAATTACAATCTCGCCTATAAAGAATTTTGATGGCAATATTATTGGAGCTTCAAAAGTATTGCAGGATATTTCTGAACGAAAGCAAATAGAAGAAGCGCTTCAAGAAAAAGAAAGAAAACTAGTTGACTTAACCAATAACATTAATGAGAGTTCTTTGATTTCCATTACTGACGAAAAGGGAACTATTATAGAAATTAACAGGCTGTTTTGTGAGCTTTCCGGCTACACAAAGGCTGAGTTAGTTGGGCAAAACCATCGCATTATCAATTCAGGCTATCATGACAAAGAGTTTTGGCTTGATATGTGGAAAACCATCGCTAAAGGAGAAATATGGAGAGGAGAAATTAAAAACCGAGCGAAAGATGGAAGCGAATATTGGGTAGCGTCTGTTATAAACCCGGTTAAAGACCATAATGGAAAAATCATACAGTACATTTCAATCAGACAGGATATTACGGAACGTAAAATAGCAGAAGAAAAAATTAAGAATAATGAGCGACAGCTGAATGTTATTTACAATACTGTATCCGATAGTTTCTTTATGTTGAGTATTGAAGACCAGAATCGGTTTAAGTTTATTTCTGTAAACTCCACCTTTTTAAAAACTACCGGCCTTAATGAAGAACAGATAATTGGGCAATATGTACATAATGTTATTCCAATGCCATCTTTACTAATGGTACTGGAAAAATACAATGAAGCCATTACAGGAAGGAGCTCTGTA
>CAMCTL010000035.1 GCA_945878515.1 Flavobacterium psychrophilum | reverse complement strand
CCTTCGTTTGAAAAAATAGCATATTTGCATTTATCAGTTCCTGAAATCTTTGACAACAAGAAAATTGCGCCAGCAGAACCTTGACTAATTCCTGTTGGATCAGGAATAGATTTCAATAAAGAAACCAAACTGTTGGCCATTTGCTGATTGCCATCTAAAAGCGTGATTCTAAAAATGAGCTCGGTAGTTCCGGAAGGCAATTCCTCAGTTTTTACAACGATTCTTTCTCCAGCCGAGACCACGATTTCTTTTTTTGTGGCTCGTTCTTTGTCCCAGTAGCCATCTTTTTGACCATAAATTGGTAAAATTGAAATAACAATCAACAAAAAGAAAAAGGTCGTTTTGAGGCTTTTGCTACTCTTTTGTATTATATCCATAAGAATTAAAGTGATTATTGACGTGGTTGTAAAGAGATGATTTGGTTCTAAATTTTGATATTAAAAATTGACCAATAAATCTGAAATAAAGAAAATCATACACAAAGCTAAAAGTACCGAAAGCGCAAAAGTACTCAAAGCTAATTTTTTTAATTCTGGATCTAATAGTTTAGGCTCTATGTTTTTATAAACGGTAATTAAATGATTTGTTAAAGGTATGTATGCTAATAAAAACAGGTACTGGTCGAATCGAAAATTCGTTGTAATGGCAAAAACAACCATTAAAATCATAGCCGAAACGATTAGAAAATAATGGTACTTCTTTGCTTTGTCAGCACCAATTTGTACCACGATAGTATTTTTATTGGACTTCCTATCCGAAGCTTCATCGCGCATGTTGTTTAAGTTTAAAACACCAACACTTAAAAAGCCAATAGCAGTTGCAGGTAAAAGTAGATCAAAATTGATTTGCTTTGAATATAAAAAATTAACACCCAAAGTACTTACCCAACCAAAAAAAACGAATACAAATACATCTCCAAATCCCCGATATCCGTAGGCGGTATTACCAACTGTGTATCGAATTGCCGAGATAATTGCCAAAATTCCTAAGACTAAGAAAAACAAAGAATAGCCTAAATTGGTATTACGAAAAGCAAAATAAATCAACATTATAGCCGAAATTAGCGTCAATATCGAAGTAATGATTATTGCCCGTTTCATCGCTAGCGGCGAAATCAAACCGCTCTGTATGGCTCGTTTAGGACCAATTCTATCTTCGTTATCGGTTCCTTTTGTGCCATCGCCATAATCGTTGGCGAAATTAGACAAGACTTGTAATCCTAGCGTGGTTAGAATAGCAAAACTAAATATACGCCAATTGAAAACTGCTGTTGGAGTCAACACATTGTCCGTTGGATAAGCCAACGCATACATACTGCCCACAATTATTCCGGATACTGACAAAGGTAAAGTTCTCAATCGTGCGGCTTGAATCCAATGTTTCATTTCAAGTTAGAAGTTAGAGGTTAAAGGTTAGATGTTAAAGGTCAGAGGTTACAAACTAGAGGTTAGAGCTTGGAAGTTGCATCTTCACATTTCTCACTTTTAACTTCGTACCTCGTACTTCCCACTTCTAACTTTCTTAAGGAAGCCATTTTTTCTCAAAATTCGGTTTACGTTTTTCTAGGAAAGCGTTGCGTCCTTCTTTGGCTTCCTCGGTCATATAAGCCAGTCGTGTGGCTTCGCCAGCAAAAACTTGTTGTCCAACCATGCCGTCATCCGTTAAATTCATAGCGAATTTTAGCATTTTGATGGATGTTGGCGATTTTTGCAGAATTTCTTGTGCCCATTCAAAAGCAGTGTCTTCCAATTCTGCGTGCGGAATTACCGCATTAACCATTCCCATATCAAGCGCATCTTGAGCGGAATAATTTCGACCTAGAAAGAAAATTTCGCGTGCTTTTTTCTGACCCACCATTTTTGCTAAATATGCAGAGCCATAACCACCATCAAAACTGGTTACATCAGCATCGGTTTGTTTGAAAACAGCGTGTTCTTTGCTGGCCAAAGTTAAATCGCAAACCACATGTAAACTATGTCCGCCGCCTACAGCCCAACCATTTACAACTGCAATAACCACCTTTGGCATAAAACGAATGAGTCGCTGTACTTCAAGAATATTCAAACGATGCTGACCGTCTTCTCCAACATAACCTTGATGTCCACGCGCATTTTGATCGCCGCCGCTACAAAAAGAATAAACACCATCTTTAGTCGATGGTCCTTCTGATGATAATAAAACTACTCCTATCGAAGTATCTTCTTGGGCATCGTAAAAAGCTTGATACAATTCTGAGGTAGTTTTTGGTCGAAATGCATTGCGAACATTAGGTCGGTTGAAGGCAATTCGAGCTACTCCATTGCATTTTTTATAAGTTATATCTTCGTATTCTTTGACGGTTATCCAATTCATTACAATAGGTTTAAATTAAAAGGCAAAATTAGCTTTTTTTCCTATTATACTGTCATGAAGTTAACAATACTATAATGAAGTGATTTAAACTTTCCTCATTTGCTAAAAAATTTATCTTTTGCATCCACATTTCGACTTTTTTTCGTTCCGTAGCCCAGCTATGCAACTTAAAAAAGACTTCAATTGGCTACAAAATCCTAAATTTTCGCCAAAATGTAAAAAGTTTAAATCACTTCAATATTAAACCGAAAGCAAATTAAAAACTTGATGTGCAATTTCAACTTCTTCATTGGTTGGAACGACCAAGATTTTGGTTTTCGATTGTGGTAAATTAATTTCACGAATTGCTGCGGAACGCAATTCGTTTTTGTCCAGATCCAATTCTATTCCAAAATACTCCATATCGGTGCAAACTAGTTTCCGAATATAAGAGGAATTTTCACCGATTCCAGCAGTAAAAATAATAGCGTCCAGCCCACCCAAAACCGCTGCAAAAGAACCGATATACTTCTTGATTCGGTAAGCGTTCATTTGTAGTGCCAATTGACAATCTTTGTTTCCTTGCTCGGCATTGGACTCAATATCTCTCAAATCACTGAAACCAGTAAGGCCAAGCATTCCGCTTTGTTTTTGCAACATTGTATTCACTTCGGCGAGAGAATATCCCAAAGTATTCACCAAATAAAACAGTACCGATTGATCAATGTCGCCGCTTCGCGTTCCCATTATTAAACCATTCATTGGACCAAAACCCAAAGTAGTGTCGATACTTTTTCCGTCTTTTATGGCCGACATGCTGCATCCATTACCAAGATGGATGGTTATAATTTTAGATGATTTCTCTAAATAGTCAATTGATTTCTCGGAAACATATTTATGACTTGTGCCGTGAAAACCATATACTCGGATTTTATGCTCTGTTAATAGATAATTTGGAATGGCATATTTATAGGCTTCAACCGGAATGGTTTGGTGGAAAGCCGTATCAAAAACGGCTACTTGTTTGGCTTCTTCAAAAATGGATTCGGCAACAACTATTCCTTCATAATTTGCGGGATTATGCAATGGCGCCAAATCGAAAAGTTGTTTTATCTTGTGTTTAACTTCATCGTCAATTATGGTGGTGTTCGAAAATTCACTTCCACCGTGAACAACGCGATGCCCAACAGCATTAATTTCTTTGGTGCTTTTAATCACGCCCAATTTTTCATCCATCAATAGCGTTGCGATTTTTTCCAAACCAATTTTATGATCGGCAATAGGTAAGGTTTTTTCTATTTTGTCCGTTTGGGTAACATAACTTAAATTTGAATTTTCCAATCCAATCCTGTCAATCATTCCAGAACAAATGATTGCTGTCGATGGCATTTCGATTAATTGGTATTTTATAGAAGAACTTCCTGAATTTATTATAACTATTTTCATTTTAATTGTTTTCCTCTTCCCGGCACTCTCCAAAGGAGAAAGCGACTAGGAGATATGTTGTGTACTTATTTTTTCTTTTTAATTTTCAATCTGAAATCTAAAATCTGAAATCTGATATTTAAAGTCCTTGCGCTTGAATAGCTGTAATAACAACCGTGTTTACAATGTCGTCAACGGTGCAGCCTCGGCTTAAATCATTTACCGGTTTGTTCAATCCTTGCAACATTGGACCAATTGCTAAAGCACCGGTTTCTCTTTGTACTGCTTTGTAGGTATTGTTTCCTGTGTTTAAATCAGGGAAAATCAATACGCTGGCGTGTCCTGCCACTTCAGAATTGGGCATTTTGCTTTGACCTACTTCTAAATCTACTGCGGCGTCGTACTGAATTGGACCTTCAATTTTCAAATCTGGACGTTTACTTTTTACAATTTCAGTTGCGGTTCTTACTTTATCCACCTCATCACCTTTTCCAGATGAACCAGAAGAATATGATAGCATGGCTACTTTTGGTTCAATGCCGAAAGCCAAACTTGATTCTGCCGATGAAATGGCAATTTCTGCCAACTGTTCTGCTGTTGGATTTGGATTAATGGCACAATCGCCAAAAATAGAAACTCGATCCTCCATACACATAAAGAATATTGAAGAAACAACAGACGAATTTGGTTTGGTTTTAATGAATTGTAATGCTGGTAAAATAGTGTGTTGTGTGGTATGCGCTGCACCAGAAACCATTCCGTCTGCATGACCTTTATACACCATCATAGTTCCAAAATACGAACCATCCTCCATCAAATCTCTGGCAATTTCCAAAGTCATTTTCTTCGCTTTTCGCAATTCGTAATAGGTATTTACATAGTCATCATAATTTTTATCTTTTCTTGGATTGATGATCTGAACTTTTGTAAAATCCATATCTACACCTAAGTCAGCCACTTTACTAACAATTTGTTTTATATCACCAAGAATAGTAATTTCGACTACATCCATCAACAATAATCTTGCTGCAGCAATTAGAATCCTGTCGTCGTTTCCTTCTGGTAATACGATGTGTTTTCGGTGTTTTTTTGCTCTTTTGACCAGATTGTATTGAAACATTTTTGGTGTCATTCCTTCTGCCTCAAATTTTACGAATTTATCGGTTAAGCTATCTATATCTACATATTTTTCGAAAGTGTCGATTGATGTTTGAATTTTTTGTTTGTTATTGGCATAAATTTTAGATTTTATATCGCCAATTCTATTCGTAATTACATAAGTTCCTTCATTTACTACAATAATAGGCACAACTGGAGAAAGTCCTTCTATTAATTTAAGAATAGTATCTTCGGGAATAATATTTCCCGTCAAAACTATTCCAGAAATAGATGGGTAATTTTTAGATTCATTGGCTTGCAATGCTCCTAAAATAATATCGGCTCTATCGCCAGGAGTGATGACCAAGCCATCTTGTTTTAGGTGCATCAAGTAGTTTCTAAGTTGCATAGCGCCAACACTAAAACTGGATATTTGATTATTTAGATAAGCTTCACCGAATAAAACTTTAGCATCTAGCTCATTGACAACTTCTTGAACAGTTATGTTTTTTAAACTTGAAATTAAAGGGATTGCATTGACCAAAACCCCTTCTGGTAAATTTTTTTTCAGTCCGAATTTAATTAATTCCAAATTTTCCAATTGCACTTTATTGGCTATTACGGCCAAAACTTCTACTTCCTTTAACTTAAAAGAATGATAGGCTAGGCAAAGGCTGTCTACTAATTCGTCTAGCGATTTTCCTATACCCGACCCTACAATTATGGCCGGAATACCAAGGTTTTTTGCGATAAGTACATTGGTATCCATTTCAATTGCTGTGCCCTCTCCTACAAAACTAGTGCCTTCAACTACAACAAAATCAAAGCGCTCCTCAATTTTCTTGTATTTGTCGATAATCAAATCGATGACTTCTCCTAGTTTTCCTCTGTTTTTCTTTTTTATTAATTTGCTTTTTTTGATTGCATACGCATCATTAAAATCGATGTCCAAACCAAAATGATTGATTACTGTATCAATATGATTGTCTAGTTCTCCATCTTCAAAATCTTCGACTATGGGTCTAAAATAACCCACTTTGGCTGTTTTGCCAATAAGCATACTCATTAATCCCAAAGTAACTATCGACTTTCCGCTAGTTTCCTCATTGGTAGCTATATATATTGCTTTGTTCATTTTTTTGTTTTTTAAATTGTACTATATGCAATTCGAATCTATTGAAAATATTAAAACCAACGCCGTCTTTTGAAATAATAAATCATCCCAAAAACGATTAGAACCATTCCTCCAACTACAGTATAATAGCCATGCTCGTATCTAAGTTCTGGCATATAATCGAAATTCATTCCGTAAACACCAACAATAAAAGTAAGCGGAATAAAAATAGCCGAAACTATGGTTAGCGTTTTCATAATCTCATTCATTTTATGACTTTGAGCCGAAAAATAGTAATCGGATGCGCTATGGAGTGAGCCCATATCGGATTCTATTTGTTCTAGAAGTTCTAAACTTTTTTGATGCAATCGAGAAAAAAAAGTGAAATTATCTGGAGCAATGGCATTAAACACATCGTCATCTTTAATACTTTTTATCCCATACAAAGAGTCGCGAAGCGGAATAATAGAACGCTTCAAAAAGTTAAAATTATCGCGGTGCTGTTCAATTTTTTCTAGAATAATTGGGTCAGTACTGCATTTAGTTTGATCAATCAATTCTTCAATTTTATCCTCTTCATTTTCGATGGTGATGTAAAAATTTTCCATGATAGCATCTAGCAAAATATACAACAAATAATCAGCTTTTTTTGTCCGAACAATTCCTGAATGTGTTCGTATTCGTTCACGTATATGGGTAAAAAAATCGCTCCTTTTTTCTTGAAAAGAAACTAAAATCCCGTCTTTAAGCAAAAAACTGATTTGCTCTGCACTAATTTTGTCCGTACCGCCTGCTGGAAGTAATGATTTTATATTAAAAAACAAGACATCTTGTTGTTCTTCAATCTTGGTTCTTCGAGTGGTATTCAAAATATCGGCAAGCATGAAGTTGTCAATTTTGAAATGGTTGCCTAAAGATTTCAACAAATCCAGATTGTTCAGCCCGTGAATATTCAACCAACTTGTTTTTGTCGAATCCATTCTTTTATTTAAATCAGCAACAGCAAAATTTTGAAATTCAGATAAACTTACATCATCATAAACAAAGAGTTGCATCTCAGAGTCGGTTCGTTTGTGAATGCCAGTATACTCTAAATTATAAGGTTGGAGTTTTTTGCTTCTTTTATATTTAAGCTTTCCCATCTAAATTCTTTTATGAAGTAATATTACGAAAATATATAATACTGAAAACTGACATTTATCATTTGTTGCAAATTGTAAGATAATAATAACATTAGCGACCAAAATTATCCAAAATGCAAAATTAGTAATAAATATGATGTGCTTTTCTGAGATAAATCATTTGGATATTGAAAAATAGAGTTCAAATAGTCTAAAGCAAATTAAAAATCAATGTTTGAATTGATTAGAAAAATAAAATGATTTGAGATGTTGTTTTTTTAACACAAAAAAACCCAACAATTGTTTGAACTGTCGGGTTTTTAAATAATAAAACCGAGCTTTTACGAAAAAAGCTCGGTTAAAAAAAAAGAAAACAACTAAAACTAATCTTTTTGCGAACTTACAGCCAAACTGTAAATTACTAAACCAAATCCAATTTTATTGATGGCATCTGCAATGTTGTAAACCACATCAATATTACCAGATGGAATGATTCCATTGTACCATCCAGTTGTTCCCATCATATATCCTAAAGGATAAATAGCCCAACCTACAAGTACAAACCAACATAAAATTTTGTGTGCTTTTAGGATTTCTCCACCAGCATCAGCAGCTAATTTTGAAGCTTCTCCCAACCAGATTTCATACACAATAGCAAAATAAGCTACACCAGAAACAAAGCCCCAGAAAGCAGCTTGGTCAGTGTAAACTACTTCGCCAAAATAACCTGTTACCAACATTATAACAGAATAGATAATCATCTTCCACAATAATGATTTTTTAGCACCAGCTACTTTGAGTATCAAGTAAAATTCCAAACACATCAACGGCACTGTTAAAACCCAGTCAACATAACGAAAGAATGTTGGAGATTCGCCAAATGAAGCCCAGTAATCTCTCATGTAGAAATAATGAACTGCCGCAATGAAGGTAATTAAACCTGAAACTAAAACTGAAGTACGCCATTTTTTATCAAACTGATTTAGTGATAAAAAGAAAAATGCTGATGCGGCCATCATAGCCATACAGCCCACGAAAAAGGTAAAACCTACGTAATCGGTTGGAGATAATTTTCCGATCATTCCTGAAATAAGCATTAATTTTGTCATAATAAATTTATTTAAATTATTTTTTTGTTCAAACAAATTTAATAAAAGTTAAACAATAAAAAAATATTTTGTTTAATTTTTTTTGACTATTTTTAAACAAAATTTAAATGCAATGAAAAAATATAGCAATATCGCAATTGTAGCAAGCTTTTTCGGGTTGTGGATGGACTCCTATTTCTCGACCAAGTTTCAGATAATATCTGGGTTTTTCTTAATTTTCACCTTTGGAATCCTTCATGGAGCAAATGATTTACTGCTTATTAATAAGGTGAATGTTAAAAAAACATCAAACTCTAAGTTTAAAATTTTGGGGTACTATGTGATTGTTGTCCTAATCGGGCTAATTTTATTTTATAGTATTCCACAATTGGCTCTTCTATTATTTATTATTGTAAGTGGCTATCATTTTGGAGAACAGCAATGGCAGAATTTGAAACTTCATTTTCCAAAATGGATCGGAATCTTGTTCCAGTTTTTTTACGGATTGTCTATTTTGCTACTGTTGTTTGTTTTTCATTCTCATGAAGTACAAAGTATCATTTGGAGTATTGCCGGCATTACTATCCCAATTCCGTACTTTTTATTATTGCTTCAGGTCTCGGGGATTATTTTTATTGGCTTAAGTGTATATTTCTATTGGAAGACAGAAACAGTCAGAAATAAACTCCTGTTGGAATTTTTTCATTTAACTGTCTTTGCTATCATTTTCAAGTCTTCCAGTTTGATTTGGGGATTTTCAATTTATTTTGTTTTATGGCATAGTATTCCTTCTATAATTGACCAAATTAAATTCTTGAATGGATCATTTTCGATAAAATATTTTATAGCATATTGTCGTTCTGCAGGAATATATTGGTTGGTTTCAATTATAGGTATAACACTTATTTATTTTACCTTGAAAGAGGATCAACTATTTAATGCTTTATTCTTCTCGTTTTTAGCGGCGATAACCTTTCCACATACTATAGTCATATCAAGAATGTTTCGACGCAAAAAAAGCAAATAAAAAATATTAACACATAAAAAAAACCGTGCTATTTCTATCACGGTTTTTCAATATTTATGTTCTTCAGAAGATCCCGATAAAAATCGGGATAAGCGATTCACATCATTTTTTATTCAAAAAATGAGTTCTGTGCTTACTTCACTTCCTCGAATTCAACGTCTTCTACGTTGTCTCCTTGTGGTTGTTCTCCTTGTGGTTGTTGTGGAGCACCTTGAGCTTGTTCGCCTTGAGCGTACATTGCTTCAGTAGCTTTTTTCCAAGCTGCATTGATGTTGTCAAGTGCAGTTTGAATTGCAGGAACATCTTGAGATTGGTGCGCCATTCTCAATTCAGTTAAAGCATACTCGATAGCTACTTTGTTATCATCAGTTAATTTATCTCCAAGTTCTTTCAATTGAGACTCAGTTTGGAAGATCATTCCGTCAGCTTCGTTCAATTTTTCAGCTCTTTCTCTTGCAATTTTGTCAGCATCAGCATTAGCTTCAGCATCTTTTTTCATTCTTTCGATTTCTTCGGCAGTTAATCCAGAGGAAGCTTCGATACGAATATCGTGAGATTTTCCAGTTCCTTTGTCAGTTGCCGAAACTTTGATGATACCATTAGCATCAATATCAAAAGTTACTTCAATTTGTGGAACACCTCTTGGTGCTGGTGGAATACCATCTAAGTGGAAACGACCAATTGTTTTATTATCAGCAGCCATTGCTCTAGCGCCTTGCAATACGTGGATTTCAACTGTTGGTTGAGAATCTGCAGCAGTAGAGAATACTTGCGATTTTTTAGTTGGAATAGTTGTGTTAGACTCAATAAGAGTTGTCATAACACCACCCATAGTTTCGATACCTAAAGATAAAGGTGTAACGTCAAGTAACAATACATCTTTTACATCTCCAGAAAGAACTCCACCTTGAATAGCTGCTCCAATTGCAACAACCTCATCAGGATTCACTCCTTTAGACGCTTTTTTACCAAAGAATTTCTCCACTTCGTCAGCGATTCTTGGCATACGAGTAGAACCTCCTACAAGAATAACTTCGTCAATATCAGAAACAGATAAACCTGCATCTTTCAACGCTTTAGCCACTGGAGCCATAGAACGCTTCACTAAAGAATCAGTTAATTGCTCAAATTTAGCTCTAGATAATTTTTTAACTAAGTGTTTTGGTCCTGAAGCTGTAGCCGTTACATAAGGCAAGTTGATTTCAGTTTCAGCAGAAGAAGACAATTCAATTTTTGCTTTCTCAGCAGCTTCTTTCAAACGTTGCAATGACATTGGGTCTAAACGCAAATCGATACCTTCTTCAGCATTGAATTCGTTAGCCAACCAGTCAATAATTTCGTGGTCAAAATCATCTCCACCAAGGTGAGTATCACCATTTGTAGAAAGAACTTCGAAAACTCCGTCTCCTAATTCAAGAACAGAAATATCAAATGTACCTCCACCTAAATCGTAAACAGCAATTTTTTGATCTTTTCCTTTTTTATCCAAACCATAAGCCAAAGCTGCAGCAGTTGGTTCGTTGATGATACGCATTACTTTAAGACCTGCAATTTCACCAGCTTCTTTCGTTGCTTGACGTTGTGCATCATTAAAGTAAGCAGGAACGGTAATAACTGCTTCAGTAACTGTTTGACCTAAATAGTCTTCAGCAGTTTTTTTCATTTTTTGAAGTGTCATAGCTGACAATTCTTGTGCAGAGTACAAACGACCGTCAATATCCACACGTGGTGTATTGTTGTCGCCCTTCACTATTTTATAAGAAACTCTTTTTGCTTCAGCCGAAACCTCACCAAAACCTTGTCCCATAAAACGTTTGATAGAAGCAATAGTCTTAGTTGGATTAGTTACTGCTTGTCTCTTAGCTGGATCACCAACTTTAATTTCGCCACCTTCAACAAAAGCGATGATAGATGGTGTTGTTCTTTTTCCTTCTGCGTTAGGAATTACAACTGCTTCATTACCTTCCATTACAGAAACACAAGAGTTGGTAGTACCTAAATCAATTCCGATTATTTTACCCATTTTATTTATATTTAATTTTTATTGAATACTTATTTTAACATCTCGAGATGCAATAGTCAATCTTTGTGCCAAGCCAATGACAGCCTTGACATTGTCAGTTTATGGTAGAATTGGCGGAAAAAGATATGACAAGATGACATTTAGATTTTAGATTGTAGATTGCAGATTGCAGATTGCAGATTGCAGATTGTAGATTGTAGATTGTAGATTTTTTTCATTTAGATTTCAGATTTTGGATTGCTAGTGGAAGATTTTAGTTTGCATCCTTAAACTTTTAAACAATTTTAAAATTTTAAACAATTTCAAAATTTTTGTCAACTATAGTTGTAAAATAAGAGACCCGAAGCCAATAATGACAAGTTGTAGGTCAATAATAGGACACCACACAACGATAATGCTGTGCAATATGTTATTAATAACAAATTAGAAATTAATAATACTAAACCGCATTTCAATATTATCAACCTTTGAGCCTATAATACGTTACTTTACCGCAATAATAGTATATCCTATCCTCAAAATAATACTATTATTAAATACTTTCGTGTATTAAATACATAAATGTTTGTTATTATTACATAAAAGCTTGTTATTATTATTTAACAATTTGTTATTATTATACAATAGTTTGTTATTATTATATAACGGCTTGTTATTATCATATATCGGCTTGTTATTATTAATTAAAAGCTTGTTATTATGATATAAAAGTAGCGTCAAATGAAAATAAGGTTTAATTTTGTAAAAGCGAATCAACCACAATCGCACGGATATATCCCAAATTCCATTTTGTGGATAGGCGGTTTTGCAAACCGTGCCCATTCCAATTTTCATAGTTTAATAAGTTGATATTTGAATAACTCAGATTACGTTTAATTAAAACATAAACCAAAATCATGACATTTTAAGCTACAAAAAACCACACCATTTAAAGTACGCAAAATTAGAATGTATTGTACAGCATAAACACATCTTTTTTTTGACTAACTTTACTCAAGCAAAAATTAAACACTAAACAAAATGGAAATTGAACAATTATGCAATGAATTGAATGAAATTTTACAATCTATTATTGATAATGAATCCAAGATAGATGAAGCAATTTCCGAAATTCATCAAGAACACAGATTAAGTGCTAAAAATTTATGTCGTTATCTTATACTTAGAAGTTATGATCTTAGGGATTATCACTCCAGTTTGTCGGACTATGGTGTTTCATCTTTAGGCACATCGGAGGGATATGTTTACAGTAATTTATACAATGTTCTCAAAAATCTAAAATTAATTCAAGGCCTTCCAGTTGAAGAAAAATCTAAGATCGAAATCATAGGATATGAAAGAAGTTGCGCTCTAATTAAGAAAAATGCGAATACTCTATTTAATCAAGGAAGCAGAAGCAATTACACTGAAATAATGGTTACGCTTCCCAATGAAGCGGCTGATGATAAATCAATTATTGAAGAAATGGTTGAAAGTGGTATGGAAATAGCCAGAATCAACTTAAGCCACGGGAATATAGAAATATGGACAAAAATGGTACAATTTATCAACGAAATTAATACTGAAACCAACCATAAATTGAAAATATACATGGATTTATCAGGTCCAAAATTAAGAACCTCGAACATAGAAATTTCTCGAAAAAAAGGAAAAGGAAAAGTACATATAGATAATTCAATTTCAGTCAGAGTTGGTGAACATATCATTTTAACAAAAAGAAAAACTCTAGGAAAAAAATCAACCTTCGGAAAGAAAAAGAAACAAATCAAAAAAGCAGAAATTGGAGTAATGCTCCCTCAAATTATTGAGGATGTTAAAATAAATGATGCGGTTTTATTTGATGATGGAATGATAAAATCAGTAGTGATAGCAAAAACAGACGAAGACATTGAACTCTTAATTACACATTGTTACAAAACAAAATTATCCTCTCAAAAGGGCATAAATCTTCCAGATACTAAACTGAACCTACCAGCTTTGACAGCAAAGGACGTCGATAACCTAGCTTTTGTTTGCAAAAATGCTGATATCGTAGGCTATTCTTTTGTAAGAACAGGCGAAGATGTTCAATTTTTATACCATCAATTAAACTTGCATCAAGCCAAAGATTTAGGTGTTATTTTCAAAATTGAAAACAAAGAAGCTTTCGAGAATCTGCCATTTATTATCCTTGAAGGGATGAAAAGAGATAAAATTGGAGTTATGATTGCAAGAGGTGATTTGGCGGTTGAGATTGGTTTCGAAAGAATTTCAGAGGTTCAAAATGAAATACTTTGGTTGTGCGAAGCGGCACATATTCCAGTAATTTGGGCAACACAAGTTCTCGAAAATCTAGCCAAAACAGGAATTCCAACAAGAGCTGAAATTAGCGATGTTGTTCAAGGCGTTCAGGCGGAATGTATCATGCTCAATAAAGGCCCCTATATTAATGATGCCATCAAAATGTTGAAAAATATATTGATCCGAATGGAAGCCCATTCTTTCAAAAAAAAGAATTCGCTCAGGGCTTTGAACATTGCCAAAAACTCAGTGAATCAGTTAATAGGAGCAATTGATACCAAAAAATAGATAAATTTTAGACCATGTCACGAAGAGAAGAATTAGAACAATTTCCGTTATATCAAAAAGCAGAACAGATTTTCAAAATCACGCAAGGATTGATCGAAACTATTCCCGCTGAAAATGATTTTTTGCAAGAAACCACTGCGCGATTTATGTTGGAAGATGCCATGATTATCCCAGCTAAAATTGCAGGAGTTTATGCAATAGAACTCTATGACTTGAAAATGGAAAACGCCACCATTATCAGAAAAGCTGCCCGAGATCTCTATGTGCATGCAGGCAGTTTGCGGTTTGAAGAGGACATTCATGACAAAGATTACATCCGATTATTGCGCACCGAAATTGATGAATTTAGGCTCTTATTCATTGATTGGGTGGCTAGTTTTGATGTTTGGAATTATATAAAAGACGATTGGGGTTTGTTCAATCCTCCGGGAGTATCTGCCCATGACAAAGACCCTGACGAAGACATTCCTTTCAATCCAGATGATTTTTTAAATTTTAATGATGATGAAGACTTGGATAATGAAGAAGATTAAATATTTTTACCACCTAAAACTTAAAGTGTTTTCTATAAATATATGAAGCCAAACGATTTTTTTGCATCGAAAGCAAAAGACTATGATACTGAAGTGTCGAGAACACAAAATGTAAGCACGATAGCACAAACTATTTTGAACGAAGTCGCTTTTTCAAAAGAGATGAGTATCATGGACTTTGGGTCTGGAACCGGATTATTGCTTTCAGAAATTGCGCCTTATGTGGGCCAAATCACCGCTGTTGATATTTCGCCAGCCATGACCGATGTCTTAGCATCTAAAAAAGATGGAATACCATGTGTGCTCCAAATTGTACAAATGGATTTGACTAAAGAAATGTTGAATCAAGAATTTGATGCCATTATTTCGTCTATGACTATTCATCATATCGAAGAACCTTTGCCTTTGTTTCAAAAATTATATACGCTACTTAAAACAGACGGAACAATTGCCATAGCGGATCTTGACTCCGAAGATGGTTCATTTCATACCGAAGATACTGGCGTTTTTCATTGCGGATTTGACCGCGAAAATTTTGTTCAAATGGTCAAAAAAGCTGGATTTACAGACATCAAAATTCAAGATGCGAGTACCATTATAAAATCAAATACTAACTACACCGTATTTTTGTTAACGGCAAAAAAATAAAAAATATTATGGCATCAGGTTTTTTCGCACTTTTAGATGATATCGCAGCAATTATGGATGATGTAGCTGTAATGAGTAAAGTTGCAGCCAAGAAAACAGCTGGAATTTTGGGTGATGATTTGGCAGTAAATGCCGAGAAAGCCTCAGGATTTGCTTCCTCAAGAGAAATTCCTGTTCTATGGGCTATCGCAAAAGGTTCTTTTCTGAACAAATTAATAATTCTGCCCATAGCCTTTTTGTTAAGTGGTTTTTATCCTCCGGCAATTATAGTCATACTGGTTCTTGGCGGACTATTTTTAGCCTACGAAGGAGCCGAAAAAATCTATGAATATTTCTTTCCTCATAAGCACGAATCTATTGAAATTACAGAACAAGTTTTTACGGAAGCCGAAATTTTGGACCTTGAAAAAGGAAAAATAAAGTCAGCTATTGTAACCGATTTTATTCTATCGGTCGAGATTATTATCATTGCTTTAGGCGCTGTTATTGGAAAACCCATTACAACTCAAATCGCTGTTGTGTCGGTGATTGCAATAATTGCCACCGTTGGTGTATATGGTATTGTAGGCATAATTGTAAGAATGGACGAAGTAGGGTTTAGACTTATAGCCAGTAGTAAAAGAGAAAAAAGTTTATCCAAAACAATTGGAAACCTATTGGTTCAAGCCTTGCCAAAAGTCATCAAAAGTTTATCTGTTATTGGTACCATCGCTTTGATTTTAGTGGCCGGTGGAATTTTTGTACACCAAATTGAATTTTTGCATCATTTATTTCCACAGCTGCCTTCGATAGTGAAAGAATTTGCCTTCGGATTAGCATTTGGATTTGTAGTTCTAGCGATGGTAACTATTTTCAAAAAGATATTTGGAAAAAAAAGCAAGTAACTTCTACATATCAATAGACACAAATGTTGCATTAATATTTGTCTAAACAAAGTTGATTCAAGAAAATTGGACAAAGACTGTCGTTTTCAACCCTCAAAAAGTATAGCAATTCCAATAGATTCTATTGTTTGAACTCAAGACCCAGTGTTTTGGGTTGCAACGCCATTTTCCCGCAAAGACAGGTCAAAGTTCTTGTACCCTATTCAAAAACACACCTACAATCACGAGTTGTCAGCAAATGATGAAACTCATAATTAATTTTTGGCAAATTCTGCAACGTTTCAATATAAGAGTCGATATTCCAAAGGACAAATATTTAGTGGTATAGCAAATGTTGAAATCACTTTTGTAGGATAAAATACATGTATAGTCCCTCTGAGACAATTCTACTATCCGTAATCTTATTACTACCAACATTTAACCTCGACGAGGTACGCTCCGTTAGGAGCAAAATGTTGGTAGTCACAATACAAGTCAGCAGCCAGCTAATGTCCCTTAGGGACTAAATTTATTGGAGATTTTAATTTGACTAAAATTTTAATCAGACAACAATACTTTGAAAAAAAAACCTCAAACCTTATCGTTTTCAAAAAAAAAGTCACTAAACGCTTGATGCGCTTCCATTAAGGTGTGAATATTGAAAATATCTCGCAAAATTATATAACAGCAAAACTGCTTAATAGTTTGAAATTTGTCTGGAAATCATTTCCAAACTAAAACTACAATATTATGATGTACTACGAGAACTACTACTTCGGAATGAATATTATTTGGTGGGCAATATGGGTAATTTTATTGTTTTGGATTTTTGCAATCCCTTATGAAATTCCCGGACAAAGACGCAAAAAAGACACGGCCTTTGAACTTTTGCAAAAAAGATATGCTCAGGGAGACATTACGCAATCGGAGTATTATGACAAGAAAAAAATCTTAGAAGAAGAATTTCACAAATCCTAAACAATTATACCATGATCAAGAAAGAAAATTTTCCACAAGCGGCAAACGAACAATTAGAAAACAAAGATGGCTATCCTAAATATCCCGAAAACGAAGATATTTATAACAAATTCGACAAGGAATTCGACATCGATCCAGAAGATATCTCAAAGAAAAAGCCAGTTGAAATTGTGGATGAAGATCCCGAATGGAACGAAAGAGATATAGATTTAGAACATCCTGAAGAAGATTTAGACGTGCCTGGTTCTGACCTTGATGATGACCAAGAAGACATTGGTAGTGAAGACGAAGAAAACAATTATTACAGCATTGGAGATGACGATGATAACGATTCAGGAAAATACAACCACTAGATGCAAACACTAAAAAAAATAGGCATTTGGATGGATCATTCGATGGCTCATATTACTGAATTTGATTCAGAAATTCATGAAACAAAAATCATTACTTCGGATTTTTCTTTTCAGGATAAAGTGGATACTTTGCAACGAAGCGAAAGTGGAATGCACAATAAAGAGCAACAAAAACTGTCAACTTATTACAAGGAATTGGCACAAATCATTAAGAACTTCGATGAAGTAATACTTTTTGGTCCAACAGATGCAAAAGTAGAATTATACAATGAATTAAAAAACAATCATCAATTTGACGCAATTAAGATCGAAGTCAGTAATACTGATAAAATGAGCGAAAAAGAACAGCGCAATTTTATTGATGATTATTTTAAAAGATTTGATTTTAAGGTGTAATGTTTTTGTGATTAAAATAAATTGATTGTCAGTTACTTACACCGTAATTTACTTAGAAATAATTACAAATATCAAGTCTGACTGCTAAAAAACAAATAACATTAACCGATGAAAATAGCTGTCTTTGGAACTCAACTTTATGAAGAGGAATATTTTAATAAATACGACATTGGCAACCAACACGAATTAGTATTTTTTAAGGAATCATTAAATTCCAAAACAACTGATTTAGCCACAGGATTCAAAGCGGTTTGTGTTTTTGTAACTGATATCATTGACAAAAATTGCATCGAAAAATTAGCAACACTTGGTGTAAAATTAATCGTTCTAAGAAGTGCTGGCTACAACAATGTTGATATTAAATCGGCTAAGACCCATGATATAAAGGTGTTAAGAGTTCCTGCCTATTCACCTCAAGCCATTGCAGAACATGCTGTTGCATTGATTCTTACTTTGAATAGAAAAACCCACAAAGCCTATAACCAAGTTCGCGAAAACAACTTTTCATTACAAAATTTAATGGGTTTCAACCTTTATGGAAAAACAATCGGAATTGTTGGAACTGGAAAAATAGGACGTGCTTTTTGCAATATAATGTTGGGTTTTGGTTGCAAAATCATAGCATTTGATCTCAAAGAAAACGAAGATTTAATGCAAAAAGGAATCCAATATAAAACCTTTGATGAATTGCTTTCTGAATCTGATATTATTTCAATTCATTGTCCACTGACCGCAGAAACGAATCATTTATTTGGTACAAAAGCGTTCAATAAATTAAAAAAAGGTGCAATGATTATCAATACCAGTCGCGGCGCCATTATCAATGCCGAAGAGGCAATTATTGCTTTAAAAAAAGAACAAATTGGCTACTTAGGAATGGATGTTTATGAAAAAGAAAGTACTATTTTTTTCAAAGATTGTTCGCAAACCGTCATTCAAGATGATGTTTTCGAAAGATTACTATCATTCAACAATGTCTTGATCACTCCACATCAAGCCTTTTTTACGGATGAAGCCGTTTCTGAAATTACCAGAATAACCATCCAAAACTTCACTGATTTCGAGTATAATTTGAAGTTAGAAAACGAAGTCAAGTAACGGTTAAAAATGTAGAAAATAATTAGATTTTCGGCATAAATAGCTTTAAGTGGGGCTGTCATTACTATCACTTTTTTAAATTATTAATACTGTTTTTTTGTTTATAGCTCATTTTTTTAAAATTATTAGTCATTTGCCTTGATGTTTTAAATATATTTGTGAAAAAAAAATGAAAAAGACATATCTTTATTTTATAATTTTTTCTTTGGTTTTTTCATCATGTAACACCACTCCAGAAAATCCAACGGAAAATCCTACAGAAACTTCTTTTAGTGATGGGATTTTAAGATATACAGTAACGAACTCAATTAACAAAGAAGTGTCCGTAAAAAAGGAAACTGAAATTGGACCATCAGGCATATTGAGCTTACCTCAAACAATAGAAAAAAACGGAGTTACCTATAAGATCACAAGTATTGCAGACGAAGGATTTGCATATTGTTATAACTTAACAAGTGTGATTATTCCAAGTAATATAAAAAGTATAGGAAAGCTTGCTTTTTATGATGATTATAGGATCACTAGTATTAATACACCTGACACAGTAACAACTATTAACAACGATGCTTTTGGTAAATGTACAAGTTTAAAAGACTTTAAAATTCCAGCTGGAATTTCCCATTTATCGGATGGTATTTTTGCTAGTTGCAGAAGTTTGGTTTCTGTGCCCATACCTAATACGATAACGAGTATTGGAAATGCAGTTTTTTATGATTGCAGCAGTTTAAACAATGTTGTTATACCTAATAGTGTAGTAAATGCAAATATGGGGTCTGCTGTCTTTGGTTTGTGTGTAAGTTTAACTGATGTAACATTTCCATCAACTTTTACAAAAATTCCAAATGAAACTTTTTATGCCTGTAATAACCTAAAGAGTTACACAATACCAAGTAATATAACCACAATTGGTTCATCAGCTTTTTATCAGTGTTCTGTTTTAAAAGAAATTATCATCCCTCAATCTGTAACAAGTATAGGATCATCCGCTTTTGGTATGTGTGTCAATTTAACCAAAGCAGTTATTCCAAGTAATTTCACAAGTTTGCCAGAAAATTTGTTTTTTGAATGTTCTAAGCTAACAAATATTACAATACCAAGTGGGGTTACAAGTATAGGAAATGCAATTTTTTATGGGTGTGCAAGTTTAGAAAACATGAGTTTGCCAGGCAGTATAACAAGCATCGGAAGCAATGCTTTTGGAAATTGTGCAAGCTTAAAGAATTTTGCTTTGCCAAGTAACTTAACAAGTATAGCCGAAACTGTTTTTTATAACTGCAGTAGTTTAACACAAATTAATATCCCAAGTGGAGTTACAAGTATTGGAAAAGGCGCTTTTGCTGGTTGCAATAGTATCAGTGAAATTACAATTCCAAATGGCGTTACCGCAATACCTGAAATCGCTTTTTATAATTGTAAGAGTTTGACCAAAGTAGTTCTTCCCGCTGGAATAACAGAAATTGGAAAAACTGCTTTTGGTAATTGTTATAGTTTTACCAGCTTTGAGTTTCCAAATACAGTAACAAAAATTTCAGTTGACACCTTTTTTGGATGTACTTCCCTAACAAATGTTATCATCCCAAATAGTATTACAAGTATTGGAAATGGTGCATTTTACAATTGCAATGGATTAAAAACTTTAACTGTGAATATAGTTACTCCTTTAACAATAGATGCAAGTGTCTTTCAATATGTAAATCTTGGTAGTGCATCTTTAAAAGTACCTTCTAGTTCAGTATCAAACTACAAGGCTGCCGCTATTTGGAAAAATTTTGGATCAGTAAATGCTTTGTAAATTTATCATGATAGGTATATTAAAAGAATAACCATGTTGTTGTTACCAAAACTATATCAGAATAAAAGATTAAATGATAACTGTTGAAAAAATATTATAAGATTTTCTGAGTTTTTAAACCCTTTAGAAATTTCAACAAATTTTAATAAATCATGAAATTAATTACATCAGAAAAAGCAATTAAAATCACTAAAATCATTTTTACATGCTTTTTTATTTTTTTTAATATCTCTGTTTTTTCTCAGAATCAGCCTTTTAAATCACCATCCAATATAACCGAAGAGGATTTATTAAAGTACACAAAAGAACATATTAGCAAAAAAGATTATGAGAAAGCAGTATTTTTATTAAATGAAAATTACGTTAATTTTTCTGAAAGCTTAAGCGTAAATTGGATTTATGCGCATGCACTGTATTTAAACGGCAATAATAAGGAAGCCGAAAATAAATTTAAAAAAGCCATTTCAATTTCTCCTTTGGATAAAAATCTTCAAATGGATTACGCAAGGTTTCTATATCAAATAGGAAAAATAAAAAACCTAGAATCTGTTTTGTCTAATTTCATGGATGACAATGCTGAAAATGCTGAATTTTTATTGATGCAAGCTAATTTAAGCTTTTGGGAAGGAGATATTAAAAATGCACAAAAAAAGATTGATAGAATTCTTGAACTGTATCCAAATACAGTAATTACAAAAGATTTATCGGACCAGATAAAAGAATTGTCTGCTTTGTATGTTAAAACAAATGCAGAATATCAAACAGATACGCAGCCACTGAATTTTTTCGCATACCACGTAGTTTTAGAAAAATATGAATCTAGATTTTTAAATCCTAAATTAGAAATAGCTGATTATAGTTTTTCTCCGCAAAAAGAAGGAGCTTTAACAGTAAAATTGGGTAACCAATTTCGATTTGATAGTTTACACCTAACTGCAAACCTTACAGCTGGTCTTTACAAGAATTTCTCAGGTGAGGATGATTGGTTAGCTGGTTTAAGTTTTGTTAAAAAAATAACTAAAAACGTATCATTAAATTTTGGATATGCTAAAAATAATTTACTTAGTACGATTGCAAGTACCAAATTTAATTTAACACAGGAAGATATATTTGGCATCTTAAATTATTCTAATAAATGGATTCTATTTCAAGGAGGATATAATTATAAATTTTTTAAAGATGACAATACTATAAAATCAATTTACTCATGGATTTTAACGCAACCCATAAAAATTCGAAATTTTAACTTTCAATTTGGGTACAGCTACAATTATACAGATTCAAAAGATGTTAAATTTGTTTTCGATAATGAAGGTTTGGGTGTTTATGATCCTTACTTTACTCCAAAAGAACAAAAAATTCATGATGGTATATTTTTAATAAATTATAAACCGATAAAGAAATTATCAGTTGAAGCCAAAGTAAATTATGGTTTTTATGCTACTTTGAAAAATCCTTATCGGATCCAAATAAGTGCAACTAAATATGAAATTGGCGGATTTTACGATGATACTTTCACACCAGTAGCAGTTACAGGTGTTATTAACTATAGTTTTTCAAATCGTTTTTCAGCAAAAATTACTTACATTGACCAAGAAACATTTTTCTACAGAAGAAAAAATACTAACTTAGGATTAAATTTTATATTTTAATGAATTCAAAATTACGTGAAGATTTATGGAAGTTTAAAGAAGCCAAGAAAGTAACTAGCTTAGACAAAGAGATATTTTTAGGATTAACAATTGCTGGGCTAATTAGTATTTTTAATTTACTTGAATGGTGGTTCAGAAAAGAACATATTGAAAACTTTTACTTATTCATTATTTTAAGTCTGCTTTTTGTTTACGGAAACATAAGAATCGCGTTAATATGGATTAATTATTTACGTATTCAAAAACCAAAAGAGGTACCTGTTCCAGAAAAAAACTTAACTGTGGCTGTTTTTACAACATCTTCTCCAGGAGAGCCATTATCAATGTTTGAAAATACTTTTAAAGCACTAAAAAACTTAAACTACCCTCATACAGCCTATTTACTTGATGATACTAGAGATAAAGCTTTTAAAGAATTAGCTGAAGAACACGGAGTAGTTTGGCTAGAATTACTTGATATTCCTGGTGCAAAAGCGGGTAAAATCAACGAAGCGCTAAAAATTACCAAAGAAGACTTTATTTTAGTCTTAGACCCAGATCATATTGTTTTCCCAATTTTTTTAGATCAAACGCTAGGATTTTTTAAAGATGAAAAAGTGGGCTTTGTTCAAGTAAGTCAGGGTTATTACAATATGTTCAGATCATTTACAGCACAGGGAGCAGCTGAACAAACCTATGTATTTTATGGTCCCACTCAAATGGGATTATTTGGTTATGGTGGTGCAGTAGCTATTGGCGCTAATTGCACTTTTAGAAGAAAAGCATTAGAGAGTATTGGTGGTCACGCTAAAGGTTTATCCGAAGATTTAAATACCTCAATTAGACTTCACTCAAAAGGATGGAAGTCAATATACAACCCTGTAATTGTAAGTCGAGGTTTGGTTCCCGAAGACTTTACTTCGTTTTGTAAACAACAATTAAAATGGGCAAGAGGAGTATTTGAAATGCTTTTTGATGAAATGCCAAAAGCTTCAAAAGGTTTAACTTTCTGGCAAAAAGTAAGCTATTCATCTATAGGTACCTATTATTTAGTTGGTCCAATGACTGCCTTTTTTATTTTCGTACCTTTGTTATTTTTCACTACAAAAATAAGCCCAGCTAGTATAGATTTTGGCGAATTTGTAATTCTAGGAGCACCAATTGTATTGATTGCAATATTAGTTTATGCACATGCCCAAAAATTTTTGTGTGATAAAAAAACAGAAAGAGGTATTCATTGGAGAGGCATGGTACTAAAATATTCTTGTTGGCCTGTATTTACCTATGCATTTTTTTTATCTATCATCAATAAAAATGTTCCTTATATTCCAACAGCAAAAGTAGCTGTAAAAGGTTTTATGAGCCCTTTTGTGAAACCCTTGATTTTATATTGTTTCTTTTTTATAATCTTACTTACTGGGATATATATTGAAAGAAGATATTACCTTTCCGAAAGTGAATTAATTCTCACTGCTGAAAAAACTTGGGGGATGATTGGATTTGCTATGATTGCTTTCGTACAATTTTTAGGTGGAATAATAGCAGCATATAAATCTTTGTTTCTAAAAGCAGAGAATGCTTGGAGTAAAATAGAAATTACAAAAGACAAGAAATTTAAGATTAAATAGAGCGCAAAAATAGTTGAACTTAAATACACACTCAACAATAAAATAAAATTATAATAAATCAGAGATAATATATGTCACCATTTAAAACAACAACAATACGAATATTTAATGTGCTTCTTGCTTTAGTGCTTGGATATTTTATTATTTATGGTTTATCAACCTTAAGTACGAGCTCAAAGGGGCCTTTAGGCGGATTTCTAGAAAACTTAGGAAACACGGTTAAAGATATTGAGCAAGATAATATTTTAGGTAAAAGAGAGGAAAATAGAGGAAAAAAATTAGCATGGTTTAACGATCAAAGAAACAATAAATACGCACTTCTAAAAACAAAGAACATTCTTTTTGGAGCCGCAGATGATAGTAATGGATTGTCTTATGAAAACATTATCGATTTAGAAGATTCATTAGCACTAACATTTCCTATTATCCAAATCTATGAAGCTTGGGGAGAAGGTGAAATATATAAATTCCCTAAAAATAAAGTTGATGCAATAGTCAGAATTGGATCAATCCCAATGATTACCTGGGAACCATGGTTAGAAAAATTCACAAAAGAAAGTTATCCTAAAATTAAAGAACTAGATCAAAGAAACAACCATGGACTTAAATCTGTTGCTAGTGGTGATTATGATTCATATATAAAAGAATGGGCAACAGAGGCTGCAAAAGTGGGATATCCTATATATCTTAGATGTGGACATGAAATGAATGATCCATATCGTTATCCTTGGGGGCCTCAAAATAACGATCCATCTGAGTTTGTTGCCGCATTTAAACATATAAAAGATGTGTTTGAATCAGTTGGAGCTACAAATGTTATTTGGGTTTGGAGTCCACATTTATCTTATGGAAAGTTTAAAGAATATTACCCTGGAACTGATTATGTAGATATTATTGCTACAGGAGCCTTAAATTATGG
>CAMCTL010000034.1 GCA_945878515.1 Flavobacterium psychrophilum | reverse complement strand
TTGTATTCTTTTGGTTCTCAAAACAATTTGGTTTTGGGGGAACAATGTGTAGTTTTTGTTCAATTAAATGGCGGAAATGACGGTTTGAACACGTTTATCCCATTTGAAGATGCCCTTTATTATAACCTTCGTCCAAAAATTTCTTTATCCAAAACAGAAGTTTTAAATTCATCAAAAGGAATGGCTTTTCATCCTGCATTGAAAGGATTTGCTGCAATGCAACAAAGCGGTGATTTATCAGTAATTCAAAATGTAGGGTATCCAAATCCAGTTCGTTCTCATTTCAGAAGTCAAGAAATTTGGCAAACAGCTCCTACCAATCAAGAATATTTAAATGATGGTTGGTTGGGTCGTTATCTCGATTTGCAATGCAAAGAACACCAACCTACAGCTGGAATCAACTTGGATTCTATTGATAATTTAGCATTGAAAGGGGAAGAACCCAATTCGATTACGGTAAAAGACCCTGACCGATTCAAAACTAAAAGCAAAGCTGAAAATGACGGTCAATTGTCTAATAATCCACAATTGGATTTTGTTCGAAAAATAGCCAATTCTGTAATAGAAGGTTCTGACGACATTCAGAAAGCATTAGCGAAATCAACCGCTTCGGAAGTGGTTTATCCTAAAACAGGTTTGGCAAAAAACATGGAATGGATTTCGAAATTGATAAAAGGAAATCTGAATTCCAAAGTGTATTATACTTCGCTTGGCGGTTTTGACACCCACGACAATCAATTGGGCATTCACAAAAACAAGTTGACGGAACTCAACGATGCTGTGTATAGTTTCTATGAAGATTTGAAAAAATCGCAACAATTGCAAAATGTAACTATCGTTGTTTTCTCTGAATTTGGTCGTCGCGTAAAAGACAACGGGCACGGAACCGACCACGGAACGGCTGCTCCAATGTTTGTCATCGGCGGGAATAATCGAGGGAAAATTATTGGCAACAACCCCAATCTTTCCGATTTGGATAATGGCGATTTGAAATACCAGATTGATTTCAGAAGTGTTTATGCCTCGCTTTTGCAAAACAAATTGAACTTTGATTCCTCCAAAATTGGAATACAAAACAAAGCATTGGAAGGATTATTTTAAAAAAAATCTAATTTCTAGCTTTCAATCGCAACTATATACTACTTTTGGAATTCACTAAAACAAGTAAAATGGTTGGTATTTCATTGACTGAATTGGTAGGTTACTTAGCTTCTATAGTAGTATTGATTTCTTTTTTGATGAAGGATTTTATCAAACTGCGACTTGTGAATTCAATTGGTTGTGCTTTGTTTGTACTTTATGGTTTTCTTTTAAATTATTCTTTGCCAATAATAATTACCAATATTTGTATTATCGGAATTAATGGTTTTTACTTATCAAAGAATTTTCGAAATAACTAAGCGCTATTTTCTGGAATTAATCAAAAAATTCAGTTGTAATAACTTATTATTTATTAGTTTATTAACAAATAATTTTGATTATGAAATTGATTTATAGTAACTTCGTTTCAATTAACAATCTAAATTTAATAGTATGAGAAAATTATTGGCGGAGTTTTTTGGAACGTATTGGTTGGTTTTTGGTGGTTGCGGTAGTGCTCTTTTCGCAGCTGGAATTCCTGATTTAGGAATTGGATTTGCAGGAGTGTCTCTTGCATTTGGTTTAACCGTTTTGACAATGGCTTATGCTGTGGGTCATATTTCTGGGGGACATTTTAATCCCGCAGTTTCATTAGGTTTGTGGGCTGGAGGGCGTTTTTCTGCCAAAGAATTGGTGCCTTATATCATTGCACAATGTGTTGGAGCTATTGCAGCTGCTGCAACATTGTTCGCAATTGCTTCCGGAAAAGCGGGTTTTACAATCGATGCTACAAAAGCGGGTGCTTTTGCCTCTAATGGTTTTGGTGCTTTTTCTCCTGATGGGTATTCGATGCAATCGGCTTTTATCGCTGAATTTGTACTGACTTTGTTCTTCTTATTGGTCATTCTTGGGGCAACCGATAAATTTGCCAACGGAAAATTCGCTGGAGTTGCTATAGGATTGGCTCTGACTTTAATTCACCTGATCAGTATTCCAATAACAAATACTTCTGTAAATCCTGCTCGTTCTTTGTCTCAAGCTATTTTTGTTGGTGGCGAACCATTGTCACAAGTTTGGTTGTTTTGGTTGGCACCAATATTAGGAGCTATAGCTGCCGGATTTATTTATAAAAATTTACTTCAAGACAATTCCGAAGCATAATTTTTTTCTGAATTAACACGTTGGGTGTAATTCAATTTATATTTTTTAAACGCATAGAAACATAGTTTTTTATTGATTTTATTGAGGCGTTTCACTTTTTGATAGCGAAACATAGCTTTTTGACCCGAGACCATAGGCCGAACAGGCGAAGCAATTGGTCAATCAAACTTTTTTTTGTGTATTTCTATTTTTTAAAATTTTCTATTAATTAAACCCAACGGATTAAATTATATTGTAAAGAGAAAAGCGAAGATGAAAATCTTAGTTTTTCTCTTTATTTTTGCGGTATGGATACACTTTTCAAATCGGAACCTCTTGTGCTTCATTTGCAAGACGCAACAATCATTTATTATCCTCATTTTTTTGATAAAAAAGTGGCAGATGACATTTTTTCGCAATTAATAACGGATATTCCTTGGCAACAAGATAACATTACAGTTTTTGGAAAAACCCATCTACAACCCCGATTGACGGCTTTGTTTGGTAACGATGGAAAACCCTATTCCTATTCGAATATCAAGATGCAACCACATTCTTGGACGCTTCTTCTTCAAAAGATAAAATCGTATGTAGAAAGTGTTTCAGAGGTGAATTTCACCACAGTTTTACTGAATCTATATCGCAACGGAAAAGACAGCAACGGCTGGCACGCCGACAACGAAAAAGAATTGGGAATCAATCCAATTATTGCGTCTGTGAGCTTTGGGGCGGAAAGAATTTTTCAATTGAAACACAATACAATTCCGAATTTAAAACAGAATATTCTTCTAGAACACGGCAGTTTGTTGCTCATGAAAGGAACCACGCAACACTTTTGGAAACATCAAATCCCGAAGACTTCAAAAGCAATCGGTTCCAGAATAAATCTAACCTTTCGGGTAATTGAGTAGAAATAAATAAAGCCTTTTGAAATGCTATGTTGCTCTCAAGCGGCTAATGGAAACGCCAGAGGTACTGTTTTTTGTACCCTTAAGTTCCATAAGAAAGACTTTATTTTGCAACAAATGTCAAGAAAACACCAACCCAAAAAAAACGCCCTCTTTCGATAGCGTTTTTTTTATTCGTATTAAACCTTTAAACAATCGAAAATACCCTACTCTTCTAACCATATTTTATAACTACCTCCCACGACCAAATCGGCATTTTTTACATAAAGCTTTGTAGCAAGGGAGTTGGTGTTGAGGCTGGTGGTGCCGCGTTGTGCTGATGCGGTAGGTTCTAGCACTAGAACATCCCCTTCTAGAGTGTTTGCCGTAGCACTTAAAGCAAAGCTAAGTGGCACAGTGCCGGTATTTTGAAACCTAAAACTACGACTAGATAAATAGGGCAACTCTGCCACTAAACTTAAAGCATTAGCATTTATAACCAAATCATAGTCAGCTTCTGCAGCAGCAGTAGTATCGTCTATGCTGCGCGCACCCATATAAGTATTATACAAATTGGGGTTGGTGGTGATAAAAACGCCCATCACTTTATCCAACTTATCGGTAAGAAAAGTCGTAGTTGCTGCAAACAAATCAGTTAGTTCATTTATACTATTGCTTCTCTCGTTAATTTGCGCTTTAGGTGCCTGAATCGCTTTTAGGTAGGCGTCGGCCGAGGTATTGGCAGCCGTAAGATCGGCAGCTACCACACCATAGGGGGTCAATGCTACCATGATTGGCGTCACTTCGTCGATAACCAATTTGGCATATACATAAAAATCATTGTCTCGCATAGCGTCTATTTGACTAGGCGTTTCATCGCATTTTTCCAAAGTTTTAAAATCGGCTGTCATAGCAGTATGCGCCACAATAGCACCGCTCAATTTTAGAACTTTTGTTTTCAAGTCGTTGCGTTTAACTTGTTTGTCCACCGTATAACCCGTAATGTCGGTACCTGCATCGCTCGCTACCGTCAAAATGGCGGTTACCTTTGTGTTTAATTCCGCAGCCAAGGTTGCCACAGCAGGAATTGCAGCCGTTTCTGCGGCATGCATCGAGAGCGTTGCTTGCACTTTTTGATACATGCCCAGCGTGTTTTCTAAATTGTCTTTCATGTTTTTTTATTTGGGGATTAATAAGCATAAAAGTAAAAAAATAAATTAAACAGAAAACAATAAATATAAATATCTTCAAAAAAAAAGGGTACAATAAATAGCATTTTTTACATCAAATAGTCTCTTTTTGCCTTAAAATAGACTATTATTGACGTCAAATAGACTATTATTGCCGTTAGATAGTTAAGTATTGCCGTCAGATAGTTAAGTATTGACGTCAGATAGTACAGTATCGACGTCAGATGTTCAAATATAGACTTCAGATGGTTAAGTATCGACGTTAGATAGTAAAATATTGACGTCAAATGTAATTTTTTGTATATTTGCTAAAAATTGTAAGATTATGATACAGCTTCGAGTTAAGGAAATACTAATACAAAAAGGGCTAAAACCCACCGTTTTTAGTTTAAAAAAGCTAGGCATACCGCAGCGTGCAGCCCGAATGATGCTAGAGAACGAAGCAAAATCTATTTCGTTCCTGTATCTCGAGCGGCTGTGCATAGGGTTGCGCTGCACACCCAAAGAAATTTTAGGAGTCTACAGCACCGAGGCCTTGCCCATTCCGCCCGATGCGCCCTTGTTTGGGTGGGTGGGTCATACCATTTTGCAACCCATGGCGCAGTTTCGAGAACTGTCGCCAGACCAAATAGAAAAAGCCTCGGCGTTTATGAAGGAGTTGCTTGCCGAGAAATAGAAAATTGCACTTGAATCGTTTTGGGATAATTCCTAATTCGTAATTCGTAATTTTTAATTTTTAATTTTTAATTTTTAATTTTTAATTTTTAATTTTTAATTTTTAATTTTTAATTTTTAATTCAAAACATCTGATTATGAAATGGGAAGCCAAAATCATCACCCACCGAAAAGAGAAACGAATCGCCGTTTATTTCGAAAAAAATGCCGAACTCATTGCCCGAATCAAACAATTGGAAGGCGCACGCTGGAGCCAGACCCTAGGCGCGTGGCATCTTCCTGATACTTTAGAAAACAGGATTCGGTTTAAAATATCGCAAAGCGAAGGAAAATCGGCATTGTCACAAATTCAAGATCATAATCAATTGGTTTTAAAGCGTTTTATCGAAGAGATACAGTTAAAGGGTTACAGTGAAAATACGCTCAAAACCTATCGAAATGAGTTTGGCATTTATTTAAACTACCTCAAAGAAATTCCTGCCCAAAGCTGCACTGTAGAAGATATTAGGAATTATATCTTGCATTGCATCAATGAATTAAAACTCACCGAAGCTACCATTCATAGCCGTATTAATGCCGTGAAATTTTATTATGAACAAGTACTACGAAGAGAACGATTTTTAATAGAAATACCTCGTCCTAAAAAACCTTTGCAATTGCCCAAAGTCATAGCACCTGCCGATATAAAAAGGCTTTTTGAAACCACAGATAATCTAAAACACAACACGATGCTCAAGCTTTGTTATGGTTTGGGACTGCGAGTTTCGGAAATTGTGAATTTAAAAATAAAGGATATCGATAGTAAAGCAATGCAGGTTTTTATCGAACGAGCCAAAGGCAAAAAAGACCGCTATGTCAATTTGCCCGAAAGTATCCTTGTGCAACTTCGGGCTTATTTTATAGAGTATCAACCCAAAATTTACTTATTCGAAGGTCAATATGGCGGACAATACAGCAGCCGAAGCGCCCAACAGGTTTTTAAAAACGCAATGCTGAAAGCAAAAATCAACAAAACAGTCGGGATTCATAGTTTGCGCCACAGTTTTGCTACCCATCTATTAGAACAAGGCACCGACATCCGATTTATACAAGAACTCTTGGGACATAGTGACATAAAAACCACATTACTCTACACGGAGGTAAGCGACAAAAGTATTCGGAAAATAAAAAGCCCGTTGGATAATTTGTAATGCAAATTTGGCTATTTTTGGGAAGTGTTAAAGAAACACGCTATCTAACACAAATAAACGCAATGCGTTTATTTGTGTTGTCGAAAATAAAAATTTAAAAATCAAACGATTAGATGATATGTGGCTTTTGGAGTTGCGTATATTTATGAGTTAGTGGCTATGCTGAACCAACAGACCGTAAATAGTAAAAACTGAATTTTAACGTTAAAAATAATTAATACAATAAATAGACAAATGAGAAAAGTAGTTTTGACCCTTCTAACTATAATTGCAGTTACCAGTGCCAAAGCACAGACAGAAGAACAAATTAAAGAGACAAGAGACAGCCTTTTTATTCAAGAGGTTGAGAACAAAAAGACACCCGACAAAGTACTTCACGCAGAACCTTTGTATATTGATTTAATAAGAGACTTAGGAGCGAGAAAAGGCGAAAAAGAATGGAACGTTGGACTTGGGCTAACTGACAACAATACTTTTGACAAATATACAGCACTTGTGGAATACGAATGGGCACCTATTGACCGACTTGGGCTTGAAGTTGAATTACCTTTTTCAATTTATTATCCAACAAATGGAAATGTAACAGCACCAAGTAACAAGTTAAATAGTTTTAAATTAGCGGCCCAATATTCGTTTTATGTATCAGAAAAAAGAGCTACTAGTATGGCTTTGGGTTACATTCAAGAATTTGAACTAACCGAATTTGACAAATATGGGAAAGACAAATTATTTACGGGGAATGTTTACAATCCATTTTTTGTAGTTGCTAAAAGATTTGGAAATAATTTCCATACACTACTTTACACTGGACCAGCATTTATTCACCATTTTTCCGACAATTCAATTAATACGAGTTGGCAAATAAACTCTAACTTTCATTATATGATTTCGGGTACAAGGAATTTTATAGGGATAGAATTTAATAAGACAGTTGAAAATGGAGATTTTGATATGACAATTAGACCTCAAATGCGAGTTGGGATTGCAGACAATTTGCTAATAGGTATTGTAACAGGAATTCCAGTAAGCAGAGAAAATGAAAGATTTAGTACATTTTTACGATTAATTTATGAACCAGGACATAAGAAGCACAGCCACTAACAGCAGTTTGGCAAAATGGCGGGTTTAGTGCTAAATTCAACAATCGGTTTTCAAATAAACATTAGTGCTAAATTGAAAGTAAGTGCTTCAAAATCCGCCACTTCGCCAAGCTGCAAAACGTTAGCTGTAATGCTACGAGACACCCTGCGAACTCAAACCACTTGACTAAAAACATTGACTTTATCTTTGACGAATGTTAAAAACCATATCTATTGCCGACCTTTTAAACCAACCTAACAAACAGGTTGATTTTCTTGTTGACAGATTTGAGGATATGGTAGAACCTGAAAATGTGGCATTTCCCCATAAACATAATTTCTACGAAATTTTATGGGTTACAAATGGCAAAAGCAAGCAGAGTATTGACTATAAAAATTATACAATTACAGACAACACCTTGTTTTTTATTTCGCCAGGGCAATTGCATTTATTTGAAGAATGGGAAAATGTAGCGGGGTATGTAATATTATTTACAGAGCCTTTTTTTCTGCAAATATTCCAAAATAAAAACATTCTTTTTGAACTATCCTATTTAGACAATCTACATAAAAATCCTTTTTTACAACTCAAGCAAACAGACACAAAAACATTACAACCTATTGTAGATTTACTTTACCAAGAATGTAACAGCGTTGAGCAATCAACTGAATCGATACAAGCCTTGATTTTAGTTTTGTTAAGGCGTATTCAAAAATTATTTTCACAGCAAAATCATCAAAACAGCAACAATCATCAACTTGTAGTTTTTAAACAATTTAAAAAATTAGTTGAAACTAATTTTGCTAAAAACATTTCCATCTCTCAATATGCTTCGTTATTAAATATATCAACACATCAATTAAATACAGTTGTAAAAGCCACAAGCGGACAAACGACTTCTGATTTAATTAAAGCAAGAATTATTTTAGAAGCCCAACAATTGCTCAATTTTTCAGAATTATCGGTAAGCCAAATTGCAGACCAACTTGGTTTCGAAGACAGCAGTTACTTTGCAAGATATTTCAAAAACCAAATTGGCGTTTCGCCACAAGAGTTCAAAAAAAACCATTCCTAAAAGTACCAACAATCCTACTTTTTGTCCTAACAAATTCTTCTCTTTCATTCTCATCTTTGCAGTATCAAATTTCAAAAATTATGACACTCGAAGAAAAAGGGCTAATCATTCCACCACCCATAATGCCACCTTACCCACAAATGGTCAGCAAAGCAATTCAGCAATGGCAGAATGTTATTTCAGCTACGCATTGGGATTTATATGACAGCAAAAAAGTTGATGGAGCAGATTTTTACGTAGGCACAAATGAATTGGGACATATTCATTTAGACGGTTCTGTTCATTTGGCAACTACGAACGAATTACGAATTCCGCTACTCAAAAATAATCTTGCCAAAAAATTCCCTTATGGTGGCAGTTATGAAGGCTGGGTATTATTCAAAATTACATCTGAAAGTGATGCAAAACACGCAATATGGCTTTTTCAACTAAATTATGAAAGGCTTATGGGTGTTTCCATTGAAATCTTAACTTCTAAAATAAATAATCAAATATTTTAAGAAAATGACTAAAATAATAATGCAGGAATTTCGGCAAAATAACAATAAAATAAACCTTGAATTCGCTTATGATATTTGTTTTCAAAACATCTGTTAAAACAAAAAAAGGAGTTAAACAATTAAGCCAACACTTAGATAATATGTTGAAAAATTCCTTTTGGAATTTTGACCTTGAAGACTGTGACAAAATTTTACGTATTGATACCGAAGAAACTAAAATTCTAGAGATGATTGTCAAATTGTTAAATGACAAAGGTTTTGATTGCGAAGAATTACTCGACTAAAAAAAAAATAATTATTGCAGTTATTTCTTTAGGTAAATAAAAAATAAAAAAATAATGATTTATATCATAGTTACTCTCTTATATATAGTGAGTTTTGGACAAGAAAAAAAACAAATTCAAAACAACTATTTAATAGGTAAAACATTCGATTATACCGTTGATAATTTACATTTAAATCTTCAAATCTTATTTAATAATCAAATAAAATGTACTTATGTTTCTGCTCTAAATAACGAGACAGGAAAAACAGCTATTGAAATTTGTACCATAAAAAAGATTTCAAAAAGTATATACCAAATTTTTTGGGCGGCAAAAGATGGTTCAAATGTGGAGGATATTTTTAATATAAAAACCAAAGAAGTATTTGTAAACTTCACACTTCCAGATGCCAAAATGTATAATTATCAAGTAATTTTTAAAATAATATAAAATGAAACAAACCTTAATAATTGCTCTTTTAATTTTAAATGTGATGAATATAAATGCACAAACTTACACAACCGAAAAAGTAACTTTCACAAGTAACAAAACTACTATAAAAGGACTTTTATTTGTTCCAGAAAATCAAAATAAAACATTGCCAGCTTTTACAGTTTTAGGCCCAGTTGCTTTTGTAAAAGAGCAAAGCCCAATGCAATATGCTACTCGATTGGCAAAAGAAGGTTTTGTTGTTTTGATATACGACCCTCGATTTCACGGAGAAAGTGATGGGCAACCGAGAAGATTTGAAAGCGGAAAAGCCAAAGTGGAAGACATAATTGCATCTATCAATTATTTAGAAACACGAAAAGAAGTGGATAAAAATAAAATCAATATGCTCGGAATTTGTCAAGGAGCAAATTGGGCGATAAAAGCTACCAATCAAGACCGTAGAATAAAATCGTTGACCATTGTAGCGGGACATTATCTTACTCGTGAAACTGCCGATATGTATAATGGAGGTGCTGAACAAACCAATGTAAGAATTGAAAAAGCAAAAATTGCTAAAGAAAAATATGAGAAAAACGGAGAGGTAGATTATATCAAAATTGTAAAAGAAAAAGAAGATGATACCGCTTTATTAACCGCTAAACCAATAGCAGAATGGTATTTACCTTGGGCAAACCATCAACCGTATTTTTCTTTTAGAGGATTATGGGAAAATAGAATTACACAAATGAGTGAGTTGGAGCTTTGGATAACCAATATTGCTGAAGATATGAAAAATTTGCAAACTTCCACTTTGGTCGTTCACTCTGATAAAGCAGCAACTGGTGCTGAAATTCCTAAAAAACTATTTGAATTAATTCCCTCAAAAAATAAAAAAATGGTATGGTTGGGTTCGCAAATTCAATTTCAATTTTATGAAGAAAGCGTAACCATTGATAATGCTATAAATGAAATTATAAAATTCTTAAAATAAATAAAATATGTCAAAAAAAGTAATCGTTTTCGGAGCAACAGGCTTAATGGGAAAACAAATTGTAAAAGAAAATTTAAAAGCAGGAAATGAAGTAAGCGTTTACATTCGCCAAACGGAATATTCTGAAAATGTGAACATCATTACAGGAGAATTAACTGATGAAACTAAAATTGCAGAAGCAATAAAAGGCTTTGATGTACTAGTTTCCGCAGTAGGAAATAGAGATTACGAAGACCCAACTATGGTTGTTGCACCCGTTGGAAAATTATTAGCCAAATTGGGTTCAGATAATCAAAGAATAATTTTAGTTGGAGGTTCTGGACTTACTTTACACGATAGCAAAACCTTACGCAGAGATTTAGCAGGACAACCCGAATTTTTAAAAAACCAACGAAACGACCATTGGGAAGCTTATACCAATATTGCACCTTTGGACATAAATTATCTTTTCATTTGCCCAACAATGGTGGTTGAAGGCGATGCCGATGGAAACTATCTTTCACAAGAAAATTACTTTCCAAAAAGTGAAGCCAAACAAATTTCGGCAGGAAATGTAGGGCATTTTATTGCTACAGAAATTGCAGAAAATAAATTTAATAAAACAAGAATAGGATTAATAAACAGATAATGAAAATCATAATTAATATACTCACAGGCCTTGTAAGTTTGGCAATGTTAGCCTCAGCTATTGGTTTTCTTATACCAACATCAATGGGTTTAGAAATTGTAAAAAGTTTTCATTTTCCTGTTTGGTCAAGATGGCTATTAGGAATAATAGAGTTGCTACTAAGCCTTTTGTTAATTTTCCCCAAATATAGAATAATGGGTTGTGTAGGCATTTTATTATGGCTCATTTTTGATGCAATTGTACATAGCATAACCGAACACGTAGAATGGGGTATTTTGGCGATATTCTTTGTGCCAACAAGTATCATTTTAATACTACTTTTAAAAGTTAAAACAAGAAAAGGTTTAGTAAACACATAGAAATGGTAACAGCAAAATCATTCAAATTCAGTATTTTATGGCATTTTGGAAAATCAGTATTTATACAAAGTTTATTGGTTAGTGGCTTTTCTGTTATCCTTTTCAAAGTTTTAGAAATCGAGTATATTGCAATTCCCTTTCTGCCTGTTGCAACTATTGGTACTGCGGTTGCATTTTATATGGGCTTTAAAAATAATCAAGCTTATGATAGATTGTGGGAAGCAAGGAAAATTTGGGGCGGAATCACTAATACAAGTAGAAATTTTACTATCATGTTACTTGCATTAGTTGAAAATAAATCTGAGGTAAGAGAAATACTATATAGACATATTGCATACATCAATATTTTGCGTTTACAGTTGCGCAAAACAATTCCATGGGCAACGAGTGAACAAAATTTGCATCAAACATTTGTAAGTGAAAGAGAAGAATTAGAAGCCTTTGACAAAGGTTTAAAGGCTGTTCTAGAACGAAGCAATAAAATGCAGTATTACGAACAATTACACAGTGCAAATAATGCAGCAAATATTATTTTACGTGAACAAATCAGTCATTTAACAAAACTAAAAAAGAACAAACAATTAGATGAGTATGAACATAGTGATTTGGTAAAACAAATAAATGAACTCTTCAATCTACAGGGTGGTTGCGAAAGAATAAAAACAACACCTTTATACAGACAGTTTAGTATATTCAGTAGAGTTTTCGTAAAACTATTTATACTACTTATTCCCTTCGCTTTGCTGAACGAAACCAATAAGCTAAACGCTTATGGAGTTTGGCTTACTATTCCTTTTGCCATTTTAATTTCTTGGGTATTTTCTACAATGGAACAAATTGGAGAGTTTTCAGAAAATCCATTTGACAATTCTATCAAAGATGTTCCAATGACGACCATTTGTAGAAACATAGAAATTGACATCAAAGAACTATTAGGCGAAGAAAATCTTCCTCAAAAACTACAACCAATTAACAACGCTTTAATGTAAGTAACGCAACTTACAGACGAGAAAGCACTACAGCTAACAGGGGTTTTGTGAAATTGGGGCAGAAGTGCTAAATTTGAACATTTGTAATTCTAATCAACATTTGTAGTTTATTGAACATTTGTGCCTTGAAAGCCCCAACTTCACAAAGCCCCAAACCGTTATGCCTCACCCTACCGGAACGAAAGTGCTAAAAATCAACCGACAAAAAACAGAACTGAAATTTGTTAAAACTTTCCACCATACTTCCAAATTCAATTAAAAAAAATGACGATATTGCAGACGAAATGAGCAAAAAATATTCACACATAAAAAGCAAACTCAAGTTAGAGATTACCAAGACGGAAAATAACGACTTGGCACATTTGACGCATTTTTTTCAGAACCACAAAAATGGTGTTTCTCAATACTATAGACCAACTGCAACAACTTATTTAACTGACTTACACGACAAATTAAACATTGTTGAAGAGCCTGATTTTCAACATTATTTACCAATAAATTGGGACATCCCATTTCCACCACCAACGACACCTAAGTTCAAATTCATTGACCTATTCGCAGGAATTGGTGGAATAAGAATGGCTTTTCAAAATCTTGGTGGAAAATGTGTGTTCACAAGTGAATGGGATACTTATTCAAAAAAAACTTATGATGCTAATTTTGGAGAAGTTCCATTTGGCGACATTACTAAAATTCCAGAAAACGAAATTCCAGACCACGATATTTTATTGGGTGGTTTTCCTTGTCAACCTTTTTCAATTGCTGGAGTTTCAAAAAAAAATGCCTTGGGCAGAGCCCACGGCTTTTTGGACGAAACTCAAGGAACTCTATTTTTTGACGTTGCAAGAATTATAAAACATAAAATGCCAAAGGCATTTATGTTGGAAAATGTAAAAAATCTTGTTTCTCACGACAAAGGGAAAACTTTTACAATCATAAAAGAAACGTTAAAAGAGTTAGGCTATTCTATTCATTTCAAAGTTTTGGACGGACAACATTTTGTACCACAACATAGAGAAAGAATTATAATTGTAGGCTTTAACAAGAACGTTTTTAAGGGCGAAGAAACTTTTGAATTTCCAAAAATGGGAGATACAAAATTTGCAATTCGAGATATTTTAGAAGAAGAAGTTGACCCTAAATATACTTTATCGGACAAGCTTTGGAATTACTTGCAAGAATATGCAAAAAAACACAAAGCAAAAGGTAACGGTTTTGGTTTTGGATTAACCAATTTAGATGGTATTTCAAGAACAATGAGTGCAAGATATTACAAAGACGGAGCAGAAATTTTAATACCACAAGACGGATTAAACCCAAGAAGATTAACTCCAAGAGAATGTGCAAGACTTCAAGGATTTCCTGATAGTTTTTTAATTCCAGTTTCGGACAATCAAGCCTATAAACAATTTGGAAATTCAGTTGTAACGCCTTTAATACAAGCCGTTGGGAAAAATATTATAAAAGAAATTTCGAAAATCAATGAACCTACAAAATCTAAAGTCGCTGTTCATTGATAACGGTTGTACAAAAATTTACATCAAAAAACTTTCGCCAAACGACAATTCAAAAAATCAAGTTTACTTTGGCGGTAGCTTTGAAATTCTAAACATTTTACCAATTTCTGAAATCAAAAATGAAGAAGCTGGAGATTGGAATAAGGAACGTTTTAAAGCATCTATTAATTTTTCTTGGATTGGAGAAGATGGGAACTTATTTCCTGCACCAAACGCCCAACTTATACTCTACCCTAAATATCCAGAAGTTAGGTTTTCAGGCTTCTTACAAAAGTGTCAAAATCCGCCATCAGAATTAATGACACAAAGACTCGCTGACAGACTTTTGTTCTTTTCAGTTGCAAAAAGCGGAACTATTTTAGGTTACGTTGCTGATCCAAATTCTGAAATCGCAAACGAATTTGCAAACCATCAGAACATAACAGAACACGGAGTTTTTAAAGTTATTGAATTGCCACAAGTCGCAAATAATAGAGCTGACTTAATTAATGAATTGCTTCGCATTCATCAATTAGGTTGGATTAAATCAAAACGACTTGACAGTCTTGGAAATCTTATGGCTTGTGAAGCACCAAATTGTGGCGGTTACACATTAGAAGCCGAATTAGGAATTACACCGAATGGATATTCAGAACCTGACTTTTTAGGTTGGGAAGTAAAACAATTTGGCGTTGCTAATTTTGCAAGAGTAAACTCTGCAATTATAACTTTAATGACACCCGAACCTACTAACGGAATTTATCGAACCGATGGAGCAGAAGCGTTTTTAAGGCAATATGGTTATGCCGACAGAACTGGAAGAGAAGACCGAATAAATTTTGGTGGAGTTCATAAAATGGGTGTTAGACATCCGTTGACAAATTTAGAAATGCAGTTAATCGGTTTTGACGCAGAGAGTGGAAAAATCAGAAATACAAACGGACGAATTTCATTAGTTGACATCAACGGAAATGAAACAGCATCTTGGAGTTTTGCATCAATGCTTTTACATTGGAACAGAAAACATAATCAAGCGTGTTATGTTCCATCACTTTCTGAAACGACAAATGAAAGACAGTATAAATATGGAAACAATATAATTTTAGGAACAGGAACGGATTTTCAATTATTCCTAGGGCAAATGGCGAATGGTAATATTTATTATGACCCTGGAATAAAAATGGAAAATGCTTCGACAAAACCGAAAATTAAGAAACGAAGTCAATTCAGAATTAAATCACAGAATTTACCAAACTTGTATAAAGTAAACGAAGTTTTGGACATAACAAAATAGACAAAACAATCCCACTGGCGCTCGTTTGTCCGCAGCTCTGGTGCTCGTCTGCGACGAGTACCTACTTATATTTAGAAAACAAATCGAAGCGTTTGCAACGCGGCTAACTAAAACAGAGGTGATAAAAAGCTTCTGTTTTTTTTATATCATTGTCTTCTTAAAATCAATATATTTGAAATAAAAAATGTCTGAAAAGTACAAAGTTATTGATAGTACAGTGCCTACTTTTGTAACCATAACAGTTGTAGATTGGGTCGACTTATTTACAAGACCTGTATATTGTAATATCCTAGACGAATCGTTAAATTACTGTATCAAGGAAAAAGGACTGAGTGTTCATGCTTATGTATATATGACAAGTCATATTCATTTAATAGTAACAGCATTTGATGGCGAGTTGCAAAATGTGATACGTGATTTTAAAAAATTTACTTCTAAGAAATTAATTGAAGCTATTCAAGACCATCCAGAGAGTAGAAGAGAGTGGCTGTTACGAAAATTTAGTTACGAAGCACAAAAATCAGGAAGAGCTAAAAATTATAAATTGTGGCAGGATGGTTTTCATCCGGTTATTTTAGATACTTTGGAAAAAATGGAACAACGAGTCAATTATATTCATTACAATGCTGTAGAAGCGCAAATTGTTTTTCAGGAAAGAGATTATGTAAATAGTAGTTATAGAAATTATGAAGAAGACAATGTTATTTTTTGTAATGTGAATGTTGAACCTTTGTGGTAATTTTTCTTCGAGCCGCGTTGCAAACGCTAGGATTTGTTTTCAAAAGTAAGTAGGTACTCGTCGCAGACGAGCACCAGTTGGGATAAGGCTACCACGGTTTGTAAATAATTAAAACTAGTAAAATAAATAAAATGAAAAATATATCAAAAAACATGTTCTTGCATATCCTGTTCTTTTTCACATTAAGTTGTGTTTCTCAAAACAGCAATTATATGACTTATAATGAATATGTAGGAATAAAAATAAATGGTAAGTCACTATTAGAAATCAACACTACTAAAGGTGACAAAATTAAAATGAATACTTTATTCGGTAAAAATTTTACTTACAAATCCTTGACAGTGCCTGATCTTTACAATAATTTTATAGATAAAGATCTTGATATTCAGTTTTTGAAAGCTAGTAACGAGCCAACAATTAATTACGAATTAGAGTTTATGTAAAAAACTTTGAGTTTGCAAAAGATTTCAGAGCAAACCTTGGTTGGAGTGTACCACAATTTAATTCAAAACATCAAGCATATTTTCTTTTTAAATATAACGCTTAATTATTATGGCAATTAATATATATTATCTTAAGGCAAGACTTTTTCCAACAGTATTGACATCAATACCTGCAATAATACTCTACAATAAGTTTGTCTCTACTTTGTATCACGATAAACTTGAAAAAATATTTTCATTGTTACCATCGCTCACAGACATCATACTTTCATCAGCTATTGTTTTTTTACTTGTTCAAATAAATCGGTTTTTATCAAAGGAAATATTCCAAAGACTTTATTTCAAAGACGAAATTAATATGCCTACAACTAATATTTTGTTAAAATCAAATAATGAACTTGAAGTAAGCATCAAACAAAAAATAGAAGAAAAAATCAAAACAAAATTTGGAATAGACTTACTTTCTTCAACTGAAGAATCATCAAATGAATTAAGAGCAAGAAAATTGATAACAACAGTTGTCTCTCAAATTAGAAATGTTTTACGGGATAATTCTCTGTTGTTGCAACACAATATTGAATATGGCTTTTTCAGAAATTTAATTGGTGGTTCATTTTTAGCATTAGCTATTTCAATAATTATGCTTGTACTTTCCTTCTGTACTCACGACTTAACAACAAGAAATTTAGGTTGGATACTTATTATTGTTTATTTCATTCCCCTTTTATTTAGCAAACTTATTATAAACAGATATGGAAAATATTATGCTAAAATATTATTTGAACAATTTTTGACAATTACATAAAAGTGGAGACAAAACAACAAAATGCCCCCCACTGGCGCTCGTTTATCCACGACTCTGGTGCTCGATTGCATCGAGTACCTACTTACATTAGAAAACAAATCGTAGCGTTTGCAACGTGGTTCACCCCGCTCCGCACACGAATCCTTTCGTGTGGTACTTGATTAGTAAACCATACTAACTATTGTATCTATCAATGTCAGGAGTTGTGACAAAAAAATTATTATTAAAATTTTGTCACAACTTTGTGCCTAAAAAATAATTTTTTAAAATTTGACCACAAACTTGTGGTCAAATTTTATTTTTAAAAAAAACGACCACAACTTTGTGGTCAAAAAATATTTTTTAGAAAATTAGGCACAAAATAAAGATAATACTCCCCCAATGGCGTTCGTTTGCCAATGTTCTCTGGAGCTCTACTGCAGCGCAAATCTACACAGAGCAATCGGGTTTAATATTTAATTTAGCCAAGAAATCATTTAGTATTAGATTATGAAATGGATGTAATTGTATTAGTTTTGTTCTAATGTTGAATTAGATGGGACGGATTGACCACCAGCGCTAGCAAACAGACAAAATAAATCCTCGCGATGCACACAAGAACTGTTTTATATATCCGAGCCTTTATTAAATTAATTTATCTTTACGACCAATATTTATTTTTTTGTGAATTTCGCTCAAGGCTATGAAAAAATTTCGAGAACTCAATACCTACTACAAGTTACTAATATTGATTATTGGTATTAGTGTTTTTATTTTTTTCTTGTATGTGGCGCTTTATATGTACACCACTAAACAAGAAAATAAACTACACGAAACTAGTCAACAACATTATTATAAAGAAGTATCTTCTATACTGCAGCTCAATTCAAAATCATATATTGCTACCATTGTTGACGTCACTTTTTGGTCGGAATTTCAAACATTCACAAAAACCAAAGATAAAAGTTGGTATGATTTGTACATTGCTACAGAGTTTGATACTTATGAAGTAGATTATCTTGCTGTTTACGATATAAAAAATCAGTTTATTGCAAAAACGGCTAATGATAAAATCAAAACCATCGACTTTATTCCAAAAGCGGCATTAAAACAGTTGTATAAGTCGAAATTGACTCGTTTTTATTTAAAAATTCCAGAGGGAGTCATTGAAGTTTTTGGAGCAACAATCCATCCGTCAGATGATCCCAAAAAAAACAAGTACAAACCCTCGGGTTACTTTTTGATGGCAAGGCTTTTAGATAAAAATTATTTTAAAACGTTGAATAATTTTAGTGGCTCTGAAGTAAGATTATATAATCTAAATTCTTCTGCAATTTTTGAAAATGATGTCCTGAAAGCTGATATAAAACTTAAAGATTATAAGAATGAAGATGTAGCCATTTTAAGCTTTCAGCGGCCTTTCAATTTGCATTTTAAGAACACGAAAGAAATTCTATATATATTGATTTTAGTTTCAATAATTAATGTATTAATCTATTTGTATTTCTCTAGGAAATGGATGTACAAACCTTTAAAAATTATTACAAATGTTCTAGAAACTGGGAATGAAACTTCAATAGCTGTTTTAAAGAAGGAGCCTGGCGAGTTTGGATATATCGGTAATTTATTTGAAGAAAATAACGATCAAAGAAAGCAGTTAGAGGTTTCTAAAGAGAAAGCTGAGGAAAGTGACAAACTTAAATCTTCTTTTTTGGCCAATTTATCGCATGAGATTCGTACCCCAATGAATGCTATCGTAGGTTTCAGTGATTTGTTGAATAATGAGGATTTGACCGATGATGATAGAAGTGAATATTTGAAAATAATAAAAAATTGTGGCACTAATCTAGTATCAATTATCGAAGATTTAATCGAAATGTCTAAGATTGATGCTAAGCAAATTAATCCTAATGTTAAAGAAATAAATTTAGAGTCTTGCATAAAAGAATTGTATGAAACCATCAAAGTGACCATTCCTGTTGATAAAGAACTTGAATTATTTTTCATTGAAAATAAGAACAGCATCCAAAAAAAGATTCTAACCGATGAGATTAAACTGAAGCAAATAATTGTCAATTTAATTTCCAATGCCATAAAATATACAGAAAAAGGGAAAATTGTTTTTGATTATCAAATAAATCCTGAAGAGAAAATTATCGTTTTTACTGTAAAAGATACTGGAATAGGAATTGACGAAGAAAATTTAAAAGTAATATTTGATAGATTCAGGAGAATAGAAAATGAATTTTCGATAGCATTGAGTGGTCTAGGACTTGGTTTAGCCATTTCTAAAGCCTATGCTGAAATGTTGGGAGGAACAATTACGGTGAGTTCACAAATAAATGTGGGGTCTATTTTTACTTTTACAATTCCATTAAAATATGATGAATCGATTCAGGAACAAAAGCAAATCAAAGAATTAACCGATGTAGGCAAACAAAATAATGAAACCATTTTAATCGCCGAAGATGATAACATCAACTATTTATTGATAAAGAAAATTTTGGAATTAAAAAATTATAAAGTTTTGCGAGCCGCAAACGGCCAACAAGCTGTAGATATCTGTAAAGATAATTTAGATATTGATTTGGTATTTATGGATATTAAAATGCCAGTAATGAATGGGTTTGAAGCCTTCAAAATAATACGTTCTTTTAATCCAAACATTCCAGTTATTGCACAAACAGCTTATACTTCGAATGACGATTATGAACGAATACTTAAATTAGGATTTTCAGGCTATATTTCTAAACCACTGGATAAAATTAAAATTTACGAACTAATTGATTCGGTTTTTCGAAAAAACAAAAATTAAATAACGTACTCAATGGATTCGAAATGACTACATTTCATGTTGCTGAATAGACATCATTTTTACATTCTGAGTTGTCTAATATAAATATCAAAAAGGAAAAAAATCATTTCGTCAACACAAATATACTTGGACTACAACTGAATAAAAGGTGGAGCTAATAGCTCAATAAAGCTATTCAATGGATAACAATCATAAGAAAATAGGTAAAAACAAAAAAATAATTTGGCTTTACTTAAAAAGTAATTATTTTTTTTACTAATATTGGATAATTATTTAAAACCAAAACATTTAAAGCTAACCATTACAAAAAACTTGAATTAATTTTCATCGAATGAAGAAGAGTAATCGCACAGAATTAAATTGGGAACAAACAGAAAAACTTGTTGCATTCGCCCTTGAAGAAAGAAATCCTTTTGAAATTATCAAAAAAGAATTTGGATTATCAGAAAAAGAGGTTCTCGAAATTATAAAAAAAAAGATGCCCACAGAGAAATTTGAAATGTGGAAAAAGAAAGCTTTAGCGAGTAAACCAAAACCAAAGCCTGCTAAAATTGATGACTTTGACGAAGATTTGGATGGAAAATATTATATAAAAAACAAACTTGATTAAAATAAAAACTCCTATTTTTTTGGGAGTTTTTTTATTGGCAAAATTTACCGCAAAAACCTTTACAATTCTGTAACATTAACGCTTTTCCACAGTCATATTATAAATTTAAAAAAAACTAAATTATGAAAAAAATACTATTAGCAATAGCATTTGTAACTGTTTTATGGAGCTGTAAAACGGCTAATTCTGTAACATCAGTATCTAAAAAAGAAGAAATTCAGGTTAACATCAATCTAAACGAAATTAAAGATGACAAGGTTCTAGTAACCATAAAAACACCAAAAATCAAAACTAACGAAGTTACTTATCACATTCCAAAAACAGTTCCAGGCACGTATTCTGAAGACGACTACGGAAAACATATCGAAGATTTAAAAGCATTTGATAAAAAGGGTACTTTGTTAACTGTAAAAAAATTAGACACAAATTCTTGGTCAATTGCTGATGCAAAAAAGTTGGATAAAATTACTTATTTGGTAAACGACACTTTTGACACAGAAACTGGAAAAGGATTTGGAAGCGGAGAAACTTTTTCTCCAGCAGGTTCAAACATTGATGCTGGCAAAAACGTAATGATTAATACACATTGCTTTGTTGGTTATTTTTCAAATTATATGGCTGTTCCTTACAAACTGAGCGTTTCGCATACACCGGATTTTTGGGGTGCAACTTCTATGACCGATTTAGATGCTGCAACTACAAATGATTTGTTTGTAACTTCACGTTATGCGGAATTAGTCGAAAACCCTATCATGTATTCAAAACCAGATTATACTTCTTTTAAAGTGGATGATATGGAAATCCAAATCGCCGTATATTCTCCTACTGGAAAATTTACTGCCGAAAGTATTACACCAGAGATGAAAACAATGATGACGGCGCAAAAAAAATTCTTGGATGCGGTAAATTCAACCAAAAAATATACTGTTTTGTTGTACTTGTCCACAATGCAAAACGATGCAAAAGGTTTTGGTGCTTTGGAACATCCAACAGCGACAACGGTTGTTTTTCCTGAAATGATTCCGCAAGATGAATTGGGAAAATATATGAAAGATGTAGTTTCGCACGAGTTTTTTCACATCTTAACACCATTGACAATTCATTCGCAAGAAATTCAAAATTTTGATTACAATGCGCCAAAAATGTCAGAACATTTATGGATGTACGAAGGAGTTACAGAATATTTTGCCAATCTTTTTCAAATTAATCAAGGTTTAATTGATGAAGCCGAATTTTATACGAGAATGGCAGAAAAAATTGGAAATGCTAAAAAGCTTGATGATACAATGCCATTTACAACAATGAGCAAAAATGTTTTAGTAGAACCTTACAAAGCTCAATATTTAAATGTCTATGAAAAAGGCGCTTTGATAGGAATGTGTTTGGATATTATTATTAGAGAAAAAAGTGAAGGAAAAAGAGGTATTCTAGACTTAATGCATAAGTTATCCGCTGAATATGGTGTTTCAAAAGCGTTTAATGATGAAGAACTTTTTGCAAAAATCACGCAACTAACCTATCCTGAAGTGGGTGAATTCTTGAAAACTTATGTTTCTGGACCAACACCAATTCCTTACGAAAACTATTTATCAAAAGTGGGCGTATCAAAAATTTCTAAAAAAGAACCGTCAAATGTTTTCTTAAAAGGCCAGGTTCCTTACATCACAGTAAATCAGGCAACCAAAGAAATTAATATTCTGCCAAATATAGAATTAAACGATTTTTACACCAATCTTGGACTAAAAGGAAATGACATTTTGGTTTCAATCAATGATAAAAAATATGATTTGACAAACATTTACGACATGATTTCAGAAAGTGAAAAATGGAAAGAAAATGATTCAATTGTGGTTAAAATTAAGCGTGATGGAAAAGAGCAAATCATAACAGGAAAAGTGAAACTGCCTTATGAAGAAAAAGAGAGTTTTGAAGCAAACGATAGCTCAAAATCAATTTTGAAAGATTCTTGGTTAAAAGGATAAAAAACGTATCGATTTAAAAAAGAACAATCTAGAAATAGATTGGTCTTTTTTTTGAAATCAAACAATTTAACCTATTTCCTTTATATTGTAAAAACCCATCTTGATATTAAATAATCAAGATGGGTTTGTTATAAATTTTAAAAAGAAATACTATTTCTCTATAAATATGATTTTATTCTTTAATAAATTTCAATTGCGATTCTATTCTATCAGCTGATATTGCTTTTACAAGATACATTCCGTTTTCTAAATTGCTAATATCAAAATTTGAATCTTTCTTAAATGAACCCTCAAATTGTTTTACTATTTTACCCGCTACGTCATAAATATACAATTCTGCAACTTCTTTGTTAATTTTAAACACGCTAGAAACAGGATTAGGGTAAAGTTTTAATTGATTTGATTTAGAGTCAATTTGATCCAATCCTAAAGTCGAACATTCTTCAACCACCAATGTCCCACTTGACATATTATAGCATGTATTTTGTGTTACTCCAACTATATCTGCTGTTTGTGGAGAACCTGTACCTCTTGTGAAAATAATATTTATACTAGCAATATTATTAAAAGTATAAGAATAATATCCACTATCGTCAGGACCTGTCATATTATTGCCTGGCCATGTCGTATTCGGTAAATTAGCTAAAGGTAAAGCGTTCCAATGGTAAATTTTAATTGGAACTAGCCAAGTTGTAGGTGGCTTAAATTTTACAGTTATATTTCCAACAGTTAAAAAAGTATAGATTTGAGAGGCCACACCTGATGACAGACCCTCAGAATCTATGGCTATAGCTTTTACAGTTGTAGTACTAGAAACACTTACAGGAGCTGTGTATACCGTAGATGTTGAAGTTGGCGTTGAACCATCTGTTGTGTAATAGATTGTAGAACCTGCTTTATCATCTGCAGCGGTAATTGTCACTAATTGAGGAGAACCTGAAACAAAAGAACCTCCTACTGGTGTAATGGAAACTGTTGGAGCAAAATTAATAGCTGATTTAGACCAAACTGCATAGTCAGTTCCAGAAGTATTTAATATCCAACCATCCCCAGGATTCCATGTTCCTGGACCAATTTTAACTGCCACTTTATTGTCAATAATTGCAGAGTAGAAAGTGCTTGAATTTGAAACCAAAACCGAGCTATAAGCGTTAATACTATTAGCTTTTCTTATTGCCATTAATTTATTGATAGCTACTTCATTTGAAGTGTAGGTGACACTTTTACCATCCTTTGTAAATGTTCCTCCGTAATAATGTGGGAAGAAAACACATGGAATTCCCGGGTGAGTAAGAATATAAGCGTACGCTTTCATTATATTAGTAGTAGTAACAAAACTCCCGGACAAAACAAAAGTATCATGGTTATCAACAAAAGTTACTGCTTTATCTGCAAATCCAAATTGACCTGCTAACCCTGGATTTCCAGAAAGAGTACTAAAATTTCCGTTATTGAATGCAGGCTGTAATGCACTATAATACATTGCAAAATCAAAAACCGCTGATTTTCCGCCAGTTCCATTAATCCAAGATTTTAGTGTGTTTACATTTCCATCCCAATACTCTCCAACAGAAGAATATGGTGATGAAGCAGTAATATATTCTCCAAAAAAGCTTGCCGAAAATCCTTTAGCTACATCCCATCTCCAACTATCAAAACCCAAGTCTTTTAATCTTGTTAGATATTCTTTTACTCCATTCTTAACCTGTGGATCATTGTGATCTAAATCTCTGGCTCCATTAAAATCGTCTCCTGTATCAGGGGTGCCACATGGTTTTACACCAGTAATTGTAACGAAATTTGCTTCATCATTACTTGTTATAGATTTACAGTCCCATGTCGGATTAGTAAAATCCGTCCAATTGGTCGATCCTCCTCTATGATTTACCACAATATCAGCCATAGGATGAATTTTGGGTGAGCTCGTGTTTAAAGTTGTTAATAAGGATTTAAGTTGAGCTTCGGTTCCAAAAGAGGTTACACTAAAATTGAATAATTCAGTTGGAATATATCCTGTACCTCCAAGCGACTTGCTTGGTGGTGGAAGCCAAAGCACATTGAATCCTGCTTTAGCATAACCTCCTGCTCGATTATTGAGATAGTTGTACAAACCACCTTCGGCAATTACTGATGCTTGGTTATGGACATCCCAACCAAAAGCTTGCATCATAATATCATTAACGTTGGCAGCAGACTGTGCCTTAACGTTTGATGATAGCGCAGTAAACATGAATACCGCTAAAAAGAGTAAATTTTTAAAAAATAATTTCATTTTCATAATGTATTGAGATAGGTAAATAATTGGTTGTGAAGAAACAATTCAAATTGGATTGTCAAAGTTAGATAATTGAGTATTGATTTAACAAATTTAGTTTATACTATTACAACGAAAACGTGATAGTGTTGATAAATTAATATATTTCTGATTTTTAATAGTTTTACAAAAAACAGTGTTGTTCGGTAGATTAAATTGAAAAAGTACTATCAATGGCTCCTTCTCTAAAATGGAAATTTCATTTTATACAACAATAATAACAAAAAACCACCTAACAAAAGTTAGATGGTTTTTGATTGAGCCGGCGGAGGGACTCGAACCCACGACCTGCTGATTACAAATCAGCTGCTCTAGCCAACTGAGCTACGCTGGCGACTCATTACGGGTGCAAATATAAGTCTGAATTTTAATTTTCCAAAAAAAATTAAACTTTTTTATTGACTTTTTTACTGTAATTCGTTGATTTTTGCAATCAATTGATTTGCAGTTTGTTCCAATTCAATATTAATTTGTTTGAAATGGGCTTTTTTGTTTTCAATGTTTTTCGCATTTACTTTTGTAATTAAAGTATCAAAAGCTGCTATTGCCTCATCGATTAAAGCATTAGACTCAGCTGTTGGTTTTCCTGTTGTAGAAATTTCAAACAAGTAAACAGCTTCAATAATATCTCCTAAAACGTAGTTGATGTCTTTTTTTAAATTCTTAACGTTTGCCATTTTATTTTAAATTTTAATTTGCGATTGCAAAAGTACATATAAACTTT
>CAMCTL010000033.1 GCA_945878515.1 Flavobacterium psychrophilum | reverse complement strand
AATTCTCTCATAGCTTCGCCAATTCGAGCTTTGCGCTCGGGTCTGACGAAGGCGGAATCTCATCATCACAGTCACATCATCAAAGTGAAATATGTGCACAATTTTATGTGATTTCTCGTAAAAGGTCGAAATGATAAATTAATACCGATGTAGTTTACAATGATCTAATCCATTTTAAAAATACAATTGGCATAACGTCCAGGCAAAGCAATCTGAGGTTATCGTGTGTGCCCCTCTTATCGTATCCTTTTATACTTCAATTGTCTTAAAGTACTTTTCAAACCTATTGAGGGTTTGTAAATGATTTTAGCATTTTTGATGTTAGATTTTCCCAAATCGTGGGGTGACTCGGCAGGCAAACCTTGTAAGGTGATTTGAAAAGTCCCCAAATCATCAATCTTGACGATGCGCCCCGCCGCCAAGGATTCGCCTATAGCTTGAGTCAAGCCAATTATGACTCCAAAGCAATCAACACGACTCACAGTAGATCGAGAAGCAACAATAGCCGCTAATTGGTTGAGATTGACCTCGCCATTATGTACAGCACAAGGATAATATTTTGTTTCGGGCGGCGTTGCCAAATTGTTTTTCTTGGGCACCATTTTGAAAGATACAGCCATAAAAATAGATTTGTTAGGGTAATAAAATCTGTTTGTAGGTACAAAGTTATTAAAAGTTCATTGCAATAAAATTAATTCCTGTATATCTTTGATAAAAAAGATGTGCAGGAATTAAGCAAAAGATGTATAGAAATCAATTAAAAGATGTATAGCAATAACTGTCTAATTGTATATCTTTTAAAAACACCATACAGATACTTTTAAAAAAGGATATTGACTAGCGCAAAAACAGCTACCTTCAAGCCCATTTTACTGTTATTAATCAGTTGAATAGCAATAAACAAGCCTAATTTCTTATACCAGTTAGCAATATATAAGGGTCCAGTAAATTGTACGCAATATATTTTCAATCTGTATTAACAATTGTAAAATTGTAAAATGGATTAGACCATTTTACCAGCCTGTGGTAGCTTCGTGCAATGTAAAAATAGCCTAATACCATTTAGAAATATAAAATAGTTTTTTATTATTATCCTCACCCCAACCCTCTCCAATCCCGATAGGAATCGGGAGAGGGAGAAAAAATTGGATCAATTTATATTTCTAAATGGTATAATTTTTGTCCATTACACCAATAATTTTAATACGTATGAATGCAAAAATCCCCGACATCCCAAAATTTGGGAGCGGGGATTTTTTTTAAGTCATGCAATTATTCTATAACAATACTTTCTCTATTTTTTCAGAACACGAACTGTTTTGACATTTTCGCCTTGTTTAACTATTACATTATAAATTCCAGCTGGATATCTTGAACCTAAATCCATTTCCTTTGTTTGTACTTGCAGTTGTTCCATCAATCGTCCAGCAGTATCATATACCAATAGTTCGGAATTGGCATTCGTTGAAGATTGAATTTTGATTGTGAAAACATTTGAAGACGGGTTGGGATAGACAATAACCTTGAACTCGTTAGTAACTTTTGCGGTTTTGTCATCATCCGTTTTCTTGAGAACACTACTACAGACAGGACCCAAATTAATGGTATATATTGTTTCTGAAGATCCAGTACCATTAGAGGCAACAACACCAATTTTAAAAGAAGATTTCAAGACGCTTGACAATTTTGAAACGTCGATAGTAGCTTCGTTTCCATCAGTATTCGTGGAAGGAATTGTTGCCAAAGCACCATTTTTGATAGACCATGTATAAGCTACACCAAACACATTAGGTACTTTTACAGTAATGGTAGCACAACTAGGATGATAAGTAGCTGTACTTCCTGATGCATTAGTTAGTCTTCCTGGTTTTGCTGGAATGGCACTTTTCAAAGTTAAATCTTTAGAAAGTAGCGATTCGCCATTGCCGTTCACTCCATACACTTTCAATAACCATGAAGTGGCAGCACCAACAGCCGATAAGTTAATTTTTATTGCGTTAGAAGTGCTGGTGTAGGTTGTAAATCCAGAATTTTCAGAAACAAAAGCTGCACTAGCATCAACAATACCAATTCCAGAAGGCAAAACCCATTTATATGAAGTTGCGGTTGCGCCAGATGTAGCACTTGGCGTTGCCGTTAATGTCAAGGCTGTTGCGTTGAGTTTGCCCGTATAAGCAGACACAATTGTTATTTTAGTAGTCGGCGCGATAGCATCATTAGTAAGTGCTAGTGTTGTTGGGGCAGCTGGTGCTGTTCTTTTTACTACCAATGATCTAGCCAGCGAAGTACCACAACCCGCAACAGAATAAGCTCTGAAAACAAGATCGGTATTTCCAGCAACAACCCCGCCCAAATGAATTGTAATTATTTTATCAGTAGCAGGATCGCCACTTACAACCCCAACTCCTGCAGGTAATTCCCAAGTATATTTTGTGGCGGTGTTGCTGATATCGGTGGCTTCTAAAACCAATGTTTTGGTTGCGTCACCAACAAAATGACCCACTCTAGTTTGTGCAACACCATTGTAGCTCAATGTCGCCTTTGATGGTGCAGCAGGTAGCTTAGTGGAAAGCGCAATTGTTTTTGCAGTTGCTGATTCGCAATCTGAATCATTCACCGCCTTAACGCCTATGCTTCCTATATTGCCAGCAACCGAAGGAGTTGCAGCATGAAAATCTACTGTTAGAACATTGGTATCGTCAACTCCAATAATGGTAACGCCCGCTGGTACGGTCCAACTATAAGAACTTGCACCAGGTGTTGCAGTATAAGTAACAGTGTTTGTGGTGCCTATGTATTTACACAAAACAGTATCCGATGCGGTCAGCGTCGATATAGTACCTGGCCGCGTATTTATAGTTACAGCAACAGCTAGTCTTGGCGTACTTTCTATTCCGTTTATAGTAATTGTAGCATAATAGGTTCTAGTGGCTAGGTTGGTAGTAGCTGCTAAGGCCACACCTCCTGTTAGAGCCGAATAGAATTTTAGTGTGCTAGTGCCTACTGCGGCAGATACTTTGGCTCCACTACAAAAACTCATGGTACTTGGTATTTCATCTGCTTTTGCTGTCACTGCGATTCTAGCACTCTCGCAACTGTTTACAGTTTGCGAAGCGTAGTAAGTTGTTCCATCAACCAATGCTGTTGAAACAGCTAAAGCACTTCCTCCAGAGGCTCCGTCATACCATTGTATTGCGATACCATCAACCGATAAATCTGCTAAAGTTGCTACACCAGAAAAGACCTGATTGCTTAAACCCGTTGGTGCTGGTGTAGTAGTTACCGCTATTGTCATTGAAGCATTTGCTGCACATTGACCAGCATCAGGCGTAAAAGTATATGCGGTCGTTTTTGTATTGTCTAACGATGGTGACCATGTCCCTGTAATCTCTTCTAAAGAAGTTGTTGGCAAATCTGTAAGCGTTTCGCCTGAACATATTGTAGCAACAGCCGTGAATGTAGGCGTAACACTTGGATTAACCGTTATCGTCATTGAAGCGGTTGTTGCACATTGTCCAGCATCAGGCGTAAAAGTATAAGTAGTTGTTTCCTCATTATTCAAGGCTGGCGACCAAGTTCCAGTAATTTCATCGTTGGAAGTTGTTGGCAAAGCATCAAGCGTTTCCCCGAAGCAAATAGAATTGACTTGCGTGAATGTTGGGGTTTGTCTCGTTGTAATGGTTACATCTAATATTTCTGTTACACAATTTGTGGTTGTATCAGTGTAAACACCAGTGCTAGTATAGGTTTGATTGTTGTGTGTCCAAGTGTAACTGCCGCAAGCCGATATGGTTGTAGTATTCTCTCTTGGAATGCAAACAATAGGGTAGAAATCCTTCCAAACGTCCGCTGCCTGATAAGCCCCTACACTTGCAGTGGGAACAAATAAACTGCAGTCGCCTTGGTTTACATCTTCAAAAACATTTGCATTTATTCCTAATGGATCAGTAAGATTGCATATTACCGATGTTAAACTAGTACACTCCCAAAAAGCACGATTACCAATGCTTGTTACTGAATTCGGAATAGTAAGCGTGGTTAGACCATTACAACCAGCAAAAGCAGCTTCACCAATGCTCACGACTGAGTTGGGGATATTTAAAGATTTTAAACCGTAACAAACTTCAAAAGCAGCTGCCGCAATGATAGTGACCGAATTTGGAATAGTAAGTGAGGTTAATCTTTCACAACCGGTAAAAGAAAATTCACCGATGCGCACTACTGAGTCAGGGATATTTAAAGATGTTAAACCAGTACAATATTCAAAAGCACCTGCCCCAATGCTAGTTACTGAGTTTGGAATTGTAACGGATGTCATTTCATTAAAATCGGAAAAAACACCGGCACCTATACTAGTTACCGCATAGGTACCACAAGCGGTCGTTACTGATGCTGGAATAGCCAGATGACCCACCGTATATGGAGCACCGACCAAAGAAACCGTGTTTTGAGAGACACCTTCGTAGGTAAAACCATTAACACTAATATTTCTTGGAGCAGTAATTGTCATAGAACCATCACCATTGCTACAGTTATAACTACTAAACTCCGGAAACCAACCATTTAAGGGCAGTGAATTATCATATGGTATATTATCATTCATAAAAAGTACGCTAAAAAGAGAAGAATCCGTCATCACCCATCTTGTACCATCAAAGAGAATATTATAAGCTCCAGAGTTAGATTGAACATACCTATTTTTACCATTTGCGGTACCATTTAAAGTAAATATACCGCTCGCGTCAATACAAGAACCAGTAATCAAAACACTTACGGCACCCCTTGGAATTGACTTTGCATTTACAACAATTTCTAACGTTGCAGCCGTAGCACATTGTCCAGCATCAGGCGTAAAAGTATAAGTAGTTGTTTCCGCATTATTCAAGGCTGGAAACCAAGTCCCTGTAATCCCTTCTTTCGAAGTTGTTGGCAAATTCGGAAGAGTTTCCCCTATGCAAATAGGATTTACTTGTGTGAATGTTGGTGTAACTGGTGGATTAACTACTATGGTAACATAATTATTGGGACATTGTGCACCATCAGGAGTGAAAGCATATTTTGTTGTTGCTAAGTTGTTGAACGCAGGCGACCAAGTTCCCGTAATCCCCGTTAGGGAAGTTGTTGGCAACTCTAGCGTTGTACCTGCACAAATAGGATCATATTGCTCGAATTGTCCAGTCTCCAACTTAACAACCGTAATTGTCATTAACGAAGATGCACATAGTTCGCCAGTAGGAGTAAAAGTATAGTTTTGTGTATAATTACTATCAAGCGCCGGCCACCATGTACCTGTAACCCCTTCCAGAGAAGTTGTAGGCAAAACAGTATCCACATTACCTTCGCAAATTGGAGCTATTTGTGCGAATGTTGTTACCGTTGTACTTGGATTTGGGCAAATAATCGGTGAAAAATTCTTCCAAAAATTAGCTGCTCGATATGCAGCAACACTTTCAGCGGGTACAATTAAACTACATGTTCTGAGGGGTACCCCTAGAAAAGTGGAAGGATTAATTGATAAAGGCGTTACAATATTACAGATTACCGATCTTAAATTGTTGCAACCTTGAAATGCAGAATTACCAATTCTAGTTACCGAGCTAGGAATAGAGACCGAAGTTAAAACACAACTGGAGAAGGCATAATCACCAATACTAGTTATCGTGTTTGGAATACTTACCGATGTTAATCCCCTACAAGAGAAAAAAGCACTGTTACTAATATTAGTTATCGAGCTAGGTATAACAACCGACGTTAAGCCACAACTGGAAAAGGCAGAATCACCAATGCTAGTTACTGTGTCTGGAATAGTAATGGATGTTAAACCTGTACAATTTAGAAACGCTCTTTGACCAATACTAGTTACTGAGTTTGGAATAGGTACCGATGTTAAAACTTTACAGTTATAAAATGCACCGGAACCAATACTTGTTATAGAGTTGGGAAGGTTAATCGATGTTAATCCTGCGCAATCTTTAAATCCAGAATTGCCAATACTGGTTACGGCAAAAGAATTACCACCATTTGAAACGGTACTTGGTATTGTAGCTGCTCCTACAATAGTTTTAGTATTTGCGACTGCTACTTCATAAGGCAAACTTGCTTTTCGAACCACATAGTTGATGTCATCAACGGCAAATGTTTGCCCAGCTTCTACCGTCCCTGTACCAGTCTCAGAAATAGAATAAAAATCTTTCCAAACAAGGGCAGCCTTATAGAGTGATTCCGTTCCAGCAGGTACATTTAAAGAAAGATCCGAAAGATTTGAATTATTAAAAACAGTAGCATTTATGCTAATAGGAGTGGTATTATTTAAAGTGACAACAGTTAAACCAATGCAATTGACAAACGCAGTATCGCCAATACTTGTTACTGAGTTGGGTATCGAAATAGATGTTATACCAATAGCACTACTACCAGAGTATGCATTAGCAACGATACTCGTTACCGAATACACCGCACTATTGTAGGTAACTTGTGCAGGTATAGTCAAATTTCCTATTAATGCCTGGCTTAAGCCATAATTTGTTACTGTGGTTGATGAGGTGACAGTGTATCTAAGACCGCCACTTACGAAACTTTGCGCAATTGCATGTTGCCAGCCAACTAGGGTAAACAACACTAAAAAAATAATTTTTTTCATAATTGAATGTACTGCCTTAGGCATTATGCAGTTTTGCCCCGTTTTTTTTTGTGGTCGCTGAACTCCACTTTTATATAATGCTTAAAAATTGAATTGTTCTTTTTGGGAGAAAAATAAGAGTCTGTAGTTGGTAAGGTATTGGTTTTTTAAAATAAAAACCCTGTCAGTTCTTATGTTATCAAGTCTGACAGGGTTGTTTACTATTATTCTTTAATTAATTTTTTAGTAATTACTTCATTGTATGAAGTGTTTACTAATTGAAGGATATAAACCCCAGTTTTTAAACCAGCAACATTTTCAGTGATGGTGTTTGTTCCTGCTTGTAATGCAACTGTTTTAATGCTTGATACCAATATACCATCCAAAGAATAGGTGGCAATTGTTAAAGTACCTGCTGTAGATGCCGTTACATCAATATTGAAATTGCTTGACACTGGGTTAGGATAAACCTCGGTAGTACTTATAGCCAAAGTAGTTGGTGCAGCATTTCGAGCCGATGAGACAACGCTCCTTAAAGTTATTACTCTAACACCACTAGAAATTCCGCAAGCATTAGTAGCAATAACTGTCAATTTGTTTGTTGTTTTAGCAACGGGAACGGCAGAAAAATTAACCGTTATTGAGTTTGTTCCTTGACCAGCGGTAATTACAGCTCCATCTGTCACAGTCCAAGTATAAGTTGTTACTCCTTCAATAGCAGGAACACTAAAAACTTGATTGCTGGCTCTTTGGAAAGTCGTTCCTCCTATTGGCGTTCCAATAGCAGGTACGAAGGTAGATAAAGCTAAAGTTCTATTTGCAAGACTTGACCCAACACCATTTACAGCAGTAACAACAATCGATTTGGGTGCAGCTTTAGTGGCAAGAAACCCATTTGGATAAGTCACCATAAACGATACATCGGAAGTTGATAATGTATGGTTAGTATTAGACATATTGCTTGCTGATTGTACCACCGACCCTGCTGGAGCAGTAATTAAGTAGGAAGTAGCAAGCGAAGAAGGGGTTATGGTATAATTATAAGAACTATTACCACAAAGGTTAGTTATTTGGCCAGATACTGCTGTTACTGCGCCAGGAATAGTAGCTGTCAACTTCAATAATTTAGCGGTTGAAGCCGCATTTGGAGCTACGTTTGTGGTTACAGATGTACCAATACCGTTCACCGATTTAACACCTATGTACAATGTTGTAATACCAGAACCAACTCCAGCAAAATCAACGGTTATTACATTCGAATTACCACCAGACCTTTGATTTACACCCGCTGGTAATTCCCAAGTATACGAACTAGCAGCAGCAGATGGGGTAGCCGTTAAAGTTAGTTCTTTAGTTGTTCCTATAAAATTACTATTAACCGTTACGGTCTTGTCTGGGTCTAATGCCGCAGCATCGGTCATCTTAATAGCAGGCGGTGCGGTTGGCAAAACGGCATTTAAAGTCAACAATCTTGCTGTAGAAGTAGTTGTTGGTTCAATAGCAGTATTGTTAGAAGTTACAGATGATCCAGCACCATTTATAGCTTTTACACCAATACGCAAAACGTGGGTTAAAACCCCTGTTGTTGTATATTTATAAGTATTATTACTAGCAACACCTGCGAAATTAACGGTGATTACATTGCTAGTACCATCAGATAGTAGCCTTACTCCTTCAGGCAATTCCCATTTATAGGAACTAGCTGTAGCAACTGGTGTAGCAGTAAGAGTTAAGACCGTTTCTGTACCCATATATTTAGCAAAACTAGTAACAGCAGTTGCTACGCCCGAAACAGGAATTGGCAACGCATCATCGGTCATTTTGATGGCATCAGGAGCATCAGGCAAAGCTTTTGTCAATGCTAAGTTTCTTTCCGAACTCCTACAATCATTACTATTAACAGCTATTACTGATAAATTGCCTATTGCACCAGCTCCAGTAGGCACATCAGCAAAGTTTACAGTGATTTCATTTGTACCTTGACCATCAACGATGTTTACACCAGTTGGAGCAGTCCATACATAAGAAGTAGCACCTGCAACTGTTGCTGTAGCATAAGTTGCGGTGTTGCTTGTTCCTACTAGAACAGCTTGCGCGGTAGTACCAGTAATGGTAGCCGGTGTTGCTGGCAACGCTATTGTATTTACAGTAATGGTTTCTCTAGCACTTTCTACACCACCAACAACCTGCGAAACATAAAATAATTTTGTTCCAACTGTAGTGGTAAGCGGCGTTGGAATTGTGGTCAATGCACGACCGCCTGTGGCAACGGTGTACCATTTTACAGTGCTTCCTGCTGCAAAAGGAGCTACTAAAGGTGTTGCAACTGCGTTTCTACAATAATTGAATACATAACTTGCAGCTTCTAGGATATTAAACCCATACCAATCCGACTTTTGATAAGTAGCTTTTGTTCCTGCTGGCACGTTTAATGTAATGCTGGGCACCATTTTTTCTTCAAAAGGATAACCAGATTTTCCACCAAGCTGAATAGGAGTTGTCCAATTTACTGTGATTTCCGTCAAATTGAAGCATCCAGCAAATGCCTCTTCATGTATTCTATATATTGAGTTCGGTATTGTAACCGATGTTAAACTTTCATGACCGTAAAATGCGGCAGCTCCAATAACCGTAACCGCAAAGGAATTGCCATTATGTGTAACCGTTTTTGGTATTGTTAGCGCTCCTGTAATAGTAGTTGTGCTTCCGAGTAGTGCCACTTCATAAGGTAATGTTCCTTTGTTAACAGAATAATTGAAACCATTTACTGTAAATGTTTGCCCTGTTACAACTTCCCGTCCATTAATGTTGAAATATTGCCAGTATCCGGTTTGACCATACACTACTTCGGTCCCGGCTGGTACAAACAAACTAACATTTTTAGTGTATATGTCTGCAAAAACTGTAGAATCAATATCTAGTGGTGTTGTCCAGTTAACAGTTACAGATTTTAAGGCTTGACAACCCCAAAAAGCGTTACCTTCAATACTGGTTACCGAATTTGGGATGGTTACTGTAGTTAAACCAGAACATCTGTAAAACGCGCTGCCACCAATACTGGTTACCGAGCTTGGAATAGTTACCGAAGTTAAAGCACTACAACTAGCAAATGCGTCGCCTTCAATACTGGTTACTGTGTTAGGAATCGTAATCGAAGTTAGGCTACTACAACCAGAAAATGTACTATTGGCAATACTTGTTAGTGCGTTTGGAATAGTAAACGAAGCTAAACTACTACAGCGAGAAAATGCACCATTGCCAATGCTTGTTACCGAATTTCCAATACTAATTGACAATAAACTAGAACAACCTGAAAATGCTCCATTTCCGATGCTTGTTACCGAGTTTGGTATTTCAACCGAAGTTAAACCCGTACAACCTTCAAAGGTATAATCACCAATATTTGTTATTGAATCGGGGATAATAATCGAAGTTAAGCCAGTACAACCATAAAATGTTCCTTGGATACTTGTAATCGAGTTGGGAATTGTAACCGAAGTTAAACCGGTGCATTGCTGAAACACACCATAACCAAAAGTTGTTACCGAGTCTGGAAGCGTAATCGAAGTTAAAGCAGAACAATTGGTAAATGCACCCTCATCAATAGTTGTTAGCGAGGTTGGAAGCGTAATTGAAGTTAAACCTGTACAATATGTAAATGCACTTCGACCAATACTTGTTACCGAATTGCCAATAGTTACCGATGTTAAATTATCACAACTAAGAAATGCCTCAGAACCAATTCTAGTTACGGAGTTTGGTATTTCAACCCCAGTTATACTTTGACTTCCATAAAATGCTTGATCGGCAATACTGGTTACTGCAAATGAATTACCATTAAGTTCAACCTCAGTAAGTAGGTTTGGTACTCCAACAAACGCGGTATTGCTTCCAACCGCTGCTTCGTAAGGTGCAGTTGTTTTGGTAACAATATAGTTAATACCGTTTGCAACAATTGTTTGTCCCGCTATGATTTCCTGACCATTGAGGTTAAAATCTGTCCAGATTGCAGCATCATCATAAGCTGCTTCTGTTCCTACGGGAACGTTTAAAGCAATGTTAGCTAGATTTGCTCCCTCAAAAACATTTCTATCGATACCAATTGGTAATGTCCAATTTGCTACAACAAATCTTAAACTAGTGCAGTTGCCAAATGCGATATCGCCAATTGTAGCTACAGAGATTGGTAAATTTACCGATGTTAAACTTGTACAATCGTAAAAAGCAAAAGCACCAATTTGCGTTACTGAGTTTGGTATAACAACAGAAGTGATGCCTGAACAGTTGATAAAAGCTTGATCTGAAATACTGGTTACCGGATAAGTACCACAAGAATTAGTTACAGAAGCTGGAATAGTAATACTTCCGCTTGCAACTCGATTATTGCCTACTGCAACGGTATTTGGTGAAGTAAACACATAGTTAATACCATTATTACTAAATGTCGTTGTAACCGTTAAATCTAATTTCTCAGTCAAACAATCTCCAGGCAAACCGCCATAATAAACCCCAGATTTAGTATACGTTTGATTGTTGAATGCCCAAGTATAACTACCACAAGTTGATGCGGCTGTTGTATTAATAGCTTGATTGTCGCACAAAATTGCATTAAAATTCTGCCATACCGCTTTGGCTTGATATGCAGCCACACTACTAGCAGGCACGGTCAAACTACAAATGCTTTGGTTACTATATTGAAATGTATCCGTATTGATTGCTAAAGGGTCTACTATATTGCATACTACCGAAGTTAAGCTTGTACAACTGAAAAAAGCACGTTCTTGAATATAAAATATTGAGCTGGGGATTGTAACCGATTTTAAACCGTTGCAAGAATTAAAAGCATCAGTACCAATAACCAATACACCTTCAGGAATAGTTACAGATGTTAAACCATTACAACCACCAAAAGCCCCAGTGCCAATGCTGGTTACCGAGTTGGGTATATCAATAGCAGTTAATGCGCTACAACCATAAAAAGTTTCTCGACCAATGCTATAAAGTGCGTTTGGCAAAACAACTGATTTTAAACTTTGACAATATAAAAAAGCACCATCACCAATTCTAGTCACCGAGTTTGGAATGGTTACCGATGTTAAACTATTGTTTATTTGAAAGGCACGATTAGCAATGCTAGCTACAGTATAGTCAACACCTTCGTAGGAGACCTGTTCTGGTATTGTAATAGCATTGGCTGTTGCCGTATTGTTTTTACCGGTAACTTCTACAGTGGTAGTTCCCGAAAAAACATTGTACCATAAAGTACCATCCGTGAATTGTTGTGCAACCGCCTGCTGCCAACTTAATGCTGTACATAGCATTAAAAAAATAATTTTTTTCATTTTGTTGTTTTTCATTTGTTAAATTTATTATTAAGGATTTTTTGTTTCATTATTTTTAGTTTAAGGTGCTGCTCGATTCAGTTTTGTACTGCGTAATATGTTGCCCAAAAAAGTAAGAATGTCAGTATTACTGGGGTTTTGAGCAGCTTATGAGGTAATTGCATTGTTGATGTTAATGTTTGATAAAAATTATGTTAAAAGTCAGCTACAAATATGTTAAAAAATATCCTGAATTCATATAGGGGGAAACCCCTGATTTTTAATTCTTTTTAATAATTCTACGATCAACCCTGTTAGGGTTTGCGACAGCATTGCTTTTGCTATCCAAAAAGTTCAGTTTGCTTGAAATCTTCGAGTTTTGGAATGAACTGAGGTCGGTTGGCTTGAAATCTTCGAGTTTTGGAATGAACTGAGGTCAGTTTGCCCGAAATCTTCGAGTTTTGGAATGATCTGAGGTCGGTTTACTCGAAATCCTCGAGTTTTGGAATGAACTGAGGTCGGTTTTGTTGGTTTTCAATTGCCTCCGGCTTTAGCTGGAGCAATATGAAGTCAATTTAGCATTGGCTTTAGCCAAAAAGTACGCTGTTTTGGCTAAAGCCAATAAAAACTACACAAATTTTATGGCTCCAGCTAAAGCTGGAGGTAATTGATTTCTTGCAGATATTGCCATCTGAACTACAACAAATAAAATTTCTAGAAAACGCTGTTTTTTATGTCTGTAAAAGTTTGAAAAAAGGACAGATTTGCCTAAGGTTTATGAACAAATGAAAAAATAATTTGATAGTTAATTAAATCACAAATTTTGGTTTTGGATTCCTAGAGTACTTAATTTTAGGATTCAATTATTAACTCCTAAAAAACGTAAAAATGAAACAACTTCACAATTTGAACTTAACTAAATTGACCATTCTTGAATTTGGGCAACACCTTAAAAGTGTTACTAAAAACATCAATCAACTGGGCATTATTACCGACTCTGTTTTGCTGGAATATCTGGCTAGTAGTAAGCAACAATTGGAGGCCTACGACCTTGCGATGCTTCAAATTCGGAAGAGTGATGAAACCGCCAAAATTGTTGCAGCCGATGATAAACGAGACCGCGCTATAAGCGCATTTCAACGCCAGCTCAGCGTGTTTGAATTATCTGAAAACCCGGACGAAGTGTTGGCTTTTGAGAGTCTCAACACCGTATTAAAAACCTACAAAGGATTGCAATCTTGGAATTTTGAAGAAGAAACCAACGGCATAGTAAACTTGCTTAACGATTTAAACAACAGCAAATACAAACCATTGATAGTTGCGCTCAATATGACTGCATTTGTAACCAGACTTACCGATGCTAACAACAGTTTTATAACCTTGTTTGATATCAGGACGCAAGAATCGGCAGGCAAAGTGGTTTATGACACTAAGGCTTTAAGAGCTACCGCCAAAAGCACTTATTCAGATATGACGGATTATGTTCTAGCGATGGCAAAAGCTAAAAACAATGACGAGTTTAACAAAACGCTCGATGTGATTAACGCTGTTCGCAAATATTATGCGGACTTGCTCTCTAAACGCAAACCTGCAACCGCCACCACGCCAGCAGAAGAAATTCCGCCACTGAATTAATTTTGGTCTGAATACAAAAAGCCCTGTTCCATCAAAAGAACAGGGTTTTTTTATGCGGGAAATGTTGTTTTGCAAAGCCGTTCCTAGAAAGAATCTTATAGGGGGAAACCCCTGATTTTTTATGTTTTTATTTTTTTATGAACCAATTTGATACATTTGTCAGAAATAAATTTAGAAATGAAAACGATAAAAGGAAGAAAGCTTGTTTCTTATGGTTTAATAATTTGTTTGCTACTAGTTGGTTTGTTTTGGAGCTGCAAACAAACTACAGAGACCGAAGTGCTGTATAAACAAACAACACCAGGTACAGACAACCCCACTTGTGCTTGGCTCAAGGACAGTAAGAACTTCTCGAAAGCGAGCTATATGCCTGTTTTTTATAAGTTTTACAACCAAAAAATTAAAGAAGAAAACTACAAGCTTGCTTTTAGAGCACTAGAAATGGTGCTTTGGAACTACGATTTTGCGAACAGCTTTACAGAAAAAACCCTCGAAATGGCGCATCAATTATCGGCGTCGTATAGAGACAAATTACTTCCAACCGAAACGAGTTTTATTGATAGTTTCTCGGCTACTTTTTACAGCAGAATAGGGGATTTTAAAACCGCTATTGCTTATTACAAAAAGGTAGATGAAGTGGAGGTTGTCGATTATACTTCCTGCAGGCGAAAGGTGTTTTGTTGTCAGGGAATGGCTTGGTGCAATTATAGATTGGGCAACCAAGAACAAGCATTGGCCTACTGTTTTAAGGCGCTAGAGTATATCAAAAAAAACGACAGCCAAATTATGATTCCCTCGGTTTATAGTGTGCAGTCGGCCATTTACCAGTCTTTAAGGGACTATAAAAATGCCGAATTGTATATAGACAAAACCATTGCCTTTTATAAAAAAGACGGCGATAACGAAATGTCTCGAGACAATATTTTTATTATGCTCTACAATAAAATGAGCTTGTTGGAAACGAGTGGACAATTGCAAGCTAGGGCTAAACTATTAGATTCTACATATTTTGCGTATCGCAAAAATAGCTTTTCGCATCCATCAACAAAAATTGTGATCAATTGTTTGTACATCAAAAAATTAATAGACGACAATAAAGTAGTTGAGGCAAAGGTGCTATTGGACGAACTAGCACCAGAAGTAAAAGCACTAAACTATGACGATCCTAATAAAAAATATGCGGTAGCCCTTGCGCAATATGAAGCTACAAAAAGTAAAAGCACGCTGAATAAAAAGTATATTCTTGATGTAATTCCGTCGTTGATAGCCGAAGAAGATTACTCAAACCTTAATGATTTATACGGCGTTTTGTATGAAGATGCGATTGAGAAAAAAGATTTTAAAGCGGCGCTAAATTATTCAGAAGGAATGGCTACCGCTCAGGACAGTCTTGGGAGCAGAGCAAGCGCGAACAAAGTAGCGGAACTTAAAGAAAAATACAAAGCCAAAGAAAAAGAACAAAAAATTGAGCTTCAAGAAAAAACAATACTGAACAACAAAACGACCATTGCATTGTTAATTTCGATAGTATCGGGTTTGTTTTTCTTGACGGTCTTTATTCTGTCTCGGCAAAAACAAAAAAGAATGCAGTTCCAAAAGGAGAGCGCACAGCTCTATACCAAACAATTACTAGAAAAAACCGAGGAAGAACGCAAACGAATTGCCAGCGATTTGCACGATAGTGTGAGCCACGAATTATTGGGTTTAAAAAATCCATCGGCTGAAAAATTAGACCCAACCAACACAAAAATTGACGCTATCATCAACGATATTCGGAGCATTAGTAGAAATTTGCATCCTATCATGTTCGACAAAATAGGACTAAAAGCCAGTGTGGAACAACTGACAGAACGCGCACAATCAGTCAATGATTTTATGGTGACTTCCGAGATTAATTATGAGGGTTCAATGGCTACTGAAAAGGAGCTGCAAGTCTATCGGATTATTCAAGAAGCGGTATCGAACGTTATAAAATATGCAGAGGCAATGGCTGCAAAAATAACAATTTCAGAGAAAGACAATACTATCGATATTGAAATTAAAGACAATGGAAAAGGATTTAATGTCAAGGAAGTTTTAAACGGTTCCAAATCTTTTGGTCTGCACAACATTATCGAACGCAGTAAAGCCATTGGCGGAAAAGCCAAAATAACTTCGAACAAAAACGGAACAACTATAGCTATACAAATTAAAAAAATACTATGAAAATTCTCCTTGCCGATGATCATCCTTTTACACTACAAGGCACAAAAAGTTTTGTAGAATCTTATGGGTACCAAGTGTTAGACACTTGTTCCAACGGCGTTTCGGCACTGAACCTAATCAAACTTCACAGTCCAGATGTTGCTATTTTAGACATTAATATGCCAGGCTTAGACGGACTAGAAGTGGCAAAGAAAGTGCAAGAAAGCAAACTGAAGACCAAGGTAGTTTTGCTCACGATGCACAAAGAAATGACTGTTTATAAAAAGGCCATGCAGTACAATATTTATGGCTACATACTGAAAGAACATGCTCAAACCGAACTCGAAATGTGTTTGCTTGCTTTAAAAAAAGGAAATCGTTATGTGAGTGAGCATCTTGAAGACGATTTGGTTGTGAACAACCAAAAGGAGGACACCGAATTAACCAAATTAAGTTTGGCCGAAAGAAAAATTGTAACGCTCATTGCTCAGCAAAAAACCAGCAAGCAAATTGCCGAAATGCTATTCTTATCCGAAAAAACAGTAGAAGGTCATCGCACCAATATTATCGAAAAATTGGGTTTGCCCAAAGAAAAAAATACCTTGCTCGTTTGGGCTATTCAAAATGTGAACTTGTAGTTTAGTAGAACAAATCCACTTCAAGAAAAATTTTAAATCAAAACATTCACGGTCTTCTATTATTCGATTTCAAATTGAAAGTAGAATATAGAGCATAGAATATAGAGAGAAACCTGAGGATTAATATTTCCATTAGACCCTATCAAAAATTAGAATTCTTTGTGGCGAGAATTTCTTCGTACCTTTACCGCTTTAAAAATATATAAAACAGAACGAAGTTTGATTTGCTTCGTTCCTCGCAACTCCTCGCAACAACTATGATAGAAGATAAATCCCCACAAAGAACCAGCATTGCGCAATTGGGCGAATTTGGACTGATAGACCACCTCACCAAAAACTTTGAAATCAACCAAACGTCAACACTAAAAGGAATTGGCGATGATGCTGCGGTTTTGGATTTCAAAGACAAAAAAGTAGTAATTTCTACGGATATTTTGGTTGAAGGTGTTCATTTTGATTTGGGTTATATGCCTTTGAGGCATTTGGGTTACAAAGCCGTTGTGGTCAATGTTTCCGATATTTGTGCCATGAATGCCAAAGCGACTCAAATCTTGGTTTCGATAGCGGTTTCCAATCGGTTTCCATTAGAAGCTTTAGAAGAATTATTTGACGGAATTACGCTTGCGGCCAACGAATACAAAGTAGATGTTATTGGTGGCGACACGACTTCCTCGCAAAAAGGAATGATTATCAGCATCACCGTTATTGGCGAAGCAAATGAAGATGAAATTGTATATAGAAGCGGTGCTAGTGAAACCGATTTATTGGTGGTAACTGGCGATATTGGCGCGGCTTATATGGGATTGCAAGTCTTGGAAAGAGAGAAACAAGTCTTCCAGGTGAACCCCAATTCTCAACCCGATTTGGATGCCTACACCTATTTAATAGAACGCCAATTGAAGCCCGAAGCCCGAAAAGATGTGCGCACTTTGTTGCACGCCTTGGATATAAAACCAACCGCTATGATTGACATATCGGATGGATTGTCCTCTGAAATTATGCACATTTGCAAACAATCCAAAGTGGGTTGTAATTTATATGAAGACAAATTGCCGCTTGATCCACAATTTATGAATACCTGCGAAGAATTTGATCTCGATGCTACAACTGTAGCCATCAATGGTGGCGAGGATTATGAATTGCTTTTTACCATCAAAATGGAAGATTTTGACAAGATAAAAGGCAATCCTAATTTTACCATTATTGGTCATACCACGCAAGAAAGCGAAGGCATCCATTTGGTCACACGAGCTAACACTAGAATTCCGCTAAAAGCCCGAGGTTGGAACGCTTTGAGTGAAGAGTAATTTTTGTATAAATAAATTCACTTACTATGTCTGGGAAAAATAGTAACTTTATTCCCAAAATTAATATTATTAAGTAACTCTTTAAAATAAAATTATGAAAAAATTATTTTTATTATCGCTAATAATTGCCGCTAGTTTTGCTTACAGCCAAGAAAAACAAAGTGCGAATTTTCCAAAGAATGAAATTAAATTGAATGCCGCTTTTCTTATTGCTGGTGCTTTTGAGGTTTCTTATGAAAGAATAATTGATGATGAATCAGCGTTTGGCACGTCTCTATTCTTAAATGCAAATGATGACATTTCAAACAAATTTATGTTGACGCCATATTATCGCTACTATTTTGGTAGAAAGCCTGCTGCTGGTTTTTTTGCAGAAGGTTTTGGGTCAATAAATACCTACGAAAACAAAATTTATAACTATCTAAGCAGTTTAAGTTACGATTATCGAACAGAAAAAACAACTGATTTTGCACTTGGTTTTGGACTTGGAGGCAAATGGATTACTAAAAAAGGAGTTGTTTTCGAAATATATTCGGGTGTTGGTCGGAATTTAATAAATAGCGATAATTCAGATTTTCAGATTATTGGTCGTGGTGCAATCTCGGTTGGTTATCGATTCAATTAGAAACAAAAAAAGGCTTCTCATATCGAGAAGCCTTTTTTTGTTTATCAGGAAGTAGATTTACATTTTCATCAACCAATTTTTCATTGAAGCTTGATTCTTTATAATTGCTTTCAATACTATAATTGCAACTTGGTTTAATAAATAAATTAACTTTACGCGTTGATATAATCTTACTATAAAACTCTAAAAAACATCATGAAAAAATTATTTTTATTATTGGTTACAATTACGGTTAGTTTTGTTTATAGCCAAGAACAAACAAGTGCTTACGCTCGAAAGAATGAATTGAAATTGAATGCTGCAGCTCTTGTGGCCGGTGCATTTGAAGTGTCTTATGAAAGAATAATTGATGATGAATCCGCATTTGGAATTTCTTTATTTGCAGCCGCTGACGATGATATTGAAAATAAATTTATGTTAACACCATATTATCGCTACTATTTTGGCAAAAAGCCAGCAGCAGGTTTTTTTGCGGAAGGATTTGGATCATTAAACACCTACCAAGATAATTTAGATTTCTTTAGCATTAATTTTAAACCAGAAAAAACCACTGATTTTGCTCTCGGATTTGGACTTGGTGGCAAATGGATCACTAAAAAAGGAGTTGTTTTCGAAATATATGGGGGTGTTGGACGGAATTTATTTAATAGCGATAACAGCGATTTTCAAGTGATTAATCGTGGTGGTATTTCTGTGGGTTATCGATTTAATTAGGAATAAAACAATTTGAAATAAAAAAGGCTTCTCTATTGAGAAGCCTTTTTTTGTTGAGCAACAAGCTATTTTACATTTTCATCAACCAATTTTTCATTGAAACCTCATTTTCGATAATCGATTTCAAATCAGTAATTGCAACTCGATCTTGTTTCATTGAATCCCTATGACGGATGGTTACTGTTTGGTCTTCGATAGTTTGGTGGTCTACAGTGATACAGAATGGCGTTCCCAAAGCGTCTTGTCTTCTATAACGTCTTCCAACTGCATCTTTTTCATCGTAGGTTACATTAAAGTCCCAACGCAAATCTTCGATAATTTTGTGTGCAATATCTGGTAATCCGTCTTTTTTCACCAATGGCAAAATGGCCGCTTTTGTTGGTGCTAATACGGACGGCAATTGCAAAACCGTTCTTGTTGAGCCATCTTCCAACGTTTCTTCTTTTAATGAAGTAGCAAAAACTGCCAAGAACATTCTGTCCAATCCTACAGAAGTTTCTACAACGTATGGTGTATAATTTGCATTAGTCTCTGTATCGAAATATTGTAATTTTCTACCAGAATATTGTTCGTGTGCTTTTAAATCGAAATCTGTTCGAGAGTGAATTCCCTCTAATTCTTTGAATCCAAAAGGGAAATTAAACTCAATATCGGCGGCTGCATTCGCATAATGTGCTAATTTTTCGTGGTCGTGAAAACGGTAATTTTCTCTTCCCAGTCCAAGTGATAAATGCCAATTCAAACGCGCGGTTTTCCAATGCTCGTACCAATGCATTTCTTCGCCTGGTTTTACAAAAAATTGCATTTCCATTTGTTCAAATTCCCGCATTCGGAAAATAAATTGTCTTGCAACGATTTCGTTTCTAAAGGCTTTTCCGGTTTGTGCAATTCCAAAAGGAATTTTCATTCGACCCGATTTTTGCACATTCAAGAAGTTGACAAAAATACCTTGAGCAGTTTCTGGACGCAAATATAAATCCATTGCAGTATCTGCAGAAGCACCTAATTTTGTACCAAACATCAAATTGAATTGACGCACTTCGGTCCAATTCCGTGAACCAGTTTCTGGGTCTGCAATTTCTAATTCTTCTATTAAAGCTTTTACATCTTCTAAATCGCCATTGCCTAAAGATCGTCCCATTCTTTCTAGAATTTCTCTTTCTTTGGCTAGATATTCCACAACTCTTGTGTTGGTTGTGATGAATTCTTGCTCGTTGAAAGCGTCTCCAAAACGTGCTTTGGCTTTTTCAATTTCCTTTTTTGCTTTGAGATTTAGCTTTTCGGCATAATCTTCTATAAGGACATCGGCTCTATATCTTTTTTTCGAATCTTTGTTGTCAATCAATGGATCGTTAAAAGCATCCACGTGACCCGAAGCTTTCCAAGTTGTTGGATGCATCAATATTGCTGCGTCTAGTCCAACAATATTATCGTTCATTTGAACCATCGCTTTCCACCAATATTCGCGGATATTCTTCTTTAATTCTACTCCGTTTTGTGCGTAATCATAAACTGCACTTAAACCATCGTAAATTTCGCTTGACGGAAAAATAAAACCGTATTCTTTTGCGTGCGAAACTACATTCTTAAATAAATCTTCTTGTTTTGCCATAATGATGCAAAAATATAAAAAGTGAACTTAAAAAAAAGGAATAGTTGCAATTTGAAGTATTGATTTCGTTTTTTTTTGCAAAAATTGGTTGTTTGTGTAAATTTTCAAATTGATATTTCAATATTTAAATTAAGTTGAAGAAAATTTCTATTTCTTCAACAATTTAAACCTTTGGGTTTTTCCTTCTTTTTCGATAATTAAAATATACAAACCACTTGAGATGTCTGAAACTTGTATTTTGTTAAGTGTAGCTATTCCTTTTAAAATTTGACTTCCTGCAACATTGTAAATGGTAAAATCATAATTTGAACCATCAAAATTAAAAACTTCAACAAAATCTTCAGCTGGATTTGGAGCAATGTACGGCAAATCCTTAGCGTGTGTTTCGGTCACAGCGACTGATTTTTGGTTTTCGTTTTCTTGATTGTTTTCTGCTTTGATTGCTACCTTGTTTTCTACTTTGATTTCTGCTTCGTTTTTTGATGGATTCACTGCAATCGGATTTGCTACAGTACAAGTTTTAGTGATAAAATAAGCCAAACTTCTTTTGGGATACTTTTTTTCGTAATCCAATTCAAGTGATTTTTGGAAGTATTCGCAGGCCTTTTGATTGTCGCCTAAATCTTGGTAAATGATGCCAAGATGTTTGTTGGCAACAGCATTTTTGGCATTAATTTCCAAAGCTTTATTCAAGTTGGTGATTCCCAAATCGGTTTTGCCTAATTTATGGTAAACCAACCCACGAATGGTTCGTAAATCTGATTCAACATTGCCGTAACCGTTTTCATAAAGTCCACGTTCACTTTTGAAAGCAATATTCAAACAGTCTAATGATTTTTGATATTCTTCAAGTTCTAAGTAAACAAGTCCTAAAACCCAATTGGCAAAATTGTGATTGGGTCTTTCTTTTACAACTTGGTTCAAATAAAACAAAGCCAAACGATAATCTTCAACCTCAGTTGCAAATGCTGCGCCAAGATTATACAAATGAATATTTGATGTTGGATCGGCTTGCACCGCTTTAAAATGATATTCAAGGCTTAAAAGTTGGTCGTTAAATCGATTGCAAACCGTAGATAAGCGACCATAAATATCGGCCAACTTTTTATTAATGTACATTTTGCTTTGACTATCTTTTGGAGATGTGTTTGCCAATGATTTTTCTAAAGTAGTTTTCAGAAATATAAAATCCATTTCCGATAAGATATTTTCACCTAAATAATTCTGGCTGCAAGCTTTGCTGAATATTAATTCTAAATTGTCGGGACGTATTTTTAATAATGAATCGCAACGCTTGATGTTGTTGTAATTAAAGTCAACTTGGGGCTTCGTCTTGATGTTCGATGGTTTTTTTAAATAGTCCTTACGCTCTTTTAAAATGCCTTTTTTGTAGAGCCAAGTTGCCATTAGTTTTCCGTCTTCAGACATTTTTTGACCCAATCCATCCAATTGTCCCTTTTTGTTGAAATAGAATTTTTCGTCTATTTGTCCTGATAAGTAATACGTTTTAGTACTATCAATAGTCTTTTCAGGTCCAATATAGTTTTCTCTAACAATTTCACCACCTTTAAAATAGTGCTGTTCAATTTTAGGTTTTCTTTTTGACTGTGCATTGGCTAAAGTAGTTGCTAATAAAAAAATGCAAATAAATATTTTTTGTGCTTTATTATTCATCAGAGTTTTTTTTACTATTAAAATCAATATTGTTGTAAATCTAAATTATTTTAGTAAAAATAAACGCATTTTTGTATTTAAAACTCACCAAATGTTTCAAGTGCTCCTAAATAATATTACCAATCTATTTTTTCCGCCAGTTTGCGCAGGTTGCCATTCGTTTTTAGTATCAAATGAAAACGTGATTTGTACACTTTGCCGACACGATATTCCGCTAACGAATCATCATTTGAATATAGAAAACGAATCGTTTAACAAATTTTACGGACGAATTCCGTTGGAACATTCATCGGCTATGTTGTATTTTCATAAAACAGGAATGGTTCAGGAAATGATTCATAATTTGAAATACAAAGGTCAAGAAGAAATTGGGACCGTTCTTGGTCAATGGTATGCCGAACATTTGAAAAATTTAGAATTATTTCAAACCATCGATGAAATAATTCCTGTGCCTTTGCACAAAAGAAAACATAGAGAGCGAGGCTATAATCAGGTTACTAATTTTGGATTATCGCTATCAAATGGTTTGAATATAAAATACAATCCTAATTTATTAGTTCGAAATATTTATTCCAAAACCCAGTCTAAGAAAAGCTTTTTTAACAGAAGCGAAGGCATTGACACCATTTTTGATGTTATCTTTACTGAAAAAGACCATAACAAACATTTCTTGTTGATTGATGATGTGCTGACGACTGGTTCTACATTAGAAGCTTGTTCTAAGGTTTTATTGAAAATTCCTGGCGCAAAAATCAGTATTGTTTGTATGGCAATGGCGCATTCGTGATTTGGCAGTTTTCAAAAATTCAACTGGTTTTTAGAGCAATTTCAATTCTTTTACCGATTTAAAGCAACATCTGTTAAAGTATTTTATTGCCACAATTCAATGCGACTTGTTTAAGAATATTCATAACTTTACCTTGTAATAAGTGGTGTCTTTTTCTGAAAAAACTACTCTTCTGTTTTCCCCGTCGTTAAATTCCAAGTTGTCATTGATAGAAAATTTCACTTCTGTAAATTTATAACCCGTTTCTACGGTTAAAGCTATTTGATATAAACTGTCTTTTTTAATTGCTTTCATTTCTTTATCATAATCCCAAGATAAAGGTTTGTCGTTTCCTCGAATTCCCACTTTTTTCACTTCTTTGATCTCAGATGCGTCTAAAGTAAAAACGATTGTTTTTTTATAGGTTTTCTGAACACAACTTGTGACCAATAAAGAAAATACTATTGCAATTATTGTTACTATATTTTTCATAATTATGCTTTATTTCTAGTTAGTAAATAATCAATTCCAAATCGTCCTGATCCTAGAATTAGATAAAAAATGGCAACCCAAAGAAATCCCATTGCTGCGAGGCAATTCCACAATCCTTGATTGATTTGTTGCATAAAAATAGCCACCAACATGGTACACAAAATTAGGAAAGAGGCAATGCGAGTTTGAAATCCAAAGAGCAGTAATAGTCCGCCAATTGCTTCTGAAAAAGCGCCCATCCAAGCAAAGAAAACTGGAGCCACAGCAAAGATTCCGCCATAGCTTGCAACATCATTTGGAAACCAAAAAGCAACTTCAAATAACCCCAAATTTTTATCAATTGGTGACCAAGGCATTCCAAATTTATCTGCTCCAAAATTAAAGGCAAGCAAGTAACCACAAACAATTCGTGGAATAGTTAAAAATAAATCTTGCGTCCAATGTGGCAACAAATTGGGTTTTGTGATTTTAGTGAATAGATTCATAATAATTTGATTTTAAAGTATAGATTGACTTCGACAGGTTCAGTCTGACATTTTTGGTTTTGCAATTGAACTTGATTTTTGCAATTGCAATTGAACTTGATTTTTGAATTTGTTATTCGTTTGTGATCAAATCTCCGTTACCCATTTTTTTAGAATTGGCATCAAATTTTGCTTTTCCCTTATTGATGATGTCACCATTTCCAATCAATTTTGCCGAAAGTTCTTCGGAAACATTTACAATCAAATCTCCGTTTCCTGTGCTTTTTAAAGTTGCTTTTTTAGTTATTAATTGATCAGCATTTACATCGCCATTGCCAGTTTTATTAACTTCTAAAACTTCAATTGTTCCGCTAATTTTACTATCGCCATTGCCTGTATTTTCTAATTTGAAATAGTTTCCAAAAATATTTCTTACTTCCAAATCACTATTTCCAGTATTCTGAATCGCACTAGCTTCAGGCATTGTAATTTTGATATTTATTTTGGTGTTTTCAATATACATTGTATTGTTTTTGTTTCCCTTTAATGAAATAGTTAAAGTTTTTTCTGAGGAATCTGGTGATAATGACAATAATTTGTCTAAATTATCATCAATGGTTATCGAAATGCTAAATGGTTTTCCAACTTCGACTTCAATTTTACCGTCTAAATTTTCAAAATTGACTTTGTCGAAGTTTTTGTAGTCGTAGGTTTTTGTAATTGTTTTCCCAGATCCTTTTAGTTGTGCATTTGCAAAAGTTGACGTTAAGGTCAAAACGATTGCGATAATTAATTTTGTCATGGTTTTGTTTTTTTAATGATTAATAATAGGGCAAAATTCAAGCATAAGTTGGAACCAAACGCTTCAAATTATGATTTGATACTTAATAAATAGGTCTCAAATAAAAAAACCTTTTAAAGCATTATGTTTACAAGGTTTTTATTAAAAGTATCAAAGATTAATTTTCAATTGATTTTTTGAGTAAATCCAATCCAGTTTGGTTCATTTTTTCCATTCCGGCTTTGGCGCCAAATAATCCCATAAAAAACGCATCCATACGTCCAGATTCAACCTTGAAATCTTGGGTAACTTTGATTCCGTTTGGCGTTTCGGTAAACGTGTAGTCGAATGTTGGTTTGGCTACAAATGGTTTTGTAATGTCGCATTGCATAGCTATAAAACTGCCTTCGTCTATTTTTTTGATTTCTTGAAATCCTAAATCTTTTCCGCCATTTCCGTTCCAGTGGTATTGTGCACCAATAGTTCCGTCGGTTCCTTTTACTTCATATTTTTGAGCTGGATCTTCGGCTAGAAACGGTGACCATTTCGGGAAATTTTTTAAATATTTGACTTGATCAAAAACCTCTTGTTTTGAACCTTTGATGGTTACCGATTTTATTATATTAATACTTGTTAGTTTACTAGCATTATAAAATCCATACGCTAAAAAAATTACTACTGCTACTGCGATGATTGTTACGATTGTTCCCATTTTTTTTTTTCATTTTAAGTTAAATGTAGTTGTTTAAGAATTTTATTTACATTGGTTGAATTGAACGAACTTCTACATTGCCACCCATATCTAGAATTGGGCAATTTTTAGCGATTTCGGTAGCTTCTGCAATCGAATTGGCTTTTACAATCATGTTGCCAGCAATGGTTTGATTATTTGACAAATGAATTCCATCATTTACCGATTTGTCGGAAGAAATTTGAGCGCCGTCAAATCC
>CAMCTL010000032.1 GCA_945878515.1 Flavobacterium psychrophilum | reverse complement strand
TAAATCCAACTGAAATTATAAGCATAACCAGTAGAACAAGTACTGCCGAATCGCTTCGAATTGTTAGAAGTAATCTTGATTTTATGTTGAATCAAGTACCTGATGGTAAAGCAAAAACTATATTTATTACTTCAACAATTCCTGGCGAGGGGAAAACATTTCTTTCAGTAAATCTTTCTGGTATTTTTTCACTTTCAGGTAAAAAAGTTTTATTGATAGGTATGGATATCAGAAGTCCAAAGTTAAATGAGTATCTTGGTTTATCTGATCCTAAAGGATTAACCGATTATTTATCTACCAAGAATGCTGATATTAATGATTATTTAAATAAGTACAAAGGCTATGAGTCTCTTGATGTTTTATTAGCGGGAAGTATACCGCCAAACCCGACAGAAATGTTAATAAATAGTAAAATTGATGATTTGTTTGTTAAATTCAAGAACGAATATGATTTTATTTTAGTAGATACAGCACCTGTTAGTCTTGTTTCAGATACACTTATAATTGCTAAGTATGCTGATACTTTTGTGTATGTTGTAAGGGCTAATCACATGGATAAGAGGATGTTGGACGTTCCTGAAAGTATGTATAGAGAAAAGAAACTTCCTAATATGGCTTTTTTAATCAACGATACTGTTGTTAAGAAAGGCTACGGATATGGTGGCTACGGATATGGTGGTTATGGCGTTTATGGATATGGTATTGAACAAGTTAAAAAACCATGGTATAAAAAGATTTTTAAATTATAAAAATGGGGGCGAAAGCCTCTTTTTTTTATTGAGGCACTGTAATGTTCTCCTTGATAGCTATTGTGTTTCTTTTTTACTGATTAAATAAATGTGCATTTTAAAATTGTTAATCTTTTTTAAATAGTTGTAAAAAAAACTACTGATTTTTAAATTATGGACTTTTCATCTAAACTTTTGGAAAAAGCTGTTAATGAGATGTCACAATTGCCGGGTATCGGTAAACGCACAGCCTTAAGATTAGTTTTACATTTATTGAAACAACCCTCTGAGAAGACCATCTTTCTGTCAGAAGCTCTGGTAAGTATGAGAAAAGATGTATTGTTTTGCAGTAGTTGTCATAATATTTCTGATTTCGATATATGTTTAATTTGTGCTAATGTTAAAAGAGACCATAAAATTATTTGTGTTGTCGAAGACATTCGTGATGTCATTGCTATTGAAAACACAGGGCAATTTAGGGGAATTTATCATGTTTTAGGAGGCAAGATTTCTCCAATAGACGGTGTTGGCCCCAATCAGTTAAATATAGGTACACTTGTAGAAAAAGTTAAGGCTGGAAATGTCAAGGAAATTATCTTTGCATTGAGTTCCACAATGGAAGGAGATACAACCAACTTTTATATTTATAAACAAATTCAAAATTCTGATGTTATTACTTCTTCTATTGCAAGAGGAATTTCTGTAGGCGACGAATTAGAATATGCTGATGAGGTTACTCTTGGAAGAAGTATTTTATATCGAGTACCTTTTGAAAATTCTTTTAAAAAATAGAATTTTATGCAGATGATTTAAGTACATTCGTTTGGTATTATAGCCGAAATGATTTCAATAGGCAGAAATTCGTTTAACCTGTAAGTATTTTTTTCGAAAGTTCTGAAATGATTTTTTTAATCATTTTTGTTTTTACATCTAATATTTATGCTTTTGTTCAAATCGTTATAATATTATATTTTTTATTTTTGCATTTTTTTAATTATTAAACGAAAACTTATATTTTTTATCTAAATTTTAAAATGAATAAAATTAAATTATGTGTTATCTTAGTGATAAGTACTTTTTTTGGTTCTTGTATTTCCACTAAAAAGCTTGTTTACCTGCAGAATAAAGGTAATTCTTCAAGTATTTCGCAAGTATCAGAAGTTATGTCTAAACCATATAGACTTCAAATTAATGATATACTAAGTATTTCTATCAAGACTGATGATCCAAAATTGTCGGGCATTTTTGACACTACATATCGAGTTGAGAATAATGTTAATGCTAATTCTTTATATTTTACAGGTTATACAGTAGATAATCATGGAAATATTCGTATACCTGTTTTAGGTGAAATGTTGGCTGTGGGATACACAACCGAAGAGTTAAGATTAAAAATTGAGAAGCAACTGTTAGATGATTATTTTAAGAAAGAAGCTAATATTTTTGTAATGGTACGTTTGGGAGGATTTAGATATACCACTAACGGCGAAGTTGGCAGTGTAGGATCAAAGATTTTATACCAAGACAGGGTAAATATATTAGAAGCAATTGCTAACTCCGAAGATATAACGATTACCGGAGACAGAAGCGCTGTTACAATTATGCGCCAAACCCCTACTGGAATCGAAATGCACGACATAGATTTAACGGACATTAATGTAATGAATTCGCCTTATTTTTATTTGCAGCCAAACGACTATATTTATGTAAAACCGCTGAAGCAGAAATCGTGGGGTACGGGTAAAACAGGCACTGAGTCTCTAACTGCGTTGTTTTCTGTTTTTACATTCTTCACAACTACTCTTATTTTACTTAATAATAATTAAAGGCAATAATGCTAGACATAAAAGATTTTTCAATTTTTGAAGCCGAAACAGGATTTGATTTTAAAGGATTACTTGTTAAAATTGGTAGTTATTGGCAATGGTTTTTGCTGAGTTTAATAATTACTTTTACTATTGCTTATCAGGTTAATATACGAAAAGAAGTAGTTTATAATTTACAAACGGTTATATCTGTAAAAGAAGAAACAAATCCATTATTTACCTCCAATACGAGTTTAGTTTTTAACTGGGGTGGAACATCCGATCAAGTTCAAACGATCGCTACAACTTTACAGTCACGTTCTCACAATGAGTTGGTAGTTGATAAACTTCAATATTATATTAGTTATTTGTCAAGGGGCAAATATAATCTTGTAGATGTTTATGGTGCCGTACCTTTTGTAGTTAACATCGATAAATCTCGGCCACAGCTTGCATTAAACCTTATAAAAATTAAATTTCTGACAGAAAGTGATTATGAAATACAAATTTTATTTGAGAGTAATACTGCATCATTAATTACCTATGCTGATAATTCATCTAGCAAGACATCTGTCGTAGTTGGTGATTTTGTAAAAAGATACAAAGTAGGTAACACAGTTTCTTTGCCTTTTTTGAATTGGAAACTCCAGATAAAGGACAATCCAGGATTTTACAAAGGAAATGAATACTATGTCAGATTTAATAATTTTGACGAAACAGTTTCTATTTATAGAGGCATTAACGTAAAGGCTGATGAAAAGGGTGGCTCGATAATGACTCTTGATATGCAGGGTACAAATAAAGCCAGAATGGTTGAATATTTAAATTCAACAGTAAAAATGCTTATCAAAAGACAACTTGATGGAAAAAACCAATTTGCTACAAATACTATTAGATTTATAGACAGTGCTCTAGTGTCAATGGAGACGCAGTTAAAGGAGACGAATAACGAACTCAAATCGTTTCGTAAAGACAAAAACATTTATGAAATTGAAGGAGATGGTGCTAAATTTTCAGATAAAATTGTGGAGGATGATGTGCAAAAAGATGGAATTGTTCGAAAAATTACGTACTATAATTCACTGCGATCCTATTTAAAAAACAGTGTTGATTATTCTAAACTTCCCGCACCATCCGTTGCTGGAATTGAAGATCCGAACGTTATTTTAAATGTTAGTAGGCTAATTTCGCTTTCAACCCAAAGATCTGAGTTGGCATACGCCGTAAAAAGCGAGAAAATATTCCAAAATTTTGATAATCAAATGGAAGCCGTTAAGAAGGTTTTACTAGAAAATATCAGCACAGCTAAAGTCGCTTTGCAATACGATTTAGCAATTATTGAAGATAAAATCAAAAAATCCGAAAGTAAAATTAAACAACTGCCAGATGACCAACAAGAACTTATCAAAATAAAAAGAAAATACGATTTAAGCGACAATATTTATAACTCTTTTCTTCAAAAACGAACAGAAGCCGATATCGTAAAAGCTGCAAATTTATCAGATATTCATTTTATTGATCCTGCAAAAGATATAGGTGGTGGATCAATCGGTAACAAAAATTCAGTTAATTATGTCTTGGCTTTTTTTCTCGGATTGCTTTTTCCATTACTACTAGTTTTTACAATTTTTTTCATTAATAATTCCATTCAAAATACTGATGATATTAGTAGATTGACTAAAATCCCATTAATTGGAGTTATCGGCTTAAGCAAAGACAGTAGCGATTTGACAGTTTATTCAAAACCCAAATCTGCATTGTCAGAATCATTTCGGGCGATCAGATCTTCTCTTCAATATCTATACAAAAGTAAACTATTAGAAGGAGCAAAAACTTTGATGATAACTTCGTCTGTAAGCGGGGAAGGCAAAACATTCTGTTCTTTAAATATAGCTACTGTTTTTGCCTTAAGTGAAAAAAAGACCGTAATCATAGGTATGGATTTGCGAAAACCTAAGTTGTTCGATGAATTTAATCTACCTAATGACGTAGGTGTTGTAAATTATCTCATTAAGCAAAAAACAATAGATGAAATTATTAATAAAACTCATATTCCGTTTCTTGACGTTATTTTGTCTGGTCCAATACCGCCAAATCCTGCAGAAATGATTATCAGCGATGCTATGAAAGAAATGATTGAAGAGTTAAAAGGAAAGTATGATTATATAATTTTAGATACTCCACCGGTTGGTTTAGTTTCCGATGCTTTGGAGCTTGCTCAATTTTCTGATTTAACTTTGTATATTGTACGACAAAATTTCACTAGAAAGGAAATGATTACTTTACTCAACAACAGGGTTAAAAGAGGAGAACTAACTAATACTAGTATTATTTTTAATGGATTCCAGAATAAAGCTAAGTATGGAGCTGGTTATGGTTATGGCTATGGTTACGGATATGGTTCTTCAACTTATTCAAACGGATATAGTGAGGATGATAAACCCACAACGTTTTTAGAGAAGGTAGTTAAAAAAATTGCAAAAATTAGGTTCTAGTTATAGCTTTAAAAAATATAAATAGAATGAAAGCTGAAAATAGAAATAGGATATTAGTAACAGGTGGTGCAGGTTTTATTGGTTCAAATTTGTGCGAGTATTTTTTGTCACAAGGTCATATTGTGATTTGTTTGGATAACTTTGCTACCGGACATAAACATAACTTGATTAATTGCATAAATAATGTCGATTTTCTTTTGATAGAAGGTGATATTCGGAATTTAGTGGATTGTCAAAAAGCGGTAAACGATGTAGACTATGTATTTCATCAGGCTGCTTTAGGCTCGGTGCCTCGTTCCATTAATGATCCTATTACTACAAACGAAGTCAATGTTTCAGGTTTTCTGAATATGCTAACCGCTTCAAGGGATGCAAATGTAAAACGGTTTATATATGCAGCTAGTTCTTCTACTTATGGTGATTCGGAATCATTGCCAAAAGTAGAAGATATTATTGGTAAGCCTTTATCACCTTATGCTATAACTAAATATGTCAATGAATTATATGCAGAAATTTTTAGCAGAACTTATGGACTTGAAACAATTGGATTACGCTATTTTAATGTCTTTGGAAGAAAACAAGATCCTAATGGTGCATATGCTGCAGTAATTCCGAAATTTGTTTTGCAGTTGATGCAATTACAAAGCCCAAAAATAAATGGTGATGGTAATTATTCTCGTGATTTTACTTACATCGATAACGTAATTCAAATGAATGATTTGGCAATGAAAACTCTAAATCCTGAAGCAATAAATACTGTTTTTAATACCGCTTTTGGAGAAAGAAATACATTGAACAATTTGGTTGAGAATTTAAAAGAGAATTTATCTAAATATAATCCAGAAATTGCAAGTGTAAATGTTGAGTATGGTACAAATCGTATCGGAGATATTCCGCATTCATTGGCAAGTATTGATAAGGCCAAAAGATTGTTGGGTTATAATCCTAAATTCTCTTTGAAAGATGGTCTGAAAGAGGCTGTAAATTGGTATTGGGAGAACTTAAAATAGTTTTACTTTTTTTTGGATTAGTCAAAAAAAATGCGGTGAAAAGCTTTTGTTTTCTATGTTTTTATAATTATAAAAATAAAACATTACTGTAAAATAATTTTTTTGGATAATTTTACATATTGAAATGCAGCAATAAATAAATTGACCTGTTTAGTAGGAATTGATATTTAATTTTCAGGTTCACTCCGTTTATTATTTATATTATAGCTTTGATAGAAGTAATTTAATATTAAATTATTCGAATTTAACAGCTATTGGGTTTTTTTATCAGGGAATAGGACATTAAAGTTATGACATTAAAAGAGACAAAAAAGTCTCAAGTTTGAATCAAAAAAAGTAATATAAATTGAATAATAACATAAAAATAGCCATCATTGGGTTAGGATATGTAGGTTTGCCTTTGGCTAGATTATTTGCAACCAAATACTCTGTGGTTGGATTTGATATAAATCAGAGTCGAATAGACGCTCTTAAATTGGGGAATGACACCACTTTTGAGATTGATTCTGACAGCTTAAAAGATGTCTTGGTAGAAGTTTCGTCATCCAAGAATGGTTTGTTTTGCACAGCAGTGATCGATGACATCAGTGATTGCAATTATTATATTGTAACTGTTCCAACGCCTATTGATAAAAATAATCGTCCCGATTTGACACCATTATACAAATCAAGCAATACGGTTGGAAAAGTGTTAAAAAAGGGAGATATTGTTATTTATGAATCTACTGTTTACCCTGGTGTTACTGAAGAAGAATGCGTGCCGGTTTTGGAAATGATCTCAGGTTTAAAATTCAATGTTGATTTTTTTGCTGGCTATTCACCAGAGAGGATTAATCCAGGAGACAAGGAACATACCGTTGATAAAATTCTCAAAGTTACTTCAGGCTCTACGCCAGAAATTGGAATTAAAGTCAATCAATTGTATCAATCGGTTATCACTGCGGGAACTCATCTTGCCCCATCAATAAAAGTCGCTGAAGCCGCTAAAGTTATCGAGAATTCGCAACGAGATATTAATATTGCGTTTGTAAACGAATTGTCTAAAATTTTCAATATTTTACATATAGACACTCAGGCTGTCTTGGAAGCAGCCGGTACAAAGTGGAATTTTCTGCCTTTTAAACCGGGCTTAGTTGGTGGACATTGTATAGGTGTTGATCCTTACTATTTAGCACAAAAGGCTCAAGAACACGGCTATCATCCCGAAATAATTCTGGCTGGACGCCGTTTGAATGATAGTATGGGAGAATATGTAGCCTCGCAAATAGTTAAACTGATGATCAAAAAAGGCATCTCTATCAATGGTGCAAGTTTATTAATGTTGGGAATTACTTTCAAGGAGAATTGTCCTGATGTTCGCAACACCAAAATTGTTGATTTAATTAAAGCCTTGGAAGATTATGGAATAAAACTGACTATTTGTGATCCTTGGGCAAATCCAACCGAGGTCATGTTCGAATACAAATTGAGCACCACAAAAGAGTTGCCATCAGATACGTTCGATGCAGTAGTTTTAGGAGTGGCACATAAAGAATTTTTAAGTTTGAATATTGATAATTTTAGGAATAGAAATTCAGTTGTTTATGATGTAAAAGGGGTTTTAGTTGGTAAGGTTGATGGGAAGTTGTAAGCTAATGATGCACTTTTAAACCGATGTATTTTTTTAGTTGGTTTTTCTAAATAAAATTGAATTTTAAATATTGCAAATAATGAAGAAAGTACTAATAACTGGTGGAGCGGGATTTATTGGTTCGCATGTAGTTCGACTTTTTGTACAAAAATATCCAGAATACCAAATTTTTAATTTGGATGCGCTTACTTATGCGGGAAATTTAAAGAACATCATTGATATTGAGAAAGAGGACAATTACACTTTTGTAAAAGGGGATATTACCGATGAGGTTTTTATTGCACAATTGTTTCAACAACATCAATTTGATGGAGTAATCCATTTGGCAGCCGAGTCTCACGTGGACCGCTCTATTGAAGATCCAATGGCTTTTGTAAAAACAAATGTTATTGGCACAGTAAATTTGCTAAATGCAGCACAAAAACAGTGGGCAAATAATAGCGAAGGGAAACGTTTTTATCATGTTAGTACTGATGAGGTTTATGGTTCTTTGGGAGCTGAAGGCCTTTTTACCGAAACTACCCCTTATGACCCAAACTCTCCTTACTCTGCTTCAAAAGCTAGTTCAGACCATTTTGTAAGAGCTTATGGTGAGACCTATGGATTACCTTATGTATTGACCAACTGCTCAAATAACTATGGGCCGAATCATTTTCCCGAAAAACTAATTCCCTTGTTTATTAACAATATTATTAATAACAAGCCTTTACCAGTTTACGGTGACGGAAATTACACCCGAGATTGGCTGTTTGTAAAAGACCACGCAGTGGCTATTGATTTAGTTTTTCATCAAGGTAAAAATCACGAAACTTACAATATTGGTGGTTTTAACGAGTGGAAAAACATTGATTTGGTAAAAGTATTGTGTAAAATTATGGATAACAAACTATCTAGACAGCTTGGTGATTCTGAAAAGTTAATCACTTATGTAAAAGATAGACCAGGTCATGATTTACGTTATGCAATTGATGCTAGCAAAATCAATGCAGCATTAGGATGGAAACCTTCTGTGACTTTCGAGCAGGGACTAGAACTAACAATAGATTGGTATTTGAATAATGAAGACTGGTTGAATAATGTTACTTCTGGAGATTATGTAAAGTATTATCTAGAGATGTATTCATAAAAGTGCGAGTTTAGAATGGTAAAGTTGAATATTATAACAAACAAAACCTTTAAAAACCAAACATAAAAATAATGAATTGGTATGTTGTGTACACTAAACCAAAGTGGGAAAAAAAAGTAGCCGAACGATTAAACGAAATTGGAATACATACTTATTGTCCACTTATTACCAAAGTGAGCCAATGGTCTGACAGAAAAAAAACAATAACTGTTCCTTTATTTAATTCTTATATTTTTGTTCAAGTTTCTGAAAAAGATCGTAATAGTATTTTTCAAGTAACTGGAGCGATACGGTATTTATTTTGGTTGGGTAAGCCTGCAGTGGTAAAGGATTCCGAGATTGATTCAATCAAGGAGTGGCTCGCTGTTCCAGATTTTTACGAAGTATTGGTCGAGAATTGGAAACAAGGAGACAAAATTATCTTAGAAACAGGTCCATTTGCTAGTCAATCGGCAATAATTCAAGAAGTCAAACAAAATCATTATATTTTGATATTGGAATCATTAGGCTGCGTGCTAAAGGTAAATAAGAAAGAAATTTAATTGTTATTTGTTAAAAATTTAGTTGATTTTGCCAGTATCTGTGCGAATGTAAAAACATTTTAACCATTGATTTCATTAGAGAAATTATTATTTGCAGTGCTTTTAATTTTTTTAGTGAACTTCATTGTTTATTAAAATTAATGCTCTCGGAAAACACAGAACAACTATATTTATTAAAAATACAATTTAAAACCTTCTGCCTAATACTAAAAATCAAATTAGATCGTTTTATACTCTAGTATTTTACTATCTATGTTTTTTGAAGAAAATCAACTATATTTTTGTTGTTTTTACAATTTTTTACATAAACTTTATTTTATATCATTTTTGCGAAGTTAAGAATGTGTTTAAATGGTAGTTTGCACTTTTTAATATAGTTTTTAATTTTGCATTTGGTTACTGATTGAGGTTAATAAATATTCCAATTCAGCCCTTATTTTATTATTTATTTTTTATTTATGAAAAAAGTATTTGTTGCCATTTTATTAGTTTTCGCATTTTTTCAGTCTGGCACAGTAATGGCTCAGGATTTATTGAAGGGCACAGATTTAAGCACCCTTAAAGTCGATTATTTGTCGGATGGTGACATTGCAAAAATTAAAAGTCAATTACAAAACAATAAAGTGACTGATGAGCAATTGGAAACTATGGTTTTGGCCAAAGGTATGTCCACGACAGAGTATAGCAAGTTAAAAGTGAGGTTGGGTTACCAATCATCAACTGCACCAACCGGAGTTTCTAATACAGATGTTTACGATGAAAAAAAAGGAGAACTAAGTCGTAAACAAGAAAAAATAGTAAACAAAAAAGTAAAAGATACTTTGAATTCCTTGATTTTTGGATCGGAGTTGTTTGATAATCCCGATTTAAATTTTGAACCCAATACTAAATTAGCTACTCCGGTAAATTATATTTTGGGACCAGGAGATGAATTGCAAATTAGTGTTTATGGTATTCAGGAATACAATGCCAACGTCCCCGTGACTCTCGAGGGTAAGATTGGCATTCAGTATGTTGGAGAAATTGCGGTTGCAGGTTTAACAATTGAGGCTGCTACTCAAAAAATAAAGGGAGCCATAGCGCGAGTTTATAGAACTGTTGCATCTGGACAATCGCAAGTTGGAATTAGTTTGACAAGAATACGAACCATCAAAGTAACTATAATTGGTAGTAAACAACCAGGCAATTATTCGATTTCTTCGTTGGCTACAGCATATACGGCATTGTTTTTAGGCGGTGGACCTGCAAAAAACGGGAGCTATCGTAACATTGAACTTTTGCGAAATAATAAAGTATTCAAGAAAATAGACATTTATAGTTTTTTAGTAAACGGTAATCAATCCGACAATATAGGATTAAAAGACAATGATGTAATTCGAATTCCAGCTTATGCACAAAGGGTTACTGTTGAGGGCGAAGTAAAGCGACCAGGGATTTTTGAAATGAAATCAGGTGAGACTTTCAAGGATTTGTTGGCTTTTGCTTCGGGATTTAATGAGTTTGCTTATACGGCTTCGGTTAATGTATTGCAGAAAACTTCTAAAGACTTTAAAGTAAAGGATATCCCATCTTCTGAATATGATAGTTACAAACCTGTTGCAGGAGATGTGTTTAGAGTTTCTAAAATTTTGAACCGATTTGAAAATCGCATCAAAATTGAAGGAGCCGTTTTTAGACCCAATATTTTTTCCTTTTATGAAGGAATGCGCATATCAGATTTAATTAAAAAAGCCGACGGTTTAAAAGAAGATGCATACACAAGTAGAGCCACTATTGTTCGAACAAAACCTAATTTGACATTAGAGGTTACTAATGTCAATTTAGACAAAGCATTAAAAGGCGATGTAGAAGCTAACATTACTTTACAAAAAGAAGATATCGTCACGGTTTATTCTATTTTGGATTTCGAAGATGATTACAAGATTACAATTAATGGCGAAATCAAGAAACCAGGGGTTTATGAGTATTTTAATAATTTAACATTGAATGATTTATTGGTTCAAGCTGGCGGTCTAACTGGATCTGCATCTAAAAGAGTTGAGGTTGCCCGAATGATTAAATCAGACGAAATAAACGATTCAAGTCCTATAAGAGTACAATTGTTTAACTTGGAGATTACAGCTGACAACAATGAGCAAATCAAAAATTTTAAATTAGCAGCTTTTGATGTAGTTAACATTCGTAGATTGGCAGTTTATGAAAAGCCAGAAGTAGTAACTATTAGTGGTGCAGTTAATTATTCAGGTAAATATGCGTTGGCTAACAAGAAAGAGAAAATCTATGATGTAATTCAGCGTGCTGGAGGCTTGACTGCTGTTGCCAATATTGATGGTGTAAAAATAAAACGACCTATCCAAGCCAAACAAATTGAAGAACTAGAAAATGTGAATCTGAATTTAGGAAAAAAAGATTCCATTCAAAATAAACTTACAAAAAAGTTAAAAGAGGATTTAAAATATGCTACGATTCCTGTGGATTGGAGAAAAATTGTTAAAGATCCAACAGATAAAACAAATGTTACCTTATTTCCGGGAGATGAAATCGAAGTGTCGATATATAATGAAAGCGTAAAAGTAACGGGAAGTGTGCTTTTGACTTCTGAGATTCCGTATAGTAGAGGAAAAGGATTTAATTATTATTTGAATGCAGTTGGAGGCACTGATGCTAAAGGATGGAAGAATAAAGCGTACATTATTTATCCTAACGGAAAGGCTGCGGTTTCAAGCTCATTCTTTTTCATACGTTCGAATCCAAAGGTTTTGCCAGGCTCACAAATTGTTGTTCCAGAGAAGCCGGAAACCCGAAAAATGAGTACAGGAGAATGGGTGAGTATTGGAAGTGTAATTACCAGTCTTGCATTACTAGTAGTAACGGCGTTTAAGTAAATGTAAGAATTGTAAAATCATAAGTGAAGAAACATTTTGTAAAAATAATACTTTAATAGTATGAATTTTTAGTAATTGAAAGAATAAATTATAGCAACAATAATGGCAAACGAAGAAAAACCAAAAGACGAAATATCCTTATCAGAACTAATTAAAAATATTATTGAATGGTATGGTTTTATGCGCTCTAAATGGGAAACTATTTTATTTGCAATGATATTGGGATCATTACTAGGATTAGCCTATTCTTTTTATAAAAAACCAAAGTATACTGCTAGTTTGTCTTTTGTATTAGAAAGTAATAGTTCTAGTGGTGGATTGGGTGGTGCACTGGGTTTGGCGAGTTCGCTTGGTTTTGATTTAGGCGGTTCAGGAGGAGGAATATTTGAAGGTGGCAATATAATCGAGCTATTCAAATCTAGAAAAATGGTTGAGAAAACTTTGTTGATGCCGGTTAACTTCAATGGAAAAAGGATTTCATTAGCAGAAATGTACATTCAAAATAAGGAATTGCGAGATAAATGGGAGAACAAGCCTAAATTAGTTGGTTTGCAATTTTTGCCCAATGCCAATCGCCGAACTTTTTCGAGAACTCAAGATAGTATTTTTGGTGTGATTTATAAAGATTTATCTAAAAATGTACTAGAAGTAGGTCAGAAAGATAAAAAGGTAGATATTATTAACATAGAAGTTACATCGATTAATGAATTATTTTCTAAATTTTTTACAGAGGGCTTGGCCAAACAAGTGGGTGATTTTTATATTGAAACCAAAAGTAAAAAGGCACGTATCAATATGGCTATATTGCAGCGACAAACCGATTCTATTCGCAGGGAATTAAACAATGCCATTACAGGTGTAGCAGTTGCCAATGACAATACTTTTGGGTTAAATCCTTCTTTAAACGTGCGCCGTGTGCCTTCATCTCGTCGTCAGGTTGATGTACAAGCTAACGGTGCTATTTTAACTGAATTAGTAAAACAAACCGAATTGGCTAAAGTAACTTTGCGCAAAGAAACTCCTTTGATTCAGGTCGTAGACAGGCCAATTTTGCCTTTAAAAAAGGACAAAGTGGGAAAGTTACTTGGATTAATTTTGGGAGCTATTCTGTTTGGATTATTAGCAATATTATTTTTAACATTAAAAAATTCATTAAAAAAATTAATTTAATATTTTAGGATTGAACGCTACTTATTAGCATGTCTCATCCTTTTATTGCCACTTCATTGAACGACCCAAAGAGAAGAAATTTATTCATACTGTGGCAGTTTCCGAATGTAACCTGCTCTAAATTTAAATAATTGAGACGTTACCCTGCATACTTCAAATCTATATTGAAGTTTTCAAGGTATCATTGTTCCTCCGAATACTATAAAAATAATTTATAGATATTTTTTAATTATTTACTTCTATAACTGCAACATTTTAAAAATAAAGGGTCAAGCGCTCTAGTTGTTTTTTCAAGATCACTCGCTATTTTTATTAGTTCATCGATTTTATATGATCCTTTTTTTATTAGAACGTAATTTTAAATAATAAAATATGATGGTGCTACTGTAAACTAATTAGTTTTGTAAAAATTTAAAAAAAATGCCCACTAATACTTTGAATTTCTATGTATTCGATTTATCAAGGGATTAGAGGTTTTGCTTATAAGTTATTAAAACGAATAATTTATGCCAGTATGCGCAGAAATTTTTATTGACGTTCTTGCAAGAACCAACGCTATTTATGATCATAAAAAATAAATTATTTTTCAAAAATTTTTCAATATATTTTCTAGGCTTATGCTTCAGTGGTCTAGTTAGTTTTTTATCTATTCCTGCAATTATTAAATTTTATGGAATTGAAGGGTATGGTGAGTTTTCTTTACTTCAAAATATTGTTTTAATTTTCATTTCTTTTGGTGGCGGTTGGTTAAATCAATGCGTTATTCGTTTTAATGATTACAGTAAAAATTTTAAAGTAAAAATCTATAAACTTTACTTTATTTTTATAACTCCAATAATTATTTTATATTTCATCGTCATATTGACATTTAAATTAGATTTTTTTTTATGTTTATTTGGGATTTTTACAATTATTTTGGGAATAATTTCACTGATTTCAGTAACTTTTTATCAGTCTCGGCTTAATGCAAGAAAATCATTTTATTTTGATTTGATTAGAGTTATAAGTTTTGTTTTGTCTTTTTATATTTTACATATTGTTTTACCAAATTCAAATAGTTTATACTTACTATTTTTCAGTTTGTTTTTTAGTTATTTTATTTCCTTTATTTATGTACTTTTCATAGACCTTGCTTTTATACTATTAGTAACAACGTTGTTTTTTAAAAATAACAGTTTTAGAAATAATCTAAAATTAGTAACAGAAAATAAATATCTCTTTCATTATGGATGGCCTATAGCATTGTGGTTTACTGTATCAGCTGTTTTGAATGTTTCTGATCGATATATTATAAGTCATTATTCAACAATTAGTGATTTGGGAGTTTATTCTGCAATATATGATTTACTATATAAAGGCGTTACACTCTTGTATTCGCCTATTCTTGTCGCGGGATATCCAATTATGGCACAAAAATTCAATCAAGGTTATAAGCTAGATGCTTTTAAGTTTTTAAGAAAATTAATATTTTTTGAATTTCTAATTTTTTTTATTGTTATATTTTTCTCTTATTTTTTTAAGGTTTTTTTTATTGAAAAAATAGTCGGTATTCAGGTGACACAAAAATCATTAGAAATCGTAATTCCAATAATTTGTGGCGCTTTTGTCTGGCAGTTGGCAATGTTAATCCATAAACCACTCGAATTTGGTTTAAAATCAAAAACAATGCTTTTTATAGTGATTATAGCACTTTTATTCAATATAATCTTAAATTTATTATTCATTCCTTCTTATGGAATTGTATTTGCCGCATACTCAACATTGTTTTCGGCTTTGATTTATTTGTTATTAAGTTTGGTTTTTATTCAAATATATAAAAAGTAGCACTAGGTAATAATCCATACAAATTTGATATTAATGACAATTTTTTCATTTGTTTGAACTAAATGTAATTTATTTATAAAAATGGCGTTTTTGTTTATTGTTGAAATCTAACTTAAAAATGAATTAAAATTTTAAATGTTACATTACATGTGCCTGTCAATTATCATTAAATAAACTAGTGGGTATTGATAAGACAAATAATTTAAATCATCGGCAATAGATATTTCTATTAAGTTTTTTTTATCAATTCAATTACTTTTAAAAAGTAACTGCAAAGAAAATTTTAGTTAAACTGTCAATTGTAGTATTTTGTAAATAAGCAAGTATTTTGTAGATTCTGATTAAAGTATATTTATTTAATTTTTTTCTTAAAGTATAACGTCAAAATGTGAATTTTTAGATTTTGTATTATTTAAGCTAATTACATTCAAGATTTAATTTTGTCAATTATAATAAATATGCCAAAATGATTTTTTTATTACTTATTTTGTTTTTTCTTGTTGCAATAATAGCTTTTTTTTCTTTCTATCTGAAAAATATTGAAAATTTGTTATTTGTAATATTAGGAATTTTATTAATATTAATCGCAGGTTTACGTAACGGAGAATCTTTCAGAGATTACGATATGTATGTAATGATGTTTCAAGATAACTATGATGAAATTGTGGAGCCAGCTTTTGTGGTTATTAAATTTATAGTGAGAAGTTTGTTTGGAGATAATTCAATTTATTTGTTTATTATTTTCGCAATTTTTGGAGTCAGCTTAAAGTTTATGGCAATAAAACAGTTAACTGAACTTTGGTTTTACTCTGTTTTAATTTATTTAAGCAATTTCTTTATTTTACATGAGATGACTCAAATCAGAGTAGGAGTCGCTGCGGCATTATTATTGTTTTGCGTAAAGCCTATTTACGAAAGAAATTTAAAACGCTTTTTATTGTTTGCTTTCCTTGCATTTGCATTTCATTTTTCAGCTATAATTATTTTGCCGTTATGGTTTTTAAATTCAAAGCCGCAAAAAACATGGTTGTTGATATTAGTGCCTATATGTTATATAATTTATTTTTTTGGTATTAATTTTATTACTGTCATCCCAATAACTGGTATAAAAGAAAAAATTGAGATATATCAAAAATTGCAGGAATTGGGCGGTGAAGAATCTGTCCCTATTAATGTGTTTAATTTCGTGTTTTTAGCTAAAGTATTTATTTTTTATTTTTTTATTTATAAATATGATTTGCTTTTATCTTACAATAAATATTTTCCCATTTTTATGAAAATATATTGTATTTCTCTTGTTTCATATCTTATTTTTGCAAGTATCTCGGCTTTTGCAACTCGAATTAGTGAACTGTTTGGCATTGTCGAAATTATTTTGATACCTTTTGTATTTTATATATTTAGACCAATTTATTTTTCTAAAATATCAGTAATTTTAATCGGATTAAGTTTTTTACTCATTGTTTTGTTTTATGTCAAACTTATTGAACAGTAGTTTTTTTATAAATTTAATTAATCTTAAAGTGTGTTAGCAGCCATAGTAATTCTTTATAATCCAAATGATTCTATTATTGAAAATATTAATAGCTATGTGGATTCTGTACGTTTCTTATATATTATAGACAATTCAGATTTTTCTAATGAATTTTTTTTTTCACAGACAACTTTTAATAATAAGTTAAAATATGTTTTTAATAATAGAAATTTGGGCATCGCAAAGGCACTTAATATAGGATGCTCAATGGCAATTAGTGATGGAATGCATTGGGTTTTAACAATGGATCAAGACAGCCATTTTTCCAGTAGATGTAAAGAAACATTTTTATTTGCAATTAATAATAGTGATCCTAACGTAGCATTGTATTATCCTAGTTATATAATTGGAGGATTAATTTACGATAAATATATAAAAGAAGATAACGAACCAATTGCAGTTATGACTTCAGGAAACCTTTTAAATTTAAAAGTTTACGAAAAAATAAATGGATTTGACGAGAAACTGTTTATTGATTATGTAGATTTTGAATATTGTTTAAAATTAAAGAAGTGTGGATATAAAATAGCTAATTTACCAGATCTTAATTTAGTGCACGAATTAGGTCAATCTTTATTCTGGTCTTTTTTTTCTTTCAAAGTAATGATTACAAATCATTCAAGTTTAAGAAGATACTATATTACTAGAAATAGGTTATACGTTAGAAAAAAATATCGCAATATTTCAACAGCGTTTTATAATGCAGAAAGTAGAATATTCATTAATGATCTATTAAAAATAATTCTTTTTGAAAAGCATAAATTCTCTAAACTAATGAGTGTTTTTATAGGATTTTTACATTATAAGAATAATAAATATGGCATTTATCAACGCTAAACTTTTTTAAAGTTTTTAGTAACGATATTAACAATGATAAAATAATTTTTGCAAATAAAATCTAAGATGATCTCAGTTTGTATTGCTACATTTAACGGAGAGAAATTTGTTAAACAACAGATAGACTCCATTTTACCACAACTTTTTGAAGGCGATGAGCTTTTGATATCTGATGATAATTCAACTGACCGTACAGTTGAGATTATTAAGCAAATTGCTGATTCTAGAATTAAACTTTTTTTTAATAAAGAACAAGGATATACAAGTAATTTTGAAAATGCGCTTCGACAAGCCTCAGGAGATATTATATTTATAAGTGATCAGGATGACATTTGGACACCAAATAAAGTCGAAGTGTGTTTAAAAGAACTTATACACTATGATATTGTTGTCTCAGACAGTTATATCATTAATGAATATAATGAAATTATTTCAGACTCATTCTTTAAATTAAGAAATGTTAAAAAGACTTGTTTTGGAAACTTGATTAAATTTAGTTATTTAGGATGTTGTTTTGCATTTCGTTCAGAAATTTTAAATAAAGCACTTCCGTTTCCATCAAATAGAAAGTTTTGCACTCACGATAATTGGTTGTTTTTAGTCGGGTCATTTTTTTTTAAGCATAAAGTTTTAAGTGACAAACTTATTTATTACAGACGACATGACACAAACGTCTCAACAGGTGGATTAATTTCGAAAACTTCTACATGGTTCAAAATTATATATAGAGTGTATTTGTGTTTTTTCTTAATTCAAAGGTTTTTTATTAATAAAAAAAATTAAATTGAAAATTTCCATAATTACCGTTTGCTACAACAGTGTTGCCACGCTTGAAAAGACAATACTTTCCGTTGCCAATCAAAACTATAAAGACATAGAATATATTGTTGTTGACGGTAATTCTAAAGACGGGACAATAGATCTAATAAAAAAACATCAGGATAAAATTACCCATTGGATATCAGAATCCGACAAAGGACTTTATAATGCAATGAACAAAGGAATTGCCTTGGCAACTGGCGATTTGATTGGAATTTTGAATTCAGATGATACTTTTTATACTACCAATGTAGTAGCAGAAATCGCCAATTTTCATCAACAAAATAGTATTGATGCTTCTGTAGGTAACATTATTCAGCACAACGAAAACGGAAAAATAGTTAGAAAGTATTCTTCTAAATATTGGACTCCCGATAAACTTAAAATTGGATTTATGCCGCCACATCCTTCAATTTTTCTAAAGGCATCACTTTTTGCTACTTATGGGAATTATGTTTTGGGCTTTAGAATTGGGTCTGATTATGAATTAATTACCCGCTTCTTTCTTAAAAACAAAATCAGCTGGAAATACTCAGGAATAACAACAACTTCGATGTTAGTAGGCGGTTTGAGTAGTTCAGGTTCTGCGTCTTACAAATTGATAACTCAAGAAATACAAAAAGCATTATCAATGAATAAGATTTCTTTTTCGCCTATTAAAATTCAATTCAGGGTTGTTTGGAAAATTATAGGATTCTTAAAAAAATGGTAAATAAACAAACAATTTCTATTACTGGAGCTTCAGGTTTTGTGGGTACAAATCTGAAAGTTTATTTGCAAGATGATTATAAAATTCAGCCGATGCGTGTTCGGTTTATTGAAAATCAGAATATTGATATTCATGGAGATGCAATAATCCATCTTGCAGGAAAAGCGCATGATTTGAAAAAAGTATCCCAACCTGCGGACTATTATAAAGCGAATTTTGAATTGACTAAGCAATTATTTGATGCTTTTCTGCTTTCAGATTGTAAAGTGTTTGTATTTTTGAGCACTGTAAAAGCTGTTACTGATAAAGTAGTTGGAGTATTGAGCGAAGAAGCCATTCCGAGTCCAAAAACACATTATGGCATTGCAAAACTGCAGGCTGAGCAGTATATTTTGTCTCAGGAATTACCTCAAGAAAAGCGAGTTTATATCTTGCGTCCTTGTATGATTCATGGACCTGGCAACAAAGGAAATTTGAATTTACTTTATAAAATAGTTGAAAAAGGTTTGCCTTGGCCTTTAGGTTCTTTTGAAAATCAGCGTTCTTTTTTGAGTGTCGAAAACTTGTGTTTTGTAATCAAAGAATTAATTGAAAATAAATTTATTCCATCTGGAGTTTATCAGGTGGCAGATAATGAACCATTATCTACTAACGAATTGATCGAATTGCTAGGAATGGTTTTAGGCAAAACTAATAAGATTTGGAGAATTAACGCATCCTTTATTCATAGTATCTCTAAGATTGGTGATCGGTTTTCATTACCGCTCAATACAGAACGTTTGCAAAAACTTACAGAAAATTATGTAGTTAGTAATGCCAAGATTCTTGCAGCTATAAATAAGCCATTGCCTATAAATACTAAAGAAGGTTTGTTGAAAACTTTTAAATCTTTCAAAAATTAATGGATTATATTCTAATTACTGTTTTCCTTTTCTGTTTTGAACTCTTCTATTTCAAAATAGCCGATCGATACAATATAATCGACAAACCAAATCATCGTTCTTCTCATTCTACAATCACTATTAGAGGTGGTGGAATTATTTTTCCTATTGCAATCTTAATTGCCTTTGGATTAGGCTATACCAGTTGGTTGCTGGCTTCGTCCGTAGTTTTTGTGGCGGTTGTTAGTTTTGTCGATGACATAAAACCGCTGCATCAATTGCCGCGTTTTGGTTCACAAATTGTTGCTTTCCTTTTAATTTCCTATGATTTGAATCTTTTGGGATTTTCGTTATGGGTTTTGCCTATTGTTTTTGTTTTATTAGTAGGGTGGATCAATATTTTTAATTTCATGGATGGAATAAATGGGATAGCTGTACTCTACGCTATTGCTGCAATTGTAAGCTTTTCATTACTTCCTAGCAATGAAGCAAATTTGCCATTGCTTTTCACAGTAGGAATATCTTGTGTAATTTTTGCGTTTTTTAATGTCCGAAAAATTGCTAAAACTTTTGCTGGAGATGTTGGCAGTATAAGTCTAGCATTGTTTTTAGGATATTTTATGCTGAAGACCATAATTGACACTGGTCAGATCTACTATTTGCTTTTCTTTTCTATTTATGGTATTGATGCAGGAATTACTATTTTGTTCAGAATCAAAAAGAAAGAAAATATATTTGAAGCGCATCGTTCGCATCTCTATCAATATTTAGCCAATGAATGTGGCCATTCCCATATATTAATAGCTGTTGTTTACATGTTAATACAATTGCTAGTCAATTCTTTAATTATTTATTTAAACTATCAAGGTTTTTTAAATATTTATAGTTCTTTGATAATTCTTTTAATTCAGGTAATTTTCTATTTAGCGTTTCGACGCAAGATTCTTAATTCTTTAACATTAAAAAATAATTAATTTTTTATTTGACTTTTTGTTTGAATTCAAAAAAGAATGATATTGCATGAATTTATGAAGGAATAAACAGGGATTTCAGTTTTTTTAATGCATTTTTTCGAATTATTAATGGTTTAAGACAATACATTGTTGCTGTTTATTTCGTGAAAAATCAGTATTGCATAACAAGCTTAGCAATTTTGAATTGTACATTATCACTAAAGATTTATAACAAATTTAATCAAGAATTGGGAAGAAGAGTCGAACGCATAATTTTGTAATATACGGTGAAGAGGCCTAACAGGTTTTAAAAACCTGTTAAGTCTAATACGAAGAATACGATTGCTTTATTTTAGCTCTTGATTCGCATTAAGAATTAAAAAATATTTATACTAAACAAATAATGAATTTAGAAACTACATTTATTGAAAATTTAATAGTTATTACGCCAGCTGTATTTGATGACGGCAGGGGTTATTTTTTTGAAGCCTATAATAAAAGCAAATGTAGCGATGAGGGTATTCATATTGACTTTGTACAAGATAATCAATCTTTTTCTAAAAAAGGAACGCTAAGGGGTTTACATTATCAAAATCCTCCTTTTGCACAGACCAAATTAGTTCGTGCAATTCAAGGCGAAATTATGGACGTCGCAGTTGATTTGCGAAAAGATTCAGCTACCTACGGAAAACATTTTAGCATCGTGTTATCGGCCGATAACAAAAAGCAACTATTGGTTCCTCAGGGTTTTGCTCATGGTTTTTCTGTTTTGAGCGAAACAGCTATAGTCGCTTACAAATGCGATCAATATTATAACAAACAAAGCGAAGGTGGTATTCGGTTTGATGATGACTTTCTAAACATTGATTGGGGAATGGATTTAACTACAGCAATTGTTTCTGATAAAGATTTAATTTTGCCTAATTTTGATAATTGTAATTCTCAATTTTAATGAAAAAAGTATTAGTGACAGGAGCTAACGGACAGTTGGGCTCTGAAATAAAACAATTAGCGAATAATTATCCTAATTTTAATTTTGTTTTTACTGACATAGATGATTTTCCGCTAGATGATTCGCAAGTTATTATTAGCAATTTCAATCGAATTCAGCCTAATATTGTGATTAATTGCGCTGCCTATACTGCTGTAGATAAGGCGCAACAAGACGTCGAAGTTGCAGATGCTATTAACCATTTGGCTATAGCTACGTTAGCGACCTTGTGTACTGAATTTGAATCTAAGTTGGTTCATATTTCAACTGATTATGTTTTTGACGGCTTATCGCCGATAGCATATAAAGAAGAAGATCAACCCAATCCTAAGAGCGTTTATGGTTCAACAAAATTAGCTGGAGAAATTTCTTGTTTAAAGAACTGTCCAACTAGTATCATAATACGGACTGCATGGGTTTATTCCGAGTTTGGGAATAATTTTGTAAAAACAATGTTGCGCTTGATGACCGAGCGGGATACTTTAAGTGTTGTTAATGATCAAGTCGGTTCGCCAACCTACGCCGCGGATCTGGCACAAGTTATTTTAACCATTTTGGATAGTAATCAATGGACAGCCGGAATTTATCATTATTCAAATGCTGGTGAAATAAGTTGGTTTGATTTTGCAAATGACATCAAGGAAATTGCCAATAAAGATTGCGAAATTAAAGGAATACCCGCCGCAAATTATCCTACTCCAGCTGAAAGACCCGCCTATTCATTATTGGACAAATCGAAAATCAAAGCAGTCTATGGAATCGAAGCCATTGATTATAAAATAAGTTTGAAGAAAATGATGAGCCGGTTAGAAGGTGAAAACCGCAATTAAAACTAAAGCACAAACTTAAAAATATGAAATTAGCATGAACTAAAATTGGTCGCAATTGAAAATGCTTCGCCAGTTCGCAAGCTCGGGTCATCGAATACCAAATAAAATATTAACCGATTAGATAAACACCGCTGAAGATGTGCAGCTCGAGTGCAGCGAACTGGCGAAGCAATTATATATGACCAATAAAAAAAATAAATATCTACTTATGAAAGGAATTATTTTAGCCGGTGGATCTGGAACCCGCTTGCATCCGTTAACATTAGCAATGAGCAAACAAATGATGCCTGTTTATGATAAACCTATGATTTATTATCCACTATCGACTTTGATGATGGCAGGAATTCATGAAATTTTAATCATTTCAACCCCTCATGATTTGCCTAATTTCAAAAAATTATTGGGAGATGGTTCCTCTATTGGTTGTCAATTTAGTTATGCTGTACAAGCAATTCCAAATGGATTGGCACAAGCTTTTGTTATAGGTGAAAAATTTATTGGAAATGACAGTGTTGCATTGGTTTTAGGGGACAATATTTTTTTCGGATCGACTATGGAAGAGTTGCTACAATCGAATTCTAATCCAAATGGAGGCGTAGTATTTGCTTATCACGTTTCAGATCCTGAACGATATGGTGTTGTTGAATTTGATGAGAACAATAAGGCACTTTCTATTGAAGAAAAACCACTTATTCCTAAATCAAATTTTGCAGTGCCAGGATTGTATTTTTACGATAATTCGGTTGTAGAAATTGCTAAAAATATTCAACCTAGTGCAAGAGGAGAGTATGAAATTACTGACATCAATAAAGTGTACCTTGAAAAAGGCGCCCTAAAAGTTGGAATTTTAAATAGAGGAACCGCTTGGCTCGACACAGGAACTTTTAATAGTTTGATGCAAGCTGGTCAATTTGTTCAGGTTATTGAAGAACGTCAAGGTTTGAAAGTGGGTTGTATAGAAGAAATTGCTTGGAGGCAAGGGTTCATCAATAATGAACAACTTAAGGCTTTGGCAGAACCGCTAATCAAATCGGGCTATGGTAATTATCTTCTGCAATTGTTAAAATATAAAAAGTAAAAAATAGGATTTAATTGAATACAAGTTTTATTTGATAAAAGTTTAGGTAGTTTATTTAAGGCATGTTTTTTTGCGAAAGTATTTACAAAATAGCTTTATAAACATTTATGTATATTAGTATAAAAACAAAATTAAAACTAATTTTATCATAATTCATAAAATCAGTTGCTCTTTTTTATTTTTTTTATAACTTCGTTACACAATGAAAAGGGTTTTATTTTTGTATTATTTTAAGATTAATTTGTATTTTTGTTGAACTATGTATAATCCTATGAATAAAAGTACTTCATTTAAGATGGAAAGAGATCTTTCAAAAAGTTATTTTTCAAGAGATAATTTGAGAATCAATATTCATAATTTAAGCTATTTGCCACGCTGGATAATTGTATTAATAGACTGTACAATATTACTTTTATCATTTAGCTTGACGTATTTAATTTTTAATGATACTGGATTAGAGTACATTGTAAGCGATCGGGCTTATTTATTTGTGTTTTTTCTTTTCATAATTAACATTTTCTTTTTTTGGTTATTTAGAACTTATGCGGGAATTATAAGACATTCTTCCAATATCGATGCTGTTAAGCTTTTGTTTTCTCAAACTGCAGTTTTAGTTTTCTTTCTATTTTTTAATTTCTTGTTTGAATTATATTATCATCAGAAAGTATTTCTGAATACTGCTTTTTTTATAAATATAGTACTTTCTTTTTGCGGATTGTTTTTGTACAGAGTAGTAGTAAAGCAAACTTTTGAGCTTTACTTTATCGATAAAAACGACACTAATTTAATCAAAACTATTATATATGGCACTGATGCGAATGCCATATCTATTGCCAATGCATTGAAGTTTGAAAGTCCTGCGCGTTTCAAAATTTTAGGATTTGTTGACAAAAACAATCAAAACGCATCAAAAAGGATGTTAGATTTGCCTATTTTAGTTCTTCGCAAACGTCTTCCGTCTTTAATGCGTTCATTAGGAGCAGAAGCGCTAGTAATTTCAGATAAGAGTTTGTCTAAAGAAGAACAGTTGGTAATTATAGACCAATGCATTGAGTACAATTACAAAGTATTTACAATACCTTCTGTTTCAGACTGGGAAGATCAAAAAGAAATTTCACAAAAAGTAAAAAATATTCAAATTGAAGATTTACTTGAACGAGAGCCAATAGTTTTAGATACTATTTCAATATCTAGGCAATTGAAAGATAGTGTTATTTTAATCACGGGAGCTGCGGGTTCGATAGGTAGCGAAATTGTTAGACAAGTACTAAGCTTTGAACCAAAGAAGATCATTATTTTGGATCAAGCTGAAACACCTTTACATCATATTAGTATTGAGGTCGATTCAATTAAGGATTCAACTCGAATTCACACTATAATTGCTGATATAAAAGATCGAGCGGCTCTAGATAAAGTCTTTAAATTATACCGTCCTGAGATGGTATATCATGCTGCGGCATACAAACATGTTCCTTTGATGGAAGAAAATCCATCGCAAGCGATACTTACAAATGTAAAAGGAACAAAAAATCTTGCTGATTTGTCGTGCGAGTACGGCGTAAAGAAATTTGTGATGATTTCTACTGATAAAGCTGTAAATCCAAGCAATGTGATGGGTGCAAGTAAACGAATAGCCGAGAAATATGTACAATCACTTCACTTGAAATGCTTAGAAAACAATGCTTTGTTCAATACAAAATTCATAACTACACGTTTTGGTAATGTATTAGGTTCAAATGGCTCAGTTGTGCCTTTGTTCGCAAAACAAATATCTGATGGCGGTCCAATCACGCTTACGCATCCAGATGTTATTCGTTATTTTATGACCATTCCAGAAGCCTGTCAACTCGTTTTGGAGGCAGGTTCAATGGGGAATGGTGGTGAGATTTATATTTTTGATATGGGTAAACCAGTCAAAATTATAGACTTGGCTCGAAAGATGATTAAATTAGCAGGATATGTTCCAGATCGTGATATAAAAATTAAAATTGTAGGTTTAAGACCAGGAGAAAAGTTATTTGAGGAACTACTTAACGACACATCTAAAACGCTATCTACTTATCACGAGAAGATTATGATTGCCAAGGAAATTCAGGAAGAGTTTTCTGATTTACATATCAGTATTGAAGATCTCATCGGTATTGCTGAGTTCTTTGATAATGATGATATTGTTGCGAAAATGAAAAAGATAGTACCAGAATTTATTAGTATGAATTCTACTTTTGAAGTTTTAGACAAGTAGTTTTTTTGGAGTACAATTTATTCACAGCCATA
>CAMCTL010000031.1 GCA_945878515.1 Flavobacterium psychrophilum | reverse complement strand
ACATCTTTGTAAAAACGCAAGCGAAGTCTGATTTCATTATTGGCATCCATAACAACATTTTTTTAGGTTAGAGTATTATTTTAAACCACATAGATTAATAGAAAAACATAAATTACAGGTTTTCATAGGTATTTTATTTACACATAGCTATGAACACTATGTTAAGCGAAGCGACTTTCTATTTAAAAAAAATCATTTTTCTATGTGGTTTAACTTTTAAAATAAAATGAATTCAAGTTAAAAGCATTGCAAAATAGTAAAAAAATTGATAGTATGGTATTTAACACTACCTTTGCAAAAAATTAGAAATACTTTATTGTTTGATTTTAAGAGCATAATGATTTTGGTTAGCTAAAATCTAAACGTCACCCTGAGCTTGTCGAAGGGCTAAAATCTACAATCTAAACGTCACCCTGAGCTTGTCGAAGGGCTAAAATCCAAAAAATGAACAATATTGTTGCAATAGTAGGAAGACCTAATGTAGGGAAATCAACCCTTTTTAATAGGCTGATACAAAGAAGAGAAGCTATTGTAGATTCAGTATCTGGGGTGACCCGAGATAGAAACTATGGTAAAAGCGAGTGGAACGGAAAAGAGTTTTCTGTGATTGATACAGGCGGTTATGTTCGCGGATCGGATGATGTTTTTGAAGGTGAAATCCGCAAACAAGTAGAATTGGCCATTGATGAAGCCGACGTAATTATATTTGTTGTGGATGTAGAAGAAGGCATTACGCCAATGGATGATATCGTTGCCAGATTGTTGCGTAAGGTAAAAAAACCGGTTTTACTTGCCGTAAATAAGGTTGATAATGCCATGCGTGAAAAGGATGCTCTTGAGTTTTATAACCTTGGTTTAGGGGAATTTTATACTTTTGCCAGTATTTCAGGAAGTGGAACAGGCGATTTATTGGATGCAGTAATCGAAGCTTTTCCAGTGAAACCAGAACCTGTTCAAGAAGAAGTGGTGTTGCCTCGTTTTGCAGTTGTAGGTCGCCCGAATGCTGGAAAATCTAGTTTTATAAACGCATTAATTGGTAAAGATCGTTTTATGGTTACTGACATTGCGGGAACCACTCGTGATGCTATTGATACCAAATTTGATCGTTTTGGGTTCGAATTCAACTTGGTAGATACGGCTGGAATTCGTCGTAAAGCAAAAGTGAAAGAAGATTTAGAGTTTTATTCCGTGATGCGTTCGGTTCGAGCTATTGAACACGCCGATATTTGTATTTTAGTCATTGATGCCACTCGTGGATTCGAAGGACAGGACCAAAGTATTTTTTGGTTGGCAGAGAAAAACAGAAAAGGAGTTGTCATCTTGGTAAATAAATGGGATTTGGTCGAAAAAGATACGATGTCAACCCGCGATTATGAAGCCAAAATCAGAGAACAATTAATGCCATTTACCGATGTACCCATTCTTTTTGTTTCAGCTTTGACAAAACAGCGTTTATTAAAAGCCTTGGAAGCCACTGTTCAAGTTTTCGAAAATAGAAAACAGCGTATTGCGACTTCAAAATTCAATGAATATATGTTGAAAGTGATTGAAGCCTATCCTCCGCCAGCGACAAAAGGAAAATATGTAAAAATTAAATATTGTATGCAGTTGCCGACATTGACACCTCAATTTGTGTTTTTTGCCAATATGCCTCAATACGTTAAAGAGCAATACAAACGTTACCTTGAAAATAAAATTAGAGAAAATTGGGACTTCTCTGGAGTGCCAATTGATATTTATATTAGAGAAAAATAAAAATTTAATCCCGAGCTATCGGGATTTTTTTTATCTTGTGGGTTATATAATGGTAATTATAATTAGTCCAACCTATACAAACAGACCACTTCACCGTGACAAGTAGTATTATAAAATGAATAAATCTTAGATTGCAAATTAAACCTTTTATCTATTTCTGTGTCTTACTTTTTAACACCATAAAGCATCTCAATGCCTAAAATCTATCCTTTTGTATTGCTGCTGTTTTTCATTTTTTCAGCCAATGCCCAAAATGAGATTGTTATCAAAGGAACGGTCTATGATATTAATACGCAAGTTCCGCTTGAGTTGGCAACAATATATTTTTCTACAGTAAAAGATTCCACCTTACTGGAATATGCTACCACCGACAAAAATGGTGTTTTCAAAATCACTACTAAAAAATACGACAAACCCGTTTTTTTAAAGATAAATTATCTCGGATATCAACCTTACATCGAGGCACAAAATGGGCTTTTAGAGAGCAAAGATTTTGGAAAACTATACTTATTGCAAAACACAAACTTATTGAACGAGGTGGTTATTAAAACCGAAGCTCCGCCGATTCGAGTAAAAAAAGACACTTTAGAATTTAATGCAGCTTCTTTCAAAGTAAGACCTGATGCTAATGTTGAAATTTTGTTGAAACAATTGCCGGGATTTGAGGTCGATAGCGATGGAAAAATCACGGTAAATGGCAAAGATGTTACGCAGTTTTTAGTGAACGGAAAAGCCTTTTTTGATAAAGATGGTGCTATTGCATTGAAAAATTTACCAGCCGATTTGATTAGTAAAGTGCAAGTATCGGATTTTAAAACCAAGAAAGAAGAATTGGCCAAGCAAGAATCGAGTTCCGATTTTTCTAGCATCAACCTGACCATTGACGAAAAGAAAAACAAAGGCTATTTTGGAAAATTTCTCGGCGGCTACGGTACAGATGATCGCTATGAAAACAGTTTTATTGTGAATTTTTTTAATAATAAACAGAAAATTAGTGTTTTGGCTTCAGCCAATAATATCAACGCAAGCGGTTTTACGCAGGATGAAGTTTTTGACAGTATGGGCGGAGGAAGGAATTCCCGAGGAAACAACAGAACATCAGGTGTAAGCGGCAAAGGAATTACAACCTCAAATTTGGTTGGTTTCAATTATTCCGATCAATGGTCGAAGGAATTAGAAGCCAGTTCGAGTTATAATTTTTCGAACACCATTAACGAAAACCAAAGCAAATCCAATCAAGCCAATTTCCTGCCAACGGGAACAATATTTACCGATTCGAATTCAAAAACTCGAAGTGAAAATACTGGAAACAAAGCCAATTTTGAGTTTGAATATAAACTAAATCCCACTATTCGAATTGTTGTTATTCCTAGATTAGATCAAACTCGTGCCAATACAGCTGCTGAATCTTCTAGTTTTGCAAAGGATGAAAGCGAGGCTTCGTTAAACGAGAGTACTTCAAAATCTTACAAAGAAAATACCGCTTCAAATTTTGCAAACTCCATTAATTTTAATAAAACATTCGAAAAGAAAGCACGAAACTTGAGTTTTGAATTTAATAATAACAATACTAGTACCGATTCGGAGGCAATAAATATATCTGAAACTATTTTTTTGCGAGGTATAAGACCCGACGATAAGCGAAATCAAAATAGTCAAACCGAAAACACTTATGATTCTTATTCCGCTGATATTGAATACACCGAGCCCATCACGGATTCGTTGCGAATTCGATTTGGTTCCGATTTTGGATGGACAAATGCCGTAAATGATTTCAAAACATTCAATTTTGATACAACATCCCAAGCATATTCTAGTCTAAATAATTTACAAACCAATTATACTACTTCAACTCAAAACTCAATTACTCCTAAAGTTGGAATTACTTTTGAAAAGAACAATTTTACCTTTAATTTGAGTTCCAGTACATCTATTATCGATTTTGATAATTATTCCTTGTATCTGAGTAAAATTACAAATTTGAATCAAAAGTATTTTTTGCCCTACGGAAGAGCACAATATAGATATAAACTAGATCAATCAAAATTTTTAACTTTGAGGTATGAATATTCTAGTAGCCTTCCATCTTCCAATCAGTTGCTGCCTGTAGCAAATTTGGCTAATCCATTGAATACAATTACTGGAAATGAAAACTTGAACCCGAATAAAAAAAGCGGTATCAATCTCAATTACAGGGATTTTAATATTCGATCACGAACGGGTTATTCCTTGTATGCTCGAGCAGATTTTTTTGAAAGTGAAATAGTTTCGAGTTCTGTTTTTGACAGTAGCGGAAAAAGGAACACCACTTATGAAAATGTTTCGGGAACTTATTCTTTGTATTTCGGAGGAAATTGGGGTAAAACTTTAAAAAGAGAAGCTCACGTGCTGCGATTTGGTTTAAACTTAAATTCAAACTATTCCGTAGACAAAGGTTTTACAAATGCTGTTTTGTATGACGCAAAATCTTTGGGAGTTTCTCCTGGACTTTATATTTCTTATGATTATGGAGAATTGCTTACTCTTGCGCCATCGTATAATTATTCGTACAATGAAACCAATTTCACCAACACTTCCTTAAATTCGAGTTCAAATTATGTTCACAGAATCAACTTGCAAACCACGAATTATTGGCCTAAAAATTGGATTTTTGGTAATGATTTTGGATATACTTACAATTCAAATATTTCGGAGGGTTTCAGAAAAGATTTTTATTTATGGAACACCAGTTTGTCCTATAGCTTTTTAAACAAAAAAATGACTTTCAAAGTAAAAGTTTATGATGTTTTAAATCAGAATTTAAGTGCTACAAGAAATATAACTCCAACAACAATCCGAGATGAAGAAAACACAGTTTTAAAACGTTATGCAATGTTCTCTTTGGCCTACAAATTAGGAAATTTTGGTGGAAAACAGCGCTCAAGAGTTTTTAGAAATAGAGAAATGGACAATATGGATTAGCGCTTTTATTTTCTATTTGTAGTCGCAACTGTAATAGTTTCTATTGCACGTTTTTCCTATAATTTTCCTCTAAAGTATTATTAACTAATCTTGTAACCCTCTTTCTTTTCTTAATGGTTTTTAAAAAACCTCGCTCGCTTCTTTCAATTTCTCCATATTGTTAACCAATTGCAATTCGTCAACAATTTTCTGGATGTCTCCATTCATAATATTGCCTAAATCGTACAAAGTCAAACCTACTCGGTGATCAGTCACACGACCTTGTGCGTAATTGTAAGTTCTAATTTTGGCAGAACGGTCGCCAGAACTCACTTGCGAAGTCCTTTTTGTAGCATCTTCCGCTTGTTTTTTGGCCAATTCCATTTCATACAAACGAGAACGCAAAACGGTCAACGCTTTGTCTTTATTCTTATGTTGGGATTTCTGATCCTGACATTGTGCTACCAAACCTGTTGGAATGTGCGTCAAACGAACGGCCGATTTTGTAGTATTTACCGATTGTCCACCAGGCCCTGACGAACAGAAGAAATCCACACGAACATCGTTCATGTCAATTTGTACATCAAATTCTTCGGCTTCTGGCAATACCATAACCGTCGCTGCCGAGGTGTGAACACGACCTTGAGTTTCTGTTTGTGGTACACGTTGCACACGATGCACGCCAGCTTCAAACTTCAAAGTTCCGTAAACATCTTCGCCAGTTACTTCAAAAATCACCTCTTTGAAACCGCCAGAAGTTCCTTCGTTCATATCCACAACCGAAGTTCTCCAACCCATTCCTTCGCAATATTTGGTGTACATGCGAAACAAATCTCCTGCAAAAATACTGGCTTCATCACCACCAGTTCCAGCACGAATTTCAACCATAACATTTTTGGCATCTTCCTCGTCTTTCGGAATCAACATAAACTTGATTTCATCCTCTAAAGAGGGCAATCTTTCTTTCGCTTCTTCCAGTTGCATCTTGGCCATTTCGGTCATATCAGCATCACTTCCGTCTGCAATTATTTCGTCAGCTTCATCAATATTAGCTAAAATTAAAATATATTCTTCTCTTTTTTCAACCAACGCTTTGATGCTTTTGTATTCTTGGTTGAGTAGTACATAACGCTTTTGATCGGCAATCACATCTGGTTGAATAACCAAGTCCGAAATTTCGTCGAAACGTTGCTTTACATATTGAAGTCTATCTAACATATTTTATGTTTATTTTAATGGAGTGCAAATTTAGTAAAAAGATACCAAATTTTAGATTTTTTTTGTGCCAATTGCATCTTCGAGAGTAACGTTAATGCATATCTATTTAAATGGATGTATTAGTTAATTACAGTATCATAGATAAAGTTAAAGCACCAAAATAAAAATAATTTGTTTTAGCTGTATTGTTTTAATCGATGATAATGAAAGTGTTAAATAAAACAAAATTTAGAAATAATACAGATACAAATTGAAAGCCCTTATTTTAGAAGAATTCAATTAAGAATTTAAACCTATAATAATTTAATTCAAGTTATATTTTGATGTCTAGTTTAATAGCTTGAATATTTCCAATCCTTTAAGTTGGCTGAATCTTTTTTTTGAACACTTTTGCTGTTAAACAAATTATATTTTTTTTTGACAAAATAAGTTTGTATTTTTGTTTAATAAATATGAATAAATGATAAACAACGCATACAATGTTAAAACTGTATTTAGCATAAAAGATTTAGAAAACTTATCAGGTATTAAAGCACATACTATTAGGATTTGGGAAAAAAGATATAACGTTCTTGAACCACTTCGGTCTGAAACAAATATTAGGAACTACGATCTAAAAAGTTTACAGAAATTGTTGAACGTTGTGCTGCTAAATAATTACGGTTACAAAATATCAAGAATTGCAGAGCATTCAGAGGAAAAAATTGAACTCCTTGTGAGAGAAATTATTTCTGAAAAAAGCACTAAAAACCACGCTATCAATGCTTTTAAGATGGCTATGATTAACTTCGATCAAGCCTTGTTTTTGAACACTTACAATAGTTTACTTTCCGAAAAAAGTTTTCGTGATGTCTTTTTTGAGGTCGTAATTCCTTTGATGCAAGAAATTGGATTGTTATGGCAAGCTGGAACGATTTCTCCAGCTCAAGAGCATTTTATAACTTTTTTGATCAAACAAAAGTTGTTTTTGAATATTGAAAAACTTCAAATTCTCGGACCAACAAGAACAGATAAAGTTTTTGTGTTGTATCTGCCCGAAAATGAAATCCACGAACTTGGTTTGATGTACTTGAACTATGAGATGTTAAGTAAGGGTTACAAAACGATTTATTTAGGAGAAAGTGTTCCGGTTGATAGTTTGATTGTAATGAATGATTATTTTGACGATATTGTTTATGTTTCCTATTTAACTGTTGAGCCAACAAGAGATTCAATAAATGATTATGTACAAGAATTAACTAGTAAATTATTAGTTGAGAATTCTCAAGTATGGTTACTTGGTAGAATGGTAGAATTTATTCACACTGATAATATCTCGGACAAAATTTTAATTTATCATTCGATATCGGATCTTGTTCAAAAAATATAAATTATTGTTAACAGCAGTAATTTTGTTTAATTTATATATACTTTTACTAAACAAATGAATAAAACAATTACAATTATTGGCTCTGGATTTTCTTCGTTGGCTGCGTCGTGTTATTTGGCGAAAGAAGGTTATAATGTAACTATCTTGGAAAAAAATGATACGGTTGGCGGAAGAGCCAGACAATTTATTAAAGATGGTTTTACTTTCGATATTGGTCCAACCTGGTATTGGATGCCCGACGTTTTTGAGAAATTTTTTGCTGATTTTGATAAAAAACCATCTGATTATTATCACTTAGACAAATTGAATCCAGCTTATGTTGTGTATTTCGATAAATTAGATGCAGTTGCTATACCAGATAATTTACCAGATATATTAGAAATTTTTGAGAGCCAAGAAAAGGGAAGTTCTAAACATCTAGAGCAATTTCTTGATAATGCCAAACACAATTATGATGTGGCCATAAAAGATTTGGTTTATAGACCTGGAATATCAATTACCGAGTTGATTACGCCTGTTACAGTTAGAAAAGCCAATCAGTTTTTTTCTACCATTAGGACTGCTGTTCGAAAAAATATTAAGAACAATCGTTTGCAACAAATAATGGAATTTCCTGTTTTGTTTCTTGGGGCAAAGCCATCAAATACGCCATCGTTTTATAGTTTTATGAATTATGCTGACTTTGGTTTAGGAACTTGGCATCCAAAAGGTGGAATGTATGAAGTTGTGCGAGCGATGAAGAATTTAGCGATTGAATTGGGTGTAGAAATTAAAACAAATCAAAACGTCGAGAAAATAAATGTTGATAATGGTATCGTAAAAAGCGTGGTTGCAAATGGCGAAACTATCATTTCCGATGTGGTTTTAAGTGGAGCCGATTATCATCATACGGAAACTTTATTGGATGAAAAATACAGAGGATATTCTGAAAAGTATTGGAATTCAAAAATATTCGCACCATCTTCTCTCCTGTTTTATGTTGCCTTTGACAAAAAAATAAAAAATGTTTCACATCATACTTTGTTTTTTGATACTGAGTTTGATGTTCATGCTAAAGATATATATGATAATCCTAAATGGCCTGAAAAACCACTATTTTATGCTAGTTTTCCCAGCAAGACTGATGATAGTGTAGCTCCAGAAGGAAAAGAAGCTGGTATTTTTTTAATTCCAATTGCACCCGGAATTGAAGATACACCAGAGATTAGAGAGAAATATTTTAATAATATAATGGATAGATTTGAAATGCTTACAGATCAAAAAGTAACGGATAACATTATTTTTAAAGAAAGCTTCTGTGTAACAGATTTCATTAACGATTACAATTCATACAAAGGGAATGCGTATGGTTTGGCCAATATTTTGACTCAAACGGCATTTTTACGTCCAAAATTGATTAGCAAAAAAGTAAAAAATTTGTTTTTCACTGGACAGTTAACAGTGCCAGGGCCAGGAGTTCCTCCATCAATAATATCAGGAAAAATTGTTTCGGATTTAATATCGAAGGGATTTTAAAATACAATTTATGAAAAAATTATTTGACGATGTTTCTTTTAAATGCAGTGTTTTAGTTACAAAAAGTTACAGCACTTCATTTTCTTTGGCTGTTAATATGCTATCGCCAAGTATTAGGGATGCTATCTATAGTGTTTATGGTTTTGTTCGATTTGCCGATGAAATTGTCGATTCTTTTCACGGTTTTGACAAACAAACTTTAATTGACGACTTTGAAAGTGACTATTACAAATCGCAAAAATTGGGCGTTAGTTTGAACCCAATTTTGAATTCTTTCATGCAAACTGTCAATAAGTACAACATTTCAGACGATATGATTCAGTCGTTTTTGAAAAGTATGAAAATGGATTTGGTCAAGTCAAAATACAATAGCAAGGAAGAATACAACGAATATATATATGGTTCCGCAGATGTAGTTGGTTTGATGTGTTTGAAAGTTTTTGTTAATGGTGATAATGCTATTTATGAGGAATTGAAAGATGAAGCAATGCGTTTAGGTTCTGCTTTTCAAAAAGTGAATTTCTTACGAGATTTGAAAGACGATAATTTAGTTTTAAATAGAAATTATTTTCCAGGTTTCGATTTGAAATCTTTTGACGAAACTTCTAAAAAAATGATTATCAAGGAGATTGAAGAAGATTTCAATGTGGCTTTACAAGGAATTAGAAAATTGCCGATAGAAGCAAAATTCGGAGTTTATACTGCTTATGTATATTACAAAAAACTGTTGAAAAAATTAGAAGATACACCATGTCACAAAATTGGGAGCGAAAGAATTCGTGTTTCCAATTATACAAAAGGAATTTTATTTGCCAATTCTTTTGTCGCATACAAATTAAAACTAGTGTAGTCCTATATCATTAGACAAACAATTAAACCATATTAAAAATGATTTCCTTTTTATTTTTCTTAGCTACTTACTTAATAATGGAGTGCATTACTTGGTGTACTCATAAATTCGTAATGCACGGGTTTTTGTGGTACCTACACGCAGATCATCATCAACCAAAATACAGCAACGTATTTGAAAAGAACGATTTGTTCTTTGTCATATTTGCCATGCCAAGTATTTATCTGATGTATTTTGGTGGTTCTAACAATTTTGATTATCGATTTTTCATAGGTCTTGGAATACTTGCTTACGGTTTGAGTTATTTCATAGTTCATGATATTATTATCCACCAGCGTTTTAAGTTATTTAAAAATACTAAAAACAAATATTTGGTAGCTCTTCGCAAAGGTCATAAAGTACACCACAAACACTTAGGAAAAGAAAATGGAGAAGTTTTTGGAATGCTATTCGTTCCTTTTAAGTACTTTAAAATTTAATTGATAAAGGCAAATCAGGTTTATGATTTTACAAATATTTTGTAGAATAAAGATATGAACTTGAAAAAACCGTCGAAAATTTAAGGCTCGACCCTTACAAATTTATTATGTCATTATATCTAATTCTAAATATCGCTTCTCTTATTGTACCGTTGCTATTTAGTTTTGGCAGCAGAATGAAATATTATAAACGGTGGAAAGCCGTATTTTTGTCTATTTTAACTACTGCTGTTTTTTTTATAGTATGGGATATAATTTTTACTAAAATTGGTGTTTGGCACTTTAATCCGCGCTATCATTCAGGAATTGAACTATTTGATTTGCCAATAGAGGAATGGTTATTCTTCATTTGTATTCCTTATGCTAGTATCTTTATACATTTTTCATTTCAATATTTTTGTCCAAATGTACTTCTTGCTGACAGAATTGTAAAAAAGATTTATTGGGTTTTGATGGCTGTTTTGCTACCAACAATTGTTTTAAATTATGATAAATGGTACACAGTAATAAATTACAGTTTCTTGGTATTGATTTTAAGTTACGCCGTTTTTAAGGCTCCAAATGTTTTAAATTCTTTTTTTATTACCTTTCTAATCATTTTAATTCCATTTTCAGTAGTGAACGGAATTCTAACGGGAAGTTTTATAGACGAACCGGTAGTGTACTACAACAACAATGAAAATTTGGGAATCCGATTGGGTACCATTCCAATCGAAGATATTGGTTATGCTTTTTCGATGTTATCGATGAGTTTGGTTTTAATAAATAAAATAGAAAAAAACTAAGATGAAAGTTTATAGTAAAGAAACAGTTCAATATGTAAATGCAAGTGTGGAAGAATGTTGGGACTTCTTTTCTAGTCCGAGGAATTTACAAAAGATTACGCCTGAAGATATGGGCTTTCAAATCACTGATTTTGATAATAAACCAATGTACGCTGGACAGGTAATACAGTACAAAGTGTCGCCGCTTTTTGGTTTGAAATTGAGTTGGATGACTGTCATCACTTACATGAAAGAAAATAGTTATTTTGTTGATGAACAACGTTTTGGACCATATGCCTTATGGCATCACAAACATTTTTTTGAAGCGACAGAAAAGGGTACAAAAATGACCGATTTAGTGCATTATGCGTTACCATTAGGTTTCCTTGGACAAATAATGAATTCTCTTGTCGTAAAAAATAAGCTGAAAGAAATCTTCGATTTTAGAGTAGTAAAAATAAACGAAATGTTTAATTCTAAGTAATGGACAAACCACAAATTGCCATTTTTTGGTTTCGCAGAGATTTACGATTAGAAGATAATGTGGGTTTGTATCACGCTTTAAATTCTAAATATCCAGTATTTCCCTTGTTTATTTTCGACGAAGAAATATTAGACAAGTTGCCAAAAATTGACGCTAGAGTTGGGTTTATTCACGATTCGCTTTCTAAAATCAATACAAGACTCCAAGAATTTGGAAGTTCTATTTTAGTTAAAAAAGGAAAAACTCAGCAAGTATGGCAGCAATTAATACAAGAATTTGCTATCAAAGAAGTTTTCTTTAACAAAGATTATGAACCTTATGCTATCAAAAGAGATTTAGCTATTTTCGAATTATTGAAAACTTATGAAATAGTTTCTTTTTCATTCAAAGACCAAGTTATTTTTGAAGAAAAAGAAATCACAAAAGCGGATGGTTTACCTTATACTGTTTATACGCCATATAAAAATAAATGGCTGGAAAAATACAAATCAATAGCACCTGTTGCAGAATATAACACTACTGATAAATTTTCTAGTTTTCACAAAAATAATTTTACTTTTCCAACATTAGACCAGATCGGATTTGAAGAAAGTGCCATAAAAGTGATTCCTCACAATCTTAAAAATGTTTCCAATTATCACGAAACTCGAGATTTTCCAGCTTTGGATAGCACGACACATTTATCGCCACATTTGCGTTTTGGAACCGTAAGTATTCGGAAACTGGTGAGTTGGGCAGTTCGAAAAAATGATGTTTTTTTGAGTGAATTGATTTGGCGCGAGTTTTTCATGCAAATTCTGTTCAGTTTTCCAAAAGTCGTTACACATAATTTCAAATCTGCTTATGATGGAATTCAATGGCGGAATGACGAAGAAGATTTCAAACGGTGGTGTTCAGGTACAACTGGTTATCCAATGGTTGATGCAGGAATGCGTGAACTGAACGAAACAGGATACATGCACAACAGGGTTCGAATGGTGGTAGCCAGTTTTCTTTGTAAACATTTACTAATTAATTGGCAATGGGGCGAAGCTTATTTTGCCCAAAAGTTATTGGATTTTGAATTGTCTTCCAATGTTGGAAACTGGCAATGGGCTGCAGGAACGGGTTGCGATGCTGCGCCATATTTCCGTGTTTTTAATCCAGAAATTCAACTACAGAAATTCGACGAAAAAGGAATTTACATCAGAAAATGGATAAAGGAATTTGAATTAGGATATGGAAAGCCAATGGTAGAACACGCTTTTGCGAGAGATAGAGCTATTGCAACCTATAAAGAAGGAATTTTAAAATAATTTACGAAATTAGTTTATTCAACATTCCTTGAAAAATGAACCCGTGAAAGGGTAACACAGAATACCAATAAAGGTGACCCCAAAATCCATTGGGTTTAAACGTTGCTGATTGATACAAAGTATTATTGATAATTTTGAATTCTAGCCAAGCTTCTCCTGGTAGTTTCATTTCGGCGAATAAGACTAATTTACCTTCCTTTTTATTGGCATACAAAACCCTCCAAAAATCCAAAACATCGCCAGAATGTATATCGTTCTTGTTAGTTCTTCCTCTGCGAGACCCAACTCCACCAAACAATTTATCGATAAAACCTCTTAAATTCCAAAGCCAATCGCCATAATACCAGCCGTTTTCTCCTCCAATTGACCAAATTTTATCTATTGTAAATGCTCTATTGATAATTTCTTTTTTACGTCGATCGATATAACAATCCTTTTTTGGAACCTTTAGGAATTTTGAAATATTGCTGTTAAATCTTCCACTAATTAGTGAATCTTTCCAACTCGAAACAACATTATCTTTTTCTACTTTAATAAGCGCTTTAGACAAAGCGACTTCATAAGTCATTGGATGCACACCCAATAGATCATTAATTCGATTGTCTTTGCAAACCACTTCAACTTTCATACTACTTACCAATGCTGACGCCAGTTTATAAGAGGTTGATGTAACAAAAAACAACCAATAAGAAGACAATTTGGGCGTCATGATTGGAACAGTATAAATCCATCTTTTTAAGTTTTTTGCTTTTGCAAAACCCAGCAACATTTCCTTGTAAGTTAGAATATCAGGTCCGCCAATATCAAAATGTTGATTGTAAGTTTTGGGATTCAGTAATGATTTAGACAAAAACTCGAGAACATCATTTATTGCAATTGGTTGACATTTAGTGTCCAGCCATTTTGGGGTTATCATTATGGGAAGTTTTTGAATTAAATCCCTTATGATTTCAAAAGAAGCACTGCCTGAACCGACAATTATACCAGCGCGGAGTGTGGTTAAAGCAAAATTGCCAGTACTCAAAACGTCTTCAACTTTTTTTCTGGACGATAAATGTTTTGAAAGCGATTTGTCGTTAACAATTCCACTCAAATAAATGACTTGTTTTATTTGTGTTTCATTGATTCTTTTTACAAAATTCTCGGCCGAAATGCGTTCCAGCTCACTGTAATTACTAGCTGAAGACGACATTGAATGGATCAGATAATAGGCCGCATCAATATCTTCGGGAATAGAAATTAATGTTTCTGGCTTTAGAAAATCAACTTCTATAACTTTGCAATTATCCAAATATTCAGATGGAGTGTAAAACCTATTTTTATCTCTTACACAACAAAAAATCTCGTGACCTTGATTTGCAAGGAAAGCCAAAAGTCGTTTGCCTATGTAGCCTGTTGCGCCGGTTAAGAGAATTTTCATTTAATGCTATTTAACTAGTTAAAGTTAACTCAATTTATTTGAAACCAAACTTATAAATTCTCTTCTTGTTTTATTTTTTTCAAAAGCACCAGTAAATGAGGAAGTTGTAGTTACTGAATTTTGTTTTTGAATACCTCGCATGCACATACACATGTGTTGCGCCTCTATAACAACCGCAACTCCTAATGGATTTAAAGCTTCTTGAATGCAATTTTTTATCTCATCGGTTAATCTTTCTTGTACTTGCATTCTTCTAGCATAAGCATCAACTACTCGTGGAATTTTGCTTAAACCTACAATTTGTCCGTCAGGAATGTAAGCAACATGTGCTTTTCCAAAGAACGGTAGCATGTGGTGTTCACACATGGAATACACTTCAATGTCTTTTACCACAATCATTTGCTTATGATCTTCGGTAAAAAGTGCCGATTTTAAAATTTCAAGCGGATTTAATCCATATCCATGAGTTAAATATTGCATCGCTTTGGCAGCTCTTTCTGGAGTTTTTAGAATGCCTTCTCTATAAATATCTTCTCCTAAATTTTCAATAATTGACCGATATCCATCTGCTAAAATTTTTGTTGTTTCAGTATTGTAAATATCTTTTTTTTCGTAGCCTTTGATTTGTTCTATTGTCATTTTATAATTGCTAATTTTATTATTTTATCTATATTTTAAATGTTACAATGCCGTAGTCCATTTCAAAAACTTGCCCTGAAATCGATTTTGCATTGTCGGAAATTAGGTAATCAGCCATACTTGCAACTTCGGCTGGTTTTAGGTAGTTTTTCATCGGATGGCGTTCCATCATATTTTCTTTCATCCGATCATTTCTCAAAATTCCAGCCGAAAGAGAAGTTTCTGTAATAGTAGGAGCAATGGCATTGATTCGAACCACAGAAGCCAATTCTGCGCCTAATGATTTTACTAAACCTTCGATTCCCGCTTTTGCAGTGGCAATACTTGCGTGAAAAGGCATGCCTAGTTTTGCAGCCACAGTACTAAATAAAACTATAGATGGATTTGTACCTTTTCTTAAAGCGGGCAAATATTTCTGTATGGTTTTTACAGCACCAATCACATTGATTTCGAAATCATTTCTGAAATCATCGATACTTAAACTCCCAATTGGTTTCAAATTAATAGAACCCGGACAATAAATCAATATGTCAATGTTCTCTATTTCTGGCAAAGATTCTTTTAGAACATCCAATTCAAAATGTTTCAAATTAGGATGCGAAATTTCTGGTGTATTGCGACTGATATTGTAAACCATGTTGTTTTCTAATTGTTGCAACAAGATGGCGTTTCCAATTCCTTTGCTACCGCCAACGATAACTATATGCTTCATATTATTTTATTTGTATTTTGTGTATTGATTTACAACAATTTTGGCTTTCAAATCGAACATTAAATTGTACAAGCCAAAGAAAGTTCTGTTCATATATATAAAATGCTTGGAACCACGATTGCCATTCATTTTTCTTAGATTAGTGTCTTTTGAAAATCGTTCACCTAGTTTTGCAATGTTCTCGAAAAATTCCTCATTCGAAAAATCGAAAGTTTCTGTTTGGAAAGGTTGTGTAAACAAAGACAATAAATCATAGAAAAGAGCAGTAAAATAGTCAACTTCTTCGGCAGAATCGTCTTCCTTGAGGATTTCTAATTCGAATAATTTTTTACTAAATAGCTCCGTGTTGTCGATAATGTCTTTACTGATTAACTCAAAATACGGAACATAAAATTCATTGGGTATTTGTTTCATACAACCAAAATCAATGGCAACCAATTGGTTTTTTTCATTAACCAAGAAATTTCCTGGATGAGGATCGGCGTGTACTTTCCTCAAGATATGAATTTGATACATATAAAAATCCCAAAGTGCTTGTCCAAGTTGGTCTGCAATTACTTGATCGGAATTTTTAGCAGCAAATTCTGAAATATGAATGCCTGACATCCAATCCATCGTGATAATTTTCTCTGATGAAAATTCTGGATAATATTTTGGAAATACTAAGTTTTCTATTTTTTCGCAAGCAGCAACTACTTCTTGACTTTGTTTTAGTTCCAATAAATAGTTGGTTTCTTCGGTCAATTTGTCTTCTACTTCCTTGAAATATTTATCAGAATCTTTGCCTTGAAGGTTAAACATTCGAATGGCAATGGGTTTTACCAAAGCCAAATCTGATGAAATACTATTCGCAACTCCTGGATATTGAATTTTTACGGCTAGTTTCTTTTTGTTTTTTACTGCCAAATGTACTTGACCAATACTGGCTGCATTCACCGAATTGGGATTGAACTCATCAAAAATTTCATAAGGAGTTTTACCAAAATTTGCCTTAAATGTTTTCAAAACCAATGGACCAGAAAGTGGAGGCACCGAGAACTGCGATAAAGAAAATTTCTCTACATAAGCTTGTGGCAAAAAACTTTTGTCCATACTTAGCATTTGAGCAACTTTTAAAGCGCTTCCTTTCAGGCTTTTTAATCCGTCATAAATATCTTCGGCATTGTCTTCATTAAGTTTATCACGACTCAAATCGCTATTCACCATTTTTTCGCCGTAATACTTGAGGTAATTTACACCTACTTTTGCACCTGTTTGAACGAGTTTTGTTGCTCTTTCAATTTTTGAAGTAGGAATATAATCTATGGTTTTCATCTGTTTATAATATTTGTTTTTTAACTGAAGATGCAACGCCAATAATCATTTCCCTGTGTGTCAATGACGAGTGTCGTGGGCGTTTCATTAGTTTTTTTGTATTTTTTCTTTAAAAAGGAATTTGCCCAGATCAATAATACTTTCTATTGGCGCAATGTCAAACACCTCATATACAGCCTTAACGGATTTTTCTATGAAAATATCAGTTTTTTCAAAGGCGGCTGATTCATCGTCTATCCAGAATTTCAAAATTAAAAGAAACTGCAACCAAGACGATTCTTGTATGGCTTTTTCTTGAATGTTTTGAAATCTTTCATATTGTGTTCTAATATCCTCAGTAACGATGTCCAAAACATAATTCTTAAAATCGTCGCGTATTGTAGAAAGTAAAGCCAAATTTTTTAGTTGGTTTTTGTGCTCCTTCAGAGACAATAAAACATAACTTCTATTGGCAGTCAACATTTCAAAAAACGTAAAATAAAAACTCAACATTTTACTCTTCATGTCATAATCTGCATAAGCAGGATCTTTCTGAATCAATTCTATGGTTTTTTGAATAAAAGTTTTGTAAACCTCTTTTTCAACACTTTCTAAAGTTCCAAAAAAAGTATAGAATAACGATTCTTCAAAACCATTATCTTTAGCAAATTGATACACAGATTTGGGCTTTTCAGAATGATCAAGGCGATAATTCATATACATCGAGACTATTGAATCCCTAGTTATTGCGTTTTTTTTAGTTGCCATTTTTTTAAAAATTTAATTAGGGTGTAAAGATATGGATTGTTTCACGATAATAGTTAAATGTTAAACAAAAATAATGTTAATGTTTTATTTGTAAAATGACTAACTTTGCTTTACTATGAAAAAAAACGTATTAATTACAGGTGGAACAGGTTTTATTGGTCAACATTTGACTAATTTGTTAATTGAAAACAACTATTCTGTTTCTATTTTAAGCCGAAGTAGCAAACAAAACAAGACCGATATTTCTTATTTTGTTTGGGATATTAACAAACATTTTATTGATGAACAAGCAGTTATAAATGCTGATTACATTATTCATTTGGCCGGAGAAGGTATTGCCGATAAAAGATGGTCTAGAAAAAGAAAAAAGGCAATTGTAGATAGTAGAGAAAAGTCAATCCAGTTGATTTATGAAGTCTTAACAAAGAATAATAAAAAATTAGAAGCTTTTGTTTCTGCCTCAGGTGTAGGAATATACGGAGCAATAGGTGGTTCAAAAGTTTGTATTGAAAGTACTCGTCCAGCCGATGATTTTTTAGGTTCAACTTGCCAAAAATGGGAAGCTGCAGCGGATACAATAGAGCGTTTGGGAATTCGTACTGTAAAAATTAGAACTGGGTTGGTATTGGGGAAAGATGAGGGTTTTTTGAAGAAATTAGCTCCAATTTTTAAATACAAGTTGGGTGCGGCTTTGGGATCAGGAAAACAATATATGCCTTGGATTCATATAGATGATTTGTGTTCCATTTATCTTGCTGCGCTTCAAAAAACTGAAATGTCAGGTGCTTACAACGCAGCAATCGACGACCATACAAACAATAAAATCTTTTCGATAGTTTTGGCAAGAATCTATGGATATAAACTTTGGTTGCCCAATGTTCCCGCATTTTTGATACGATTAGCATTGGGAGAAATGGCATTAATTATTTTGAAAGGACGAAGAGTTTCATCTCATAAAATCGAAACAACAGGATTCCAATTCAAGTATAGAAAGTTAGAAGTTGCGCTACGGACTTGTTAAAAAGTTGAAAATATAAGTAGCAAAAATTGTATAATGTCGCATTTCATAATGTAAAAAAAAACATTAATTACAATCCTTTTAAAACACCAAATATGACATTGTTTTATTTGCTTACTTAAGACATCTAATTCGACAAAATAGTTTTCACTATTTTTTTATTTTAAAAGGCGAGTCTTCCTTTTTTACCGCTGTTATAAAATATTTTGTATCGCCCCACCAAGGAAAAGTGCTGTATCGCTCTACATAAGTCAATTTCACATAGTTTCCTTCTCTTTCTTTTAAGTCGGCGATCACTTGTTCTTCGTTATCCATCACCGAAAATTTAAAAATTTGTGCCCCAGAAATTCCTTGACTTAATTCTCCTTCGTATGTTTTGAAAATCATTCCTTTATTGCTAAATTTTATTAATTCGCCAGAGCGAACGCCTTCGCTATAAGTGGCATTGTATAAAATAGCAAAATAGCCAACCACTGAAAGCAATACAACTCCGATAGTAATTCCAATAAATTTTTTCATAGTATTTATAAGTTTAATTCTAAATTTTCGTCTTTTCCGGCTCTAATTAATATGTTCTCTGGAAGCGATTTTTGTGTTTTCGCTCCCATTTTCTTCAAATTTTCAACTCTTTTTATCAAGTTGCCACTGCCATCAACGAGTTTGTTCATTGCAAATCCGTATTCGGCTTTACTTTCGTCAATTTTCTTGCCTATTTTAATTAAATCGGCAACAAAGCCCTCAAATTTATCATACAAAGCGCCTGCTTGTCGTGCAATTTCAAAGGCATTTTCTTGTTGTTTTTGATTGGTCCACATACTATCAATGGTGCGTAAAGTGGCCAAAAGAGTTGAAGGTGTAACAATAACAATATTTTTTTCGAAAGCTTTGTTGTATAAAGTAGTGTCTTCGTTGAGTGCCAAAGCAAATGCGGGTTCCATCGGGATAAACAACAACACAAAATCAGGGCTTTCTATTTGGTATAAATCGTGGTAATTTTTATCGCCCAACTGTTCTACGTGGCGTTTTATCGAATTGACGTGTTCTTTCAAAAAGCTGATTTTTAATGAATCATCTTCCTCGTTGATGAATTTTTCATAAGCTGTTAGCGACACTTTCGAATCGACAATCATCTTTTTGCCGTCAGGAAGATTGATGACCACATCAGGAAATACACGTTGTCCTTCGATGTTTAGGTGCGATTGTTGCACAAAATATTCTCGATCTTTTTCCAATCCCGATTTTTCCAGCACACGTTCTAGAATCAACTCGCCCCAGTTGCCTTGCATTTTGCTGTCGCCTTTTAAAGCCTTGGTCAGGTTTAAAGTTTCTTTGCTCATTTGCAAATTCATTTCCTTCAAACCCAAAATTTGTTGGCGCAAAGCCGCATGATAATCGATGCTTTCCTTGTGTGTATCTTCGACTTTCTTTTCGAATAATTGAATTTTATCTTGCAATGGCGACAAGATATTTTTCATATTTTCTTTGTTTTGTTCGGTAAACTTGCTTGACTTTTCGTCCAATATTTTATTGGCCAAATTCTCGAATTCCTTGGTGAATTTTTCTTGTAACTGTTCCACTTCTTCCTTTTGTTCCTTGTTGCGTTGCCAAAGATTTTCAAAATCGACTTCCTTCTTGGTCAATTGAATATTGATAGCTTCTTTTTCGGTGCGAATGGCTTCTTTTTCTTGAAGGGTTTGTTGCAATTGTCTTTCTAACGTTGATTTATCTAACTGAGATTGATCTTTAAGATTGTTTAGTTTTTCTTCCAACAAAGCTTTTTCGGATTGCGATTGTGCAGAAAAAATAAGTTTTCCAATGAAAACCCCAATAGCGAGAGCAATAATAAATACCAATAAAAACGGAAATAGCGTTGACATAAAAGGATGGTTTTTCTAAAAAGTAAAAGTATGAAATTATTAACCTGAGTTCGATTATTAGTGAGTAATTATTTTAACACATAGAAACATAGTTTTTTTAACTAAAAAAAGACGCTTCGCTTCATTTTGAGATACCATAGCTATGTGAAAAAAATGAAATTTTCTAAAAAACTCTAATATTCTATGTCGCTATGTGTTTGAAAAAATTAGCAATCGAACTGAGGTGATTACAGAATTTTTTACATAATATTTTAAGAATATATTTAGTAAAGACAAAAAAAGCCAACAAAAAATTTCTTTCTTATTGGCGTTTCCTAGACAAAAACAAATAGGTTACTCGTCTAACTTGATGTTTCCTCGATAGTCGTGATTGTCAAGATCCGAATTGGGATAGCGGTGCGCCGTTATATCCGAATTGTGGTCTTTGTTTTCAATCATTCTTTGGGTCACTTTATCCGAAAAGATGGCTATACTAGAACTAGGTTGTTGGTTCTCTTCGCTATTGTTATGTTCAGGGTTTGCGTCAACATTTCGTGCTCTGTGTACTATTTTTTGTTCGCCACTGCTGTTGGTTTCTACTTCCGCCACAAGTTTTGTTGCTGTAGGATCATAATTTTCTGGAAGGATTTCATTGCTAAATTCCTCTGGCGTATTTTGCTTATTGTTCATCTTTTTTGAACCTAAATCATTATTTTCCATAGTGTTTGTTTTAGATAAATGGTATCAACTTTTATAAAGGTATTCTATTTGAAAGTGGTAAGTGAATCATTTAACAAAGCTTTTGGTTTGTGGGGAGAAATAGAAGTGCAAGTCCATTTTTAAATTCACCAAAACAAATTTACCTTTGCTTCAAGAAACAAACGCATAATGATCCACCGCCATTTCATTCTCCACAAACCTTACGGTTATTTGAGTCAATTTGTTTATGAATTGAAGCGTAAGAAAAAACTCTTGGGTGAGTTATATGATTTTCCAGTAGGCACAATGGCAATTGGTCGTCTTGATGAGGATTCGGAAGGTTTGCTTTTATTGACCACCGATGGCAAAATGAGCGAAATCGTCCGAAGCAAAAAAGTGGACAAAGAATATTACGTTCAAGTGGATGGACTGATCACTCAGGAAGCAGTTGAGAAAATAAAAAATGGAGTTGAAATTGGTTTTAATGGCACGAAATACATAACAAAACCCTGCGAATCTTTTATCATCAACGAAATACCTAATTTTGGCACAAGAGGAAAAAAAATCAGAGACGAGCGCCACGGACCAACCTCTTGGGCTTCGATCACTGTTAATGAAGGAAAGTTTAGACAGGTTCGGAAAATGACCGCTGCGGTTGGTTTTCCTACTTTAAGATTAGTGCGCGTCCGGATAGGAAACGTATATTTGAATGATTTGCAAGTTGGGGAAGTTAGGGAGGCTATGAGTTATGAGTTATGAGTTTTTGAAGTGGATAAATTTTTAAATATCAATGGCAATGTCAATGGCAATACCAAAGGCAATTACAATATCAATCAAAATATCAATTACAAATTTAAATAAGAATGTTAAACATCGTCCTTGTAGAACCTGAAATCCCCAACAATACCGGAAATATTGGTCGTTTGTGCGTGGGAACTGAAAGCCGTTTGCACTTGATTCATCCTTTTGGATTTGTTATAAATGATAAAAACCTAAAACGTTCCGGATTGGATTATTGGGTACATCTTGATCTAACCGAATATCAAAATCTAGAAGAATGGATTGCTATAATTCCGGACAAATCTCGTGTATTCTTAACGAGTTCTCATGCAGCAAAATCCATTTATGAAACCGAGTTTCAAGATGGCGATTGGTTGGTCTTTGGAAAGGAAAGCGTCGGTTTGAGCGAAGATGTTTTGGCTAAATTCGAAAATCATATCACCATCCCAATGTCAAAATTAATTCGAAGTTTTAATATAGCCAATTCGGTAGCTTTTGTAGTCGGAGAAGCGAAGAGGCAGATTTCACTTTGCAGGTAGCTGTTTGCAGATTGTTGTAATTCCCCCTTCGGGGGTTAGGGGGCTTTTATCACAAACTTCCCTTTTTCATTATCAAAAACAATATGTTCGTCTTTGAACAAAGTGTTGAAACTTCCTTTTAGAATCAAATTACAAGGTTGGTCTTGCACAGTGTTTTCGGGTGTCATAATGATCATTTCGTCGCTCAATTGAATCGCCATATCAATATCATGAGTCGAAAAAAGAATGCATTTTTCCGTTTCTTGGGTCAGTTTTTTCAAGAGTTTAAAAAGCACGACTTTGTGGAGTAAATCCAAGTGAGTGGTAGGTTCGTCCAAAATTATCAGTGGAGTATCTTGTGCCAAAGCTCTTGCAATCAAGACGATTTGCAATTGTCCATCACTAATTTCGTAATGCTTTTTTTGTGTCAAATGCCCAATTTGGGTGAGTGCGATTGCTTCGTTGATTTTCGCAATATCAGTATCGGTTAATCGTCCAATCCAATTGGTATATGGTTGTCTTCCCAAAGCGATGAGTTCCCAAACAGTCAAATTACTTGGAGGTAATTTTTCGGTCAAAACAACACTTAAATTTTGGGCTATGGTCAAAGCATCCAATTCGTGGATGTCCTTTTCATTCAAAAAAACTTTTCCAGAAAGAGGTTTTTGTATTCCAGTTAAAGTTCTTAAAAGTGTGGATTTCCCTATTCCATTCGCACCAATTAAAGCGATTAGTTTTCCTTCCTGTAAATTCAAGCTCAGATTTTCCGCAATAGTTGTTACCAAGCTCTTTGTTTTGTAACCAATGCTTAAATTAGAAGTCGAAAGTATGTTTTTTTGATTCATTTTTTATTTACAAGCTAAGATTTTAAACGCATAGAAACATAGTTTTTTTGGAATATGTAAAAGAGTTTATAGTTGAAACTCGTTTCAAACATAGATAAAGAGTTTACTTTTCGGGTAAGTTTTTAAAATATTCGTTTACAAATGTTTTCTGCCCGTCTTTGAAAATATTAAAACAATTAAAATTAATTAATATTCCTTTTGGAGCTTTTAAAAGTTTCATATAAGTCATAAGTTGGGCTTCAAATATAGGATTTGGATGAATTACAGATTTTAATTCTACAACAAGACAATTCTCAACAAATAAATCACATTTAAAATCTACCTTGAGTTCTTTGGTTTTATAAAATAGAGGAACTTTCATTTCTGTAGAAAATTGAATTTTTCGCCGTGTTAATTCTTCTTTTATACATTGATGATATACACTTTCTAGCAATCCTCTACCCATTATTTTATGCACTTCAATTGCAGAGCCAATTACTTCATAAGTTAAATCATCTAAATATTTTTGTGTTATCATAGCAGTGTTATTTTATAAATATTATACGCATAGAATCATAGAAAAAAGATTTTATATATTAATTGCTTAGCCAATTCACTACCGCTCTGGTCTTGGATTTTTTGAATATACTATATGTTCTGAAATAAAGTGAAACGTCTTTTACTATTTATAAAAACTATGTTTCTATGCGTTTAAAAGATATAAGTTTAATTACATCAATGTTAAAAATAATAAAAAAACTATATTTTTATCCTTTTAAAAAAAATTAGTTCATCAATTTACGTTTTCGAATAAGTAACCAAATCACAATTGGGGCGCCAAAAATTGAAGTTATTGCGTTGATTGGCATAGTAATATCAGATCCAGGAAGTTGTGATATGCTGTCGCAAATTAGCATAATAGTCGCTCCAAAAAGTAAAGTGCTCCAAAATAAAATAGTATGATTACTTGTTTGAAAAACCAATTTGGCAATGTGTGGAACAGCCAATCCAATAAAAGCAATTGGACCCGCAAAAGCGGTAATGCTTCCTGTCAAAATACTGGTGGCAAGAATTATAATCATTCGTGTTCTTTTGTAGTTCATTCCCAAACTTCGGGCGTAATTTTCTCCGAGTAACAAAGTATTCAAAGGCTTGATGTTCAAAATACTTAGTACTAAACCAATAATAATAGAACCCGATAAAATCACAATCGACGACCAAGACAAATTGCCGAGATTTCCAAAAGACCAAAAAGTAAATTTTTGCAATTGTTCTGCGGTACTGAAATAAGTAAGTGTTCCCACCATAGCGCTGGTTAAACTCCCAAACATTAAACCTACAATAAGAATAGCCATGGTGTTCCGCAAACTCTGAGAAACCGATAAAACTGCTAACAATACTAAGAAACTGCCCAAGCTGGAAGCTAAAATAATTCCATAAGATGATAACAAAAACGAAGCTAAAAATGAAGGTAAAAATGAACTGCCTAAAATTACTATTGCAACACCTAAACTAGCTCCGGAACTCAAACCTAGAACATCAGGTCCAGCCAATGGATTTCTAAACAAAGTTTGCATCAATAATCCGCTGATAGACAATCCGGTTCCGACCAAAATAGCCGTAATCGCTTTTGGTAATCTATAATTGACGATGATGTAATCCCAAGTTTCCTTGCTTGAATGTCCTCCGGTCAGACTGTTAAAAACATCTTTTATGGGAATAGAAATTGAACCCAAAGAAATATTCAATAGCAATGTCAATAGCAGTGACAATGTCAAAAGGGTGAATAAGATGGTATTTCGGTTTTTGTTAAGCAAGTTGTTTATTTTTTTTGCCACAAATTCACAGAGTCGCAAAGTTTATTTGTAGATGTATTTTTAACATTAAACTTTCTTTGAGTCTTCGTGTCCTGGTGGCATTTCTTTATTCCAATTTCTGAAAGAAAAAAAGTTTATAATCAGGCAATAATTCCGGATGAAAAATTTTGATTAAATCTTTCAAAACCAAGTCTGGCCGAGTTGGAGACAATTCGAAATAAAGGATTCCGCCTTTTGCCCCTTTTTTAATACTGTACGAATATACCTTTTTATTCTTAAAAGAACTAAACTGATTGTAATGCGGATTACTATCTGTCATTTCTTTCAAAGAGGAAAAGTCGCCAGGCGCAATCCAGAATTCTGCGTTTTTTGCTTTTTCTAGAACTGCTTCAAAGGGAACGGACAAACTGCCTGTTCCTTTAGTTTCTGCCCACAAATAATGAGATTGCGCCTCTTTTAAAAACAGCGATGCCCAACTTTCGCCTTGCGGAACATACCATTGTTTCTGATACATTGCGCCACTTAAAACGTTTGGTTTAGTTGTTACTTTTTTAGCTAAATTCATAGTTGAATTGTACTCTTTTTCGATTTCGGAAAAAATTGCATTTGCCTTGGAATCTAATCCGTATAATGCACCAAAAAATTTAATCCATTCGGATTTTCCTAGCGGTGATTGCTCGGTCCAATCGCCGTTGAGCATTACTTTCAACCCACTTTTTTGTATATTGTCCAAAGTGGGATTGCTGTCATTCAAACCAAAACTCACAATCAAATCGGGTTGCATATCGATTAAAACTTCCGTGTTGAGGTTTTCATTTACACCTACTTCCTGCACTTTTCCAATGTCAATTAATTTTCTAGTTTTCTCTGAAGAGATATAATCAGTATTCGGGAAACCTATTAAAGTATTTTCGACACCCAATAATTCCAATGATGGAATATGAGTTGTAGAAGTCACAACAATTGATTTTATAGGTATTTGAATAACTGTAAATTGCTTTAAACTATCGGGAATAATTCCGTTTTTTTCTTGAAGAATATAGGTAAAATTTTCTTTGGCATCAGGCCAAGGATTCGTGATTTTTAGGATGGAAAAACCTTGATGTTTATAGATTTCTAATCCTTTGGAGTATTGAATGGAGTTCTTGGAATTCTCCATTTTATTTTTAGAAACGCTGTCGTTTTTCTTGCATCCGATTAAAGAAAGTAAAAACAATAATATGATAATGCGAATGTAAAAAGATGGCATAGAAC
>CAMCTL010000030.1 GCA_945878515.1 Flavobacterium psychrophilum | reverse complement strand
TTACTACCGACATTACTACTTTTGAAGATGTTGCTAGATCACACGCCGCTTTTTTTAAAGACATAAAACCAGCTACAGGTTTTTATGAAGTAAGCAAATTAGTAGCTCCAGAGTATTTAGTAGAAATAGAATTTACGGCTGTTGTTGCTAACTAATTCACTTCAATTACACCTGACAGGTTTTAAAAACCTGTCAGGTGTAATAAAATAAATCAAAGATGAACCTAAAAAAAACCTCATTACTCATAGCAAAATGGATCTACATTTGTCTTTTGATAGGTATATTTTCTGGTTCGGCTTCGGCCTTTTTTTTGGTGTCATTAGAATGGGTTACTCAATATAGAGAAAATCACAATTGGCTCATTTGGCTGTTGCCAGTAGGAGGACTTTGCATCGGATTATTGTATCATTTTTATGGAAATGATGTGGTAAAAGGCAATAATCTACTACTAAATGAATACGAAAATCCACAAAAAACCATTCCGATCAAAATGGCTCCGATGGTGCTTATCTGCACTTTAGTTACCCATCTTTTTGGAGGTTCAGCGGGTCGTGAAGGTACAGCTGTACAAATGAGTGGCGCTATTGCAGACCAATTCCAAAAACCTTTTCATTTAAATGATTCGGATAGAAAAACGCTCATTATTCTCGGTATCAGTGCGGGTTTTGCATCGGTTTTTGGAACACCATTGGCTGGTGCTTTGTTTGCTTTAGAAGTTTTATATTTTAGTGTAATTAGTTTCAAAAGTATAATTTTATCTTTCATTACCGCATATATAGCATATTTTACGGCTGAATTTTGGCAAGTAAAACACACTCATTACACTATTGCAATTGTCCCTCAATTCACAACAATCGATTTTCTGTGGGTTATTGTTTCCGGAATTTTATTTGGTTTAGCTGCCATGTTGTTCTCAAGAAGTACCCATTTTTGGGGAAAATTATTTTCAAAAAACATCAAATATCCGCCGTTGAGACCATTTATTGGTGGACTTATTTTAGCAGTTTTAGTTCATTTTATTGTCACAACAAAATACATTGGATTGGGAATTCCAAGTATCGTAGCCTCTTTCTCAACAACTACGCAATGGTATGATTTTTTAGTCAAAATTTTGTTGACAGGTTTCACACTTGGAGCTGGTTTCAAGGGCGGAGAGGTAACACCACTTTTCTTCGTTGGTGCCACATTGGGAAGTTTTGTATCCATTTATATCCCTCTACCAATTGCACTTTTGGCTGGAATGGGATTTGTAGCCGTTTTTTCAGGAGCTACCCATACTCCTATTGCTTGTACAATTATGGGAATGGAACTATTTGGTATTGAAAGTGGCTTTTTCATTGGACTAGCTTGTATAATAGCCTATTTTTTTTCAGGTTCAGTTGGCATCTATTCATCGCAAAATGTAAAAGGGGCAAAAGCGCGTTTGTATCAGTATTTTAAAAGAAAAAAAAGCCTTGCAATATAGAGTTGTAAAAGTTTGTTAAAAATAAAATTGTTTGCAACTGTTTAGCAAAATAATGTAATTTCGCAAACTATGAAAATACAAGATATACAAACGATTCAACAACTATTATCCACGCCTAAAAAAATTGCCATCATTCCGCATCGAAGTCCTGATGGAGATGCAATGGGTTCTACTCTAGGATTGTATCATTTTTTACTTAAAAACAATCACAATCCTGTTGTGATTTCTCCAAACGAGTTCCCAGATTTTTTAGCTTGGATGCCAGGTTCTGAAACTGTCAAAGTATTTGAAAAAGACAAAAAAAATTGCACTACGATACTTGAAGAAAGTGAACTAATATTTACTTTAGACTTCAATGCTTTGCATCGCGTGGGCGAAATGGAAAAGGTTCTAGAAAAACTAAAGGTTCCTTTTGTAATGATTGATCACCATCTATCGCCGGATGATTATGCAACAGTAACCTATTCTGATACTGCTTATGGTTCTACTTGCGAAATGTTGTATCATTTTATTGTTGCACTTGGCCAAAAATCTGATATTGACAAAACCATTGGCACTTGCATTTACACTGGAATTTTGACCGATTCTGGTTCGTTTCGTTTCCCAAAAACAACAGGAACAACGCATAGAATTATTGCCGATTTGATTGATTTGGGTGTCGAAAACACCGAAATTCCGACGCTACTTTATGATAATAGTTCGTTTGACAGACTGCAACTATTAGGAAGAGCACTCCAAAACATGAAAATTTTTGTCGAACATAAAACAACTTACACTACGCTTACACAACAAGAATTAGACAGTTTCAATTATATCAAAGGAGATACAGAAGGAATAGTCAATTATGGTTTAAGCATTAAAGGAATTATTTTTGCAGCTATTTTTATTGAAAATAAAGAGGAAAAAATAATTAAAATTTCATTTCGTTCACAAGGTAATTTTGATGTGAATCTTTTTGCTAGAGAACATTTTGAAGGCGGTGGACATTGCAATGCAGCTGGTGGAAAATCCAAATCGTCGATGGAAGAAACCATTAAGAAATTTGAAGATTTGGTTAGCAAATTAAAAATATAAAATAGTATGAAATACAGTAAAATAATTTTTATAACATTTTTAGTTTCTATTTTTGCTTCAAGTTGCAAACAAAGTCAAGAAGCCCGAAGACCTGTTTCTCAAGCTTCGGGAACTTTTATGAAAAAATCAGCTGAAAGAAACAAAAAAATGAATGCCTCTGAAGAAGATCAAATAGATGCCTTGATAAAAAGCAATCCAAAAGTAAAATATCTAGCTTCTACTAAAGGTTATTGGTATACTTATGTTGTTCAAAACACCTTAGATACTTTAACACCAAAAAAAGGAGATGTCGCTTTTTTCAATTATGAAATAAAAGACTTAAAAGGAAAAATAATCTATTCTGAACTGGAATTAAAACCCCAAACTTACGCCATCGACAAGCAGAATATAATGACCGGTTTGCGTGAAGGGATAAAATTGATGCACAAAAAAGAGAAAGTAATTTTTCTTTTTCCATCTCAAATCGCTTATGGATACCATGGTGATGACAAAAAAATTGGCATTAACCAACCTTTGATTTGTACTGTGACTTTACAAAATTTTATTCCCGAAGCAGCTTTCAAAAAAGAAATTTTTCTAAAAAATACGGGTACATTAAATCAAGCTCCAACCGAAAAGCCAACAATCCAAACAAAACCAATAAGCACAATTAAAGACAGTTTAACTAAATAATTTCAGATGAAACACCACCGATAATTATTATTTATGCATAGTGAAATATCCATGGCGTTCCAACTTCGATTAAAAAACAAATATTATTAACCAATGAAAAAAAACATTCTATCAACATTCGCAATGCTGCTTTTTGCTGTTTTTTATGCTTGCAAAGAGGAAAAAAACAACCTTCCCGACGGTTTGTATGCCAAAATCGAAACCAACAAAGGAACCATCATTGTACAATTGGATTATGAAAACACACCAATTACTGTAGCCAATTTTGTTACTTTGGCCGAGGGAAAAAATGAATTCATTATCAACGAAAATCTTAAAAACAAACCTTTCTATGATGGATTGAAATTTCACAGAGTAATTTCGGAATTTATGATTCAAACGGGAGATCCTTTAGGAACTGGATCGGGAGACACAGGTTACAAATTCAAGGACGAAATTACAGCAATGAAGTTTGATAAAGGTGGTGTTTTGGCTATGGCCAATAGTGGACCAGCGACCAACAGCAGTCAATTTTTTATCACACACGTTGAAACGCCTTGGCTAGAAGGCAAACATACTATTTTCGGACATGTAGTCGATAAAGGAATGGATGTGGTCAATAAAATTGAGCAAGGTGATTATATGGAAAAGGTAACTATTATACGCAATGGAGAAGCTGCAAAAAAGTTTGATGCTGCAAAAACATTCCGTGATTATTATACGGTAGAATCTGAAAATCAAAAGAATAAATTGGCTCTGGAAGCTGCTGCAAATGCGCAATACCAAGCCGTTTTTGATCAGAAAATAGCAGAATTTGCAACTTTGAAAGCCAAAGCTACCACAACACCAACTGGACTAAAATACTGTATTACCAAAAAATCAGGAGGCAAAAAACCATCGGCTGGAACTAATGTTTTCATACATTATGCTGGATATCTTGAAAACGGAAGTCTTTTTGATTCAAGTATTGAGCCCATTTGCAAAACTTTTGGTAAGTATGATCAGAACCGAGCAGCTCAAAATGGATACCAACCCATTCCTTTTCAAGCTGGAAAAAAAGACGGTTTGATTCCTGGTTTTATCGAGGGAATTGAGCAATTGTCTTTTGGAGAAAAAGCTACCATTTTTATCCCATCAAAATTGGGTTACGGAGAAGCTGGAGCAGGCGGAATTATTCCACCAAATGCAAATATTATTTTCGAAATTGAATTATTAGAAAAAATGCCACAATAGATTAGAGGCACAAATTTTGAAGTAAAAAGTGCAAAATAAGAGTTACATAATAATAACTGTTTTAGAATTATAAATATTTAAATTAATCAAAATGAAAGCTAACTTATTAGTATTATTGTTCTTAGGAATGTTGAACCTACAGGCGCAAACAGTAAAAAAACCAATTGCAACGGCCAACAAGCCAGCAGCAACAATTAAAACAACACCGAAAGCAAATCCAAAACCCGCGGCAGTGGTCGAAGGAATTTTTGCAAATATTGCTACCAATAAAGGTACTATTGTAGTCCAATTAGAGTATAAAAAAACACCTATTACAGTTGCCAATTTCATCTCACTTGCTGAAGGAAAAAACACTTTTGTAACTGATACAAAATTTAAAGGAAAACCATTTTATGACGGATTGAAGTTTCACCGTGTAATTGCCGATTTTATGATTCAAGGTGGCGATCCTTCTGGAAATGGTTCTGGTGGTTGTGGCTATGCTTTCAAAGATGAGTTTACCGATTTGAAACACAACAAAGGAGGAATACTTTCTATGGCCAATTCTGGACCAGCTACTAACGGAAGTCAATTCTTTATCACCCACAAAGAAACCTCGTGGTTAGATGGAAAACACACTGTTTTTGGACATGTAACACAAGGAATGGACGTTGTAAACAAAATTGTGCAAGACGATGTAATTCTTAAAATGACCATCACTAGAAAAGGAGCTGCTGCTAAAGCTTTTGATGCTCCAAAAGTGTTTGCAGATTATTACAATAATAAAGCCGAAGATGATAAAAAACAAGCGGTAATAGATGCGGAAAATCAAAGAAAGCAAGCCGAAATTCAGGCCGAAGCTGAAAGAGTTTATAAAGAAAAATATGCAAGTGTAATTAATGCAAAAGCTACTGAAATAGCCGATTTAAAAGCTACTGGTATTACGACAACAAGCGGATTAATTTACAAAATAATTCAAAAGGGAACTGGTGTAAAGCCTGTAGATGGAACAACCGTTTATTTTAATTATGCTGGTTATTTTGAAGATGGAAATCTCTTTGATAGCAGTTATGCAGATGTTTGCAAAGTCTACGGAAAATATGATGCCAATAGAGATACTCAAGGAGGATACAAAGGATTTCCATTCGAAGCTGGAAAAAAAGATGGCATGATTCCTGGTTTCATTGAAGGATTGAGTCTGATCTCGCTTGGAGAAAAAGCAATAGTTTACTTGCCATCAAACTTGGCTTATGGTGCAAATGGTGCTGGAGGCGTTATTCCGCCAAACGCAAACCTAATCTTCGAGATTGAACTGATTGAAAAGAAATAGGAATGAAATAAATTTCTGTTTGTAAAAAAGATAAAGAAGTAAAACTATTTACATAAACTAAACCCGATAAGTTGTTCCAACTTACCGGGTTTTTTAATACAAACATTATTTCTGTCAGAATATAGAAAATAGTAATGCCTATTTATCAAGAATAATAACTATTTAATTGTTATAAACTGAACTATGCTTTTTGAACACTAATTTTTAAACTTCCAATCAAATTCGTCCTTATCATTGATAATAGCACCAATTTCAAATTTGACCACTTCACTAAATTCAGCTTGAAGTATAAACCAATTATCTTCATTAAAATAGTTTTCAAAAGTATCAAAATCTTCCTGCGTAAATTTAACGATTCCCTTGTTGGCCAATTCATTTTTAGCATCATTTATTTTTTTTCCAATAATTTTATTACCAAACAAATCTAAGTCGGGGCTTGAAGCCACAATATATCCCAGTTTCAACCCTTCGTCTTTGTAGAAAGTCAATCTCATTTTATGGGAATTGTATGCAAAAATCAAATTATCGTCTTCGTCTCTATACTGTCGGCTGGGTTTGCCGTACAAGGCGATAACATCGTTTTGTTGCATCCCAAAAAGGAGTTTATCGATTCCTTCTTTTAATTTTATTATCATATATAAATCTTTATTGCTAAGAGGGATGCTACAAAACTAATTGTAACTAAGAAACTGTGCTAGGTGATGAAAAAAAATCTCCAACCTAAAATCCATTTAAACCACAAAAAAATAAATTATTGTAGAAAAATATACAAATATGGTAATAGTAAACAAACAGTTAACTATTATACAATTTATAGGATAAGAAATTAAAATCTAATTCAAAAATATACTCAGTATGTAATAAATTAAAGCAGCTAACAATCCCGAAACAGGAATAGTCAGCACCCAAGCCCAAATCAAACTAACTGTAACTCCCCAGCGTACTGCCGAAACACGTTTGGTCAAACCCACTCCAATAATTGAACCTGTGATTGTATGCGTGGTGCTTACAGGAATTTTTAAATGTTCGGTAAAATATAGTGTCAAAGCTCCAGCAGTTTCAGCAGCAACACCTTCAAAGGATGTTACTTTAGTAATTTTAGAACCCATTGTTTTTACAATTTTCCAACCACCACTCAAAGTTCCTGCTGCTATAGCAGAATAACAAGCTAAGGGTATCCACTCTGGCATTTTAAAGGTTCCGTCATCTTTTGGAAGTACAACATCCAACCAATTTGGCATACTTTCTTGCGAAACTCCACTAGTTTGAATATATACAGCAACAGCCGCTGCAATAATACCCATTACTTTTTGAGAATCGTTGCCTCCATGTCCCAAACTAAAAGCTGCCGAAGACAATAATTGCATTTTTTTTAAAGCAGCGTCTGCTTGCTGAAGATTTAAACTGCTAAATATTAAGGCAAATAATGAAATTGCCAATATGATAAAAGCTACCAAAAACCATTTGATATTGTGCGATTCTAATACTACACTCCAAAAATGCGAAACAAAACGTGGTTTTTTAATCTCTTCGTAGGGAACCATCTGGTAATAAACAAACAAAATAGTAGAGACTATTACAGCTAAAGTAAAAAGCTTTGGAAGAAAACTTTTCTTAGAAGTATTTAACAACCAAATAGATATTAAATAAGAAGCTATTGCGCCAAGAAGTGGTGCAAATACAATAAAAACAATAACTATTACTACTCCAGATGGTAGGCCACCATCTTTAGCCGATTTGTACCAATTAACAATATTGTACCAATGCGAAGTCGTTCCATCCTCCAATGCATAACTAGAAAAACCGTGCACAGCTATGGCATGTGCAAGAGCGGCTCCAGCAAAACCACCAATTAAGGTGTGCGAAGAACTTGACGGGATTCCCAACCACCAAGTCAATAAATTCCAACCTATTGCTGCAATTACACCCGCCAGAATTACAATTAAATTGATTTCCATAGTTTGAGCCGTTTTAGCCACTGTGTCTGCCACACCAAAACCAAAAACCCAATAGGCTAGGAAGTTAAAAAAAGCAGCCCAAAGCACAGCTTGAAAAGGAGAAAGTACTTTTGTGGCGACTACCGTTGCAATTGCATTGGCAGCATCGTGAAAACCATTGATATAATCAAAAATTAAAGCCAATACTATAATAACTATAAGTAAGGTAAATTCCATAATTTTAATTGAAGGATTGAAAAATTTCTGAAATTTTAGGAGTGTTTTACCGAAATAGATTCTAAAACATTGGCTACCCCTTTACATTTGTCGGTGGCAGTTTCTAATGCAGACAAAACTTCTTTGTACTTGATGATATTTTTTGCATCAGTTTCATTTTCAAAAAGATCTGCAACGGCTTTGTTATATACATCGTCTGACTTAGACTCGAGTTTATTGATAACAGCACAAGAATCTGTAATGTTTTTCATTCTTTTTAAACTTCTCAGTTCTTTGACAGCAACATCAATGTTTTGGCAGGCCTCAAGATTAATTTCTGTCAATTTTCTTATCGATTTTGTAATCTTTTCTACTTGATACAAACGCATTCTACCAGCGGCACCCTGAAGATTATCGGCTACATTATCTATTGAAATGATTAAAGAGTGAATATCCTCTCTATCAAAAGGAGTGATAAAATTTCTGCTTAATTCAAGATTGGTTAAACGAGTAATATCTTCACCTTTTTGCTCTAATTCACTTATTTTTAGAAAAAGTTCATCTCGTTCTTTTAAAGGAAGGTTAACTGCCTCATGCAAAATAGAAGCTAATTGCACTAAATTTGAAGAAGCTTGCTCGAAAAGTGGAAAGAATTTTTTGTCCTTTGGAACTAAAAATTGAAAAATACTATTTATTGACATTTTTTTGATTTTACTGCAAATTTAATTCTTTATTTTAGGGTGGTGTTAAGTTAATATTAATAATTCTTATCAAAACCCAAAAGAGTTGGTTCTTTACCTTAAAAAACGTTGTTTTACAATTTTAATGACTTAAAATTTTAGAGAGCTTTAAAAAAATTTCGATTTAAGATTGCATGTTTCAAAGTTGGTATGGAAATATTGACAAAAAAAAATTCAAAAATTAAAGAAAAGATTTTGTTGTTTTATAAAAAACTGTACTTTTGGAAAATCAATGAAAAACATCAGCAAAACATATCATTCTTCTATAATAACTCAATCTAGAGTTTACGCCGCTGTTACTTTTGCCACTACAACAACTACCCTTTAGGGGTATACATTTTAAATATAATCCAATTTTCGTGCTTTTTTCTAAAGGAAGAAAGGTCATAGGGGTATAGAAATCATTTGCATTTTAAATTAAATCAAAAAAAATGAGAATATTAAAATTTGGCGGAACTTCAGTGGCCAATGCACAAAACATAAAATTAGTTTTAGATATAGTTATCAAAAAAGCAGAAGAGGAAAAACTTATTGTAGTTGTTTCTGCCTTTACCAAAGTTACAGATTTATTAGTTCTAGCTTCTCAAAAAGCAGCTTCAAACGACGAAAGTTACAAAGAAATTGTAGCCGAAATCGAGAAAAAACACCTTGACGCCATCAAAGAATTAATCCCAGTTAGCGAACAAAGTGCTGTTCTAAGTCACGTTAAACGAATTATCAATCACCTTGAAACATTATTGGACGGTTGTTTCCTTTTGGGCGAATTATCACCAAGAACTTCCGATACGATTTTAAGTTTTGGCGAATTATTATCTTCTTATATAATTGCCGAAGCCTTCAAACAAAAACACAAAAATTCGGGTTACAAAGACAGCCGCGAATTGATTAAAACCAATAATAATTTTGGTAAAGCTAGCGTGAATTTTGAAATTACCGATGAATTAATCACAGATTATTTTGCGTCGAATCAGTATCAAATCTTAGTAATGCCTGGTTTTATTGCTTCGACCGAAGAAGGAATTGGAACAACGTTGGGTCGTGGCGGTTCTGATTATACTGCGGCAATTTTGGCGGGTGCTCTTAACGCTTCCGAGTTAGAAATATGGACAGATGTAAACGGAATGTTTACTGCCAATCCGAAAATCGTAAAGCAAGCCCAACCAATTGCTACCATTTCCTATCAAGAAGCGATGGAGTTGTCGCATTTTGGTGCCAAAGTATTGTATCCGCCAACAATCCAACCTGTTTTCAAAAAGAACATTCCAATTTGGATTAAAAATACTTTCGAACCCGAAGCCAAAGGTACTTTTATTTCAAACCAAAACAATTCGCATACCAGTCCGGTAAAAGGAATTAGCCACATCGATAATATCACTCTTATTACTTTAGAAGGCTCGGGAATGGTTGGAGTTGCGGGAGTTTCGAAAAGATTGTTCGAAGTCTTGTCGCACGAAAACATCAATATCATTTTCATTACCCAAGCCTCATCAGAACATTCAATTTGCATTGGAATTTTAAATGCCGATGCGGACAAAGCAGAAAGTGCTATTAATAAAGCTTTTTCTAATGAAATTTTACAAAACAAAATCGATCCGTGCATCGTCGAAAAAGACCTTTGCATTATTGCTTTAGTAGGCGAAAATATGAAAAACCATCAAGGGTTGAGCGGTCGAATGTTCAGTACTTTGGGTAAAAATAATGTGAACATTAGAGCTATTGCGCAAGGTGCTTCTGAAAGAAACATTTCGGCAGTCATCAACGAAAGAGACGTGAAAAAAGCATTGAATACACTTCACGAAAACTTCTTCGAAGAAAATACCAAACAATTGAACTTATTCGTAATGGGCGTTGGAAACGTGGGTGAGAAATTCATCGAGCAAATCAGCCAACAAAAGAAATTCCTAAAAGAAAACCTGAAAATAAACTTAAGAGTTGTAGCCGTTTCCAATTCTAGAAAAATGTATTTCGACGAAGACGGAATCCCTTTGAAAGAATGGCAATCACTATTGGAAAACGGAGCAACTGCCGACAAAGAAGCTTTTATTGCAAAAGTAAAAGCACTCAACTTACGCAACAGTATTTTTGTAGATATTACGGCCAATCAAGCCGTTTCTGAAACTTATGAGCAATACTTGAAACAAAACGTTGCTGTAGTTACTTGCAACAAAATTGCCTGTTCATCAGCTTATGATAATTACAAAAAACTAAAAAACCTTTCCCGTCAATTCAATGCGCCTTTCTTATTTGAAACCAATGTTGGTGCGGGTTTACCCATTATTGATACTTTGAAACATTTAATCGCTTCTGGTGATAAAGTGAACAAAATCCAAGCTGTTTTGTCGGGAAGTTTGAACTTTATCTTCAACAATTTCGACGAAAATAATTCCTTCCACGATGTGGTAAAAGAAGCCGGAGTGCAAGGATTCACCGAACCAGATCCAAAAATTGACTTGAGCGGAGTTGATGTTGCCAGAAAAATTCTGATTCTGATTCGCGAAAGTGGCTATCAGTTCGACATCGAAGACATTGCCAACAGATCCTTTTTGCCAGCAGAATGTTTGGCCACAACCAACAACGAAGATTTCTTCAAGTCATTGATAAATAATGCGGCTCATTTTGAGAATTTATTGGATGAAGCCAAAGCAAAAGACTGTCGTTTGAAATACGTAGCCACTTTCGAAAACGGAAAAGCCAGCGTGGGATTGGAATTTATCCCGAAAGAAAGTCCGTTCTATAATTTGGAAGGAAAGGACAACATTGTACAATTTTACACCGACCGCTACATCGACCAACCTCTATTGATAAAAGGTGCGGGTGCTGGTGCTGCGGTGACAGCCTCTGGAATTTTTGCCGATGTAATTCGTGTTGGGAATATATAAATAGTTTATGGTTTTTAGTTTATGGTTTAGCCATCTCAACCACAAACTAAAAATTACAAACTAAAAACTAATATTTTATGAATGAAATAAAACTATTTTGCCCTGCAACCATCGCCAATCTTTCCTGTGGATTTGATGTTCTAGGATTGTGTTTAGCCACTGCAGGAGACGAAATGATTATTCGAAAATCAGATGTAAAAGGCGTACGCATCACTAAAATAGTAGGTGCGAATTTACCTTTGGAAACCGAAAATAATGTAGCTGGAGTAGCAGCTTTGGCACTATTGGAAGAAGTAGAAACCGACTTAGGGTTCGAAATCGAAATCTACAAACACATCAAAGCAGGAAGCGGAATCGGAAGCAGCGCGGCCAGTTCTGCAGGAGCTGTTTTTGGAATCAATGAATTATTAGGTCGTCCTTTTACCCGAAAACAATTGGTAAAATTTGCCATGCAAGGTGAAAAATTAGCCAGCGGAAATGCCCACGCCGATAACGTGGCTCCTTGCCTATTGGGCGGTTTTACTTTGGTAAGATGTTCGAATCCTTTAGACATCATCAAAATTGACAGCCCATCCGAATTGTATGCGACGGTAGTTCATCCTCAAATTGAGTTGAAAACTTCGGATGCGCGTTCGGTATTAAAACAAACCGTTTCCCTGAAAAGTGCCATAACCCAATGGGGAAATGTAGGCGGATTAGTTGCAGGTTTATACACCAACGATTACGAATTGATTGGTCGTTCCTTACACGACGAAATCATCGAACCGGTGCGCAGCATGTTGATTCCTGGTTTCGATTTAATCAAGAAAACCGCTTACGAAAACGGAGCATTGGGTTCTGGAATTTCAGGTTCAGGCCCTTCTATTTTTGCCTTAAGCAAAGGAAAAGATACTGCCGAAAAAATCGCCAAAGCAATGAGCGCAGTCTATGACGAAATTAATTTACCCTATGAAATTCACGTTTCGAAAGTGAATGCGGATGGAGTCACCGCTATTTAACCTATTGGTTGAAAAACTAAAAATCAACAAAATTGAGATTAGAAATAATTTTTATTAATTTTGTGTTCGATGAAAACTAAAAAATTAAATTTATACATTGATACCTCTGTTATTGGAGGTTATTATGATGTGGAATTTGAAAAAGAAACTAAAATGCTATTTCAAAGCATTTTAAATAATGAGTTTCATATAATTTATTCCACAGTAACAGAGGATGAATTATTAAATGCGCCTATAAAGGTTAGAGAATTATTGAATTCAATTCCAAGCGAAAACAAGACAAGAATTGAATTAACCGAAGAAGCAGTAATACTAGGAGATAACTATATTTCAGAAAATGTAGTTGGAAAAACAAGCCGTGAAGATTGTTTTCATATAGCTTTAGCTACAATTCAAAAAGCTGATATTTTAGTTAGTTGGAATTTCAAACACATAGTTAACGTAATGAGAATTAGAGGGTATAATGCTGTCAATATAAAATTAGGATACGCAACAATTGACATCCGTTCTCCTAAAGAAATTATCAATTATGAAACCGAGTAGATTACCTATGTCAAAAATTAAATAAATAAAAAGATGAAACCTAAAGAAAAAGCAATCAAAGGATTTAAAGCTGTACATTTTATGCGTGAAGTTCGTGACCAAATTAGTACCGAAATAAAAGACATGAATTTCTCAGAATTAAAAAAATATTACGACGAAAGAAGGCTAAAATTAGCAACTAAATAAAAACATTGTACGAAATACGATTTTAGAAATCGTAAATCTAAAATTAAAAATGAAATACTACAGTTTAAACCACAATGCCCCAAAAGTTTCTTTCCAAGAAGCCATAATACAAGGATTAGCCACCGATAAAGGATTGTATTTTCCGGAATCAATAACGCCGATAAAGGCTGGTTTTTTTGAAAATATCGAAAAGTTGAGTAATGAAGAAATTGCGTTCGAAGCTATTCAACAATTTGTGGGCGACGAAATTCCAACCGAAACTTTAAAAGAAATCATTGCCGAAACCTTGTGCTTCGATTTCCCAACTGTGAAAGTTGAAGAAGGAATTTATGCTTTGGAATTGTATCATGGGCCAACAATGGCGTTTAAGGATGTTGGTGCGCGTTTTATGTCGCGTTGTTTGGGTTATTTTAACAAAGACAAAAAAGACAATAAAAATACGGTTCTAGTAGCTACGTCTGGTGACACTGGAGGTGCTGTTGCAAGCGGTTTTCTTGGTGTGCAAGGTGTCGAAGTTGTGATTCTTTATCCTTCTGGAAAAGTAAGTGACATCCAAGAACGCCAATTGACCACTTTGGGGCAAAACATTAAAGCTTTGGAAGTAGATGGTTTTTTTGACGATTGTCAGGACATGGTTAAAAAAGCTTTTTTAGATGAAAGTTTATCGCACCATAATTTGACTTCGGCTAACTCGATAAATATTGCCAGATGGTTGCCTCAAATGTTTTACTTTTTCTTTGCTTACAAACAATTGAAATTTCAAAACAAACCTTTAGTTTTTTCTTGCCCAAGCGGGAATTTTGGGAATATATGTGCCGGAATTATAGCTAAAAAATTAGGTTTGCCTATTGAACATTTTGTTGCTTCGACCAATGTAAATGATACGGTTCCGAGATTTTTAGAAAAAGGAAACTATGATCCAAAACCATCCAAAGCCACCATTTCGAATGCGATGGATGTGGGAAATCCAAGTAATTTTATCCGAATTCAAGAAATGTACAACAACGATTTGGAGCTATTCAAAAAAGACTTTTCTTCGTTTTCTTATAGCGATGCCGAAACTTTAGAAGCGATGCAATCCATTTACAAAAACGATGGTTATATCGCAGAACCGCACGGCGCTGTAGGTTATTTAGGCTTGAAAAAGGAATTGAAAAACCATGCAAACGCCATTGGAATTTTCTTGGAAACTGCACATCCTATTAAGTTTTTAGACGTAGTAGAACCAGCTTTGAACATCCAATTGCCAATTCCTACACAAATAGAAAGCGTGTTGAATAAAGAAAAAATAAGCGTGAAAATCAAGACTTATGAGGAATTGAAAGCGTTTTTGGGGTAAAATTCATAAAGTTATTGTAGAGAAATTCAGATGCTCCAATTTCATACCTTTGAAAAATAAAAAACCACAAACTGGAATACAAGTGTTATTATGATTACACAAGCAAGTGCAGAAGACATTTCCTCTTTAAATAAACTAATTAATTCGGCTTATCGCGGTGAATCTTCCAAAAAAGGATGGACAACCGAAGCCAATATTTTGGATGGTAGCCGAACTACTGAAAATGAATTAAAGGAAATTATTGAAAACAACAAAAATACCATTCTGAAATATACAGAAGGAAACAAGATTATAGGTTGCGTTTTATTAGTAGAAAAAGAGCGCGAATTGTACTTGGGAATGTTGACTGTTTCGCCTGAATTACAAAATAGCGGCATTGGAAAAAAGTTAATGCAACAAGCTGAAGTTGTGGCATTGGAATTGGAATTATCTAAAATTGTAATGACTGTGATTTCAGTTCGAGAGGAACTTATATCTTGGTACAAGCGCAAAGGCTATGTCGATACTGGTGTTAGAGAACCTTTTCCAACAAGCGATGTTTTTAGTCAAACCTCAAATGAACCTTTGGAATTTATGGTTTTGGAAAAAAGTATTGAAAAGTTTTAATCTGTAACCAATAATTATTCTACAAATTAACGCAATCTGTCTGAACATTGACTGCTGCTTTACTAAAGTATGTCCAAACTTCCCTTACCTTCTCTCACAACTTCAGGTTCGTATCCTGATAAATCAATAATGGTTGAACCAATATTGTCGCCGTAACCACCATCAATTACCATATCGACCAAGTTTTGCCATTTCTCGAAAATCAGTTCTGGGTCGGTGGTATATTCGATTACTTCGTCTTCATCAAGAATTGAGGTAGAAACTATTGGGTTGCCCAATTGACGTACAATTTCCAGCGCAATCGAATTATCTGGAATCCGAATTCCGACCGTGGTTTTCTTCTTAAATTCTTTTGGTAAACTATTATTTCCTGGTAAAATAAAAGTGTACGGTCCAGGCAAAGCTCTTTTTAAAATCTTAAAAGTGGAGGTATCAATTTGCTTCACGTAATCCGAAAGATTGCTCAAATCATAGCAGATAAAAGAAAAGTTTGCTTTTTCTAATTTTACACCTTTAATCTTGGCGATGCGTTCTAAAGCTTTGCTGTTGGTAATATCGCAACCCAAACCATAAACGGTATCCGTTGGATAAATAACCAATCCGCCGTCTTTTAAAACCTTTACCACTTTTGCAATTGCGGCTTCGCTGGGTTTGTCTTCGTATATTTTTATGAATTGGGACATTTACATTTATAATTTGTTGTTTATTCCGTCTCTTCGAGTGATTTTAAATAGTAATGCGACAGCTTTACTATTTAAAATTGTATCGAGAAGTTTTGATTTACTTAAAACTTTTTCTTTGCTAAATTAGGCAGTTTATCATATTCTTCATTAATCAAGGCTTCTTTTTTAGCTCTCGACCATTTTTTAATTTTTTTCTCGATATCAATTGCAAAATTAATGTCCGTGAATTCACAATAATAAACCAATTTAATTGGCCTTTTTTTTGCTGTGTAACAATCCGGATAAAAACCTGATTCGTGCTGAAAAAGTCTTTGAGTTAAATTGCTTGTAACACCTGTGTAATATGAATTGTCGGAACATTTTAGAATATACACGTATGACTGTTTCATGTTTTTCTTTTTGATGAAATTTATTCTTTCAAGATGGTTCTCGATACAATTTTTAAAGCTTTACATTTTTTCTTAATGTATCAACATTTGTTTAGCTTTAAAAATCACTCGAACAGACGTGGACGAAGTCTATAAACTTTAACCTTTTTTCATCCAATAATATCCAACTTTGCAAATCTTAACAATAATTTTTTAATCCCACCAACTTCAAATTTGATTTCGGCTTTTTTGTCGGCACCAGCTCCCTCAAGGTTTAATATTTCTCCTTTTCCGAAGCGTTCGTGCATCACGATATTTCCAGCAACGAGTTTATTGTCAAATAAATTGGCTGCGCCTGAATTACTCGAAACCGGTTTCAACCTACGAATATTGATTTCTGGTTTTGGTTCGTTATTTGTAATATAATTGGGTGGAGTTCCAGCAATTGGTTTAGCCAATCGCAACTTCGATTTGTCTATGTCTCCAAAAATATCGCTATCTATCATTGGTTTGTAATGGTAATTTTTTTCTTCGGGAGTCAAATATTCTAAATATTGTCCATCAATTTCGTCGATAAAACGTGATGGTTCACTATCCGTCAATTTCCCCCAACGGTAACGCGATTGCGCATAGGTCAAATAAGCTTGATTTTCGGCTCGGGTCAAAGCCACATAAAACAAACGGCGTTCTTCTTCGAGTTCGCTTCGGGTGCTCATAGACATGGCACTCGGAAACAAATCGTCTTCCATTCCTACCACAAAAACGTGAGGAAATTCTAAGCCTTTCGCCAAGTGAATTGTCATTAAAGCCACACGATCTTCGTCGCTGGTATCTTTGTCCAAATCGGTTGCTAGAGCCACGTCTTCCATAAATTCAGACAATGCTCCACGCGCTCCGTCAATCTCTCTTTGCCCTTCGGTAAAATCCTTGATTCCGTTTAATAATTCTTCGATGTTTTGGATTTTTGCCATTCCTTCAGGCGTGGCATCCTTTTTTAATTCTTGAACCAATCCCGTTTTTTTGGCAACGTGATCCGCAATAAAAAAAGCGTCCTGATTCTCATTGATCACCTGAAAACTTTGTATCATCACTACAAAATCTTGCAATTTTTGCTTGGTTCCCGAATTTAATTTTAAGTCGATTTTATCAATGTTCTGCATCACCTCAAAAATGGAACGCTTGTAATGATTAGCAGCAACAGTAAGCTTCTCGACAGTGGTATCGCCAATGCCACGAGCAGGATAATTGATCACTCGCACTAACGCTTCTTCGTCTTTTGGATTCAGAACCAAACGCAAGTAGCATAAAACATCCTTAATTTCTTTTCTTTGGTAAAAAGACAAACCGCCATAAATTCGATAAGGAATATCTCGTTTTCTGAGCGCATCTTCCATTGCACGCGATTGTGCATTGGTGCGATACAAAATCGCAAATTGACCATTCATCAACTGGTTTTGCATCTTTTGCTCGAAAATCGTACTCGCAACAAAACGTCCTTCTTCTGCATCTGTAAGACTTCGGTGCACTTTTATTTTTGCACCATCTGTATTGGCTGTCCAGACAATTTTATCTAGTTTGGTTTTATTTTTATCAATAATCGAATTTGCTGCCTCTACGATGTTTTTAGTAGAACGGTAGTTTTGTTCCAATCTAAAGGTTTTTACCCCTTCATAATCTTTTTGAAAATTAAGAATATTGTTGATATTCGCCCCACGAAAAGCATAAATACTTTGGGCATCATCGCCTACAACACAAATATTTTGAAATTTATCCGACAAAGCCCGTACAATTAGATACTGAGAATGGTTGGTATCTTGGTACTCATCAACTAAAATGTAACGAAAACGGTTTTGATATTTTGCTAAAACTTCTGGAAATCGCGTCAACAATTCATTAGTTTTCAATAATAAATCATCAAAATCCATTGCTCCTGACTTGAAACAACGTTCCACATAGTTTTGGTAAATTTCGCCTAAGCGAGGCTTTTTGCTCATTGCGTCTGCTTCTTGCAATTCGGGATTATTAAAATAAGCTTTTACTGTAATTAAACTATTTTTATAAGAAGATATTCTACCCAAAACTTGTTTTGGTTTGTAAACGTCTTTGTCCAATTGCATTTCTTTGATTATTGCAGAAATTGCACGAACGGAATCTTGTGTATCATAAATCGTGAAATTTGAAGGATAACCCAACTTATCGGCTTCGGAACGAAGAATTCTAGCAAAAACGGAGTGAAAAGTGCCCATCCAGAGATTTTTGGCTTCATTGGAGCCCACAATGTCAGATATCCTTTTTTTCATTTCGCGTGCCGCTTTATTGGTAAAAGTTAGTGCCAAAATGCTAAAAGCATCTACACCCAAACTCATCAAGTAAGCAATCCGGATGGTCAAGACACGAGTTTTTCCCGAACCAGCACCAGCAATAATAATCATTGGACCATCCTTTTGCAGGACAGGTTCTCGTTGGGCTTCGTTTAATTGGTCAATGTATTTTTGCATAATATACTTCGGTTGAATGCAAAAATAAGGATTTAAGAATTAAAAAATTGATTTATCTAAAACCAAAAAAAAGTGGTTTTATAGAAGCTTATTTGTAACTTATTAAAAAGTGGAGATAGACTTTTTCAAAAAAAATATTGAGCTAATGATGATTGCATATAACCAATTATCAAAATAAATGCAATCAATAGCAAACTGCCTTAAGTCATTGTCTATCATGAGAACATCTTCCCAAAATCTAGACATAGGCATCCTTATACTTTTTTTTCTTAATTATTTTTCCAGTTTCTGGAAAATAGCATTTAGATTTTCAGGATCAAGCGTGAAGATTTAGTTAGCTTGTAAATTACTAAGATGTTAAAATTCATTAATCGGTTTGAAACGTAATTTTCTTATCGATTTTCAAGGTTTATTTATTAAGCTCATTACTAATTTATATGTTTCTTTTTATCGATTTAAAAAATGGCAAAAAAAATAGTTTGAACTAAAAAATATAAAATAAATTTACATTATTCTATTTAAAATAAAAACAATTTTATAAAATTAAAAAAAGTACAGTAATTTTTTGATGAGATTTGGAGGAGATTTTTTCAACTGTTCTTTCACTATAATTATTTTATTTAGGGTCTTTTTCATCTTGTCAGCCACTAAATCATCTTTCAATATATAGTCAAATGCACCAAACTTTAAAGCATCCATAGCAATTTTTACGTTTGTTTCACCAGAAACCATGACCACATATATATTTGGATTATATGTTTTAACTTTTTTTAATACCTCCAAACCAGTTATGTCCTCCATGTCGTGATCAAGAAAAATTATGTCGGGGTTTAGCTGTAGATTTTTTAAACAATCAGTACCATTACTGTAATAAGTGATGTCATCTAACCCCATATTTTTTAGAAATTGCACGTGCAGCTTTGCGCTAAAAATATGGTCATCAACAATAAAAAATTTGTATTGAATTTTATTATCCATAATAAATAATTAGTTATAAAAATTAAATAGCCAAATTCAAGCCAAAAAATTAAATATATAATAATGAACAAGTTAATTTTAAATAATTTGATAAATTTTTCCAAATTTTGGAAAATTTTCCAAAATTATTTTAGAAATTATTAAAAACCATCCTTCATTTCATTTTTCTTTAATTGCTCTACAGTTTCCTCTAAAACTTGTTTAATCGTAATAAAAATAGTCGAAATCTGTTCTTTATTGCCTTCCTCTTTTGCAATTTTCTCCAAAAGACTAATTTCACTAACGATGCTTAATATTCCTAAACTTTCAATACTAGGTTTTATTTTATGGATCAAACGACTCACTTCCATAAAATCATCTTGAAGAATAGCAGCTGAAATTTTTGCAATTACATCAGTTGTTTGTTCAACAAAAATCGAAATCATCATATCGACAAATTCGTTATTCCCTCTACTTAAGTTTTTTAACGACGTTAAATTGTAGTTATTTTCCATTGACGATGAATTTACTGATAAATTAATATTATTTGGCACTTTTTTGTTTACAGTATATTTTGCAATTGTTTCAATTAAAATATCTTCATCAAAAGGTTTTGTTACATAATCATCCATTCCTGCTTTTTTACATTTATCAATTTCTGTTTTAAAAGCATTGGCAGTTAATGCAATTATTGGAGTGCTAAGTTTTAATTCATTTCTTATTATTTCCGTAGCTTCTATTCCGCCCATTTCTGGCATTTGAATATCCATTAGAATCACATCAAATGTCTTTTCTTTAAGTATTGCAATTGCTTCTACTCCATTTTCGGCCTCAGTAACTTGACAATCATAATATTGCAAAGAGTTTTGAGCTACCATTCGATTTAAACTATTATCCTCGACCAAAAGAATTGAAATATTGTCGAACGAGGTAACCACTTTATCACTATTCATATCTTCGGATTCTTGATTGCTTCCTTTTGGAAAATTAATAAAAAGATGAACGGTTGTCCCAACATTTTTCTCGCTTTCGATTTTAATTTGCCCATTCATCAAGTTGATCAATTCCTTAGTTATGGATAAGCCCAAACCTGTTCCACCGTACTTTCTGGTTACGGCTTTGTCTTCTTGTGAAAATTTATTAAAAATATTAGCTATAAAACTGCTTTCCATCCCAATTCCAGTATCTGAAACTGAAATTTGTATTTCCTGAGAATCAAAAGTATTTTTAACAAGTTTACAATCTATCGTGATATTTCCTTCACTGGTGAATTTCACAGCATTACCTACAAGATTAAATAAAATTTGTTGCAATCGCAATGCGTCTCCAACCAACACCTTCTCAATGTCATTCGAAATATTAAAATCAAGATACAGTCCTTTTTGTTTTAGCAATGGTTCTAGCACTTTAGCCACATTTGAAATTGATTTTTCAAATACAAAATCTTCTGATTCAAGCGATAATTCGCCAGCTTCAATTTTTGAAATATCCAAAATATTATTGATAATCGCCAATAAATGTTTAGATGCAATAGAACTATTTTCTACATAATCCTTTTGAAGTTCTGTAAGTTCTTGTTTATCTAATTCTCTTAAAAATCCAATAATCGCATTTAAAGGTGTTCGTATTTCATGACTCATGTTGGCCAAGAAAACTTCTTTGGCTTTTGAAGATTCAAGTGCGTTCGTCTTTTCCTTTTCAAGATCTAACTCCAATTGTTTTTGTTCAGTTATATCTAAGTGAATTCCTATGGAGCCAATTACATTTCCTTTGCTGTCATAGCTTGGTGCTCCGCTAATTGCCCACCAACGTAGCTCACCTCTTTTATTTTTGACTGGGAGTTGATAAATATCCGAAATACCTATTTTCCTTAGTTCATCCTTGGATTTTGTAACATTTATATTGTCTCCAAAAACAAAAATTTCTGTCGGTTTTTTACCCAAAAGTTCGCTTATTTCATAGCCCGAAATTGTTGCAAAACTTTGATTCACATAATTGATAACCTCATCATTATCAACCTCCATCAGTCCAAGGTTCATGTGAGCAATAACATTTTGGTACTTTTCCTCTTGAATTTTTCGGATGTTTTCGGCCTCCGCCTTTTCTGACATGTCCTGAATAAAAGCACAAAAGAACACTTGATCATTCTCATTTATTGGAATTATTGTCATTTCAATTGGAAATTCTATTCCTTTTTTATTGAGTGCTGTAAGATTTAATTGTTTGTTCAGCACAGGACCTTCTCCGGTTGCAGCATAATGCTTCATTCCTTTATTATGAGCAGCAATGTGTTGGTGCGGTACAATCATCTGAGCCAATTCTTGTCCTAATGCCTCAGCTTCATCCCATCCAAAAATAATCTCTGCTTGTTTGTTCCAAAATGTTATAATCCCGTTAATGTCAATTGTGACAATAGCATTCAAGGAAGCATTCATAATCAATTTGCTTCGGTTTTCACTTTGCTTTAGTTGATTTTGGTTTTGCATCATTTGGGTCACATCAGTGTACTTCCACAAATGTCCTTTATACTGGTCGTTAAGAAAAATTGGAATATAATCTCGTTCAAGAAAACGATTGTCCACCGTTTCAAGAAGTTCTCTTACCACAGGCTTTTTATTTTGAAGCAATTCAAGTACTCGAGGTTTAAAATGTTCCGAATCTTTAAATAAGTATTTGACTTCTTCAAATGATTTTGAATAATTAACACCTTGCATATCAGCTGCTAAAATTGGATTATTTCGCATATCCCAAAGCAGTTGATTTGAAAACAATATGTTGCGATTTTCATCTTCGACCAATACGCCTGATTGAAGATTTGCAAGCAGTGTCTTTAATAATTCTACAGTTTCGTAGCGTTGGTTTTCGGCTTCTTTTCTTTTTGAAATATCTTGCAGAAAGGCGCAGAAAAAAGTTTCTCCATTTTGAGTCACAGGCGTAATTGTAATTTCGGCAAGGAATTCAACTCCCGCCTTATTTACACCAAAAAGTTCAACTTGTTTGTTTAAAAATTCGTTATGTCCTTCAGTTAAATACTGATTTATAGCATATTGCCAAGCTTCTCGATTGCGCTCAGGAATCATAAAATCTGTAAATGTTTTTCCTAATGTTTCTTCTTCTTTCCAACCAAAAATTATTTCGGCTTGATCGTTCCAGAAAGTTATATCGCCTTTGTAATCAACAGTAATTATAGCATTTAGGGCCGCATTCATTATGATTTGAGTACGTTCTTCGCTTTGTTCTAAAAGTTTCTGATTTTGAATCCTTGGTGTAATATCAGTATATTTCCATAGATGTCCTCTATATTCCCCGTTGATAAAAATAGGAACATAATCTCTGGACAAAAATTTGTGGTCACTGGTCTCGAGCAACTCGTCTGTTACAGTTTTTTTATCGCTTAAAATCTCTTCAATTCTTGGACTAAAAGATGATGAATCTTGAAACAAGTTTTTAGATTGTTCTGCTGAATTTGTACAGTCAATGCCAATCATGTTTTCTGGAGCAACAGGAATAGAAAAAATATCACAAAAAAGCTGGTTTGTAAACAATATTTTTCGGTTCTCATCCTCCACCAAAACACCTGATTGAAGATTAGCGAGCAGTGTTTTTAAAAGTTCGACAGTTTTTAAAAGATTTTTCTCGGCTTCCTTTCTCTTTGAAATATCTTGTAGGAAAGCGCAGAAAAAAGTTTCTCCATTTTGCACTATTGGAATTATAGAAGCCTCACCAAAAAATTCATTTCCAGCCTTGTTGACCAATGTAAATTCTAATTGTTTGTTGAAATAGCTGCCTTCTCCACTTTGAGCGTATTGTTGAATTGTATTTTCCCAGATGTACTGGTAGCGCTTCGGAATGATCAAATCAAGCATTTTTCTTCCCAGTGCTTCTTCTTTTGTCCATCCAAAGATGTTTTCAGCCTGACTGTTCCAGAATGTAATTTGTTTAGTGCCGGCACTCATTGTTATAATTGAATTCAAAGAAGAATTCATAATCAAACGGCTGTGCTCCTCGCTTTGTTCTAATAATTGTAAAGTTTGGATTTTAGAAGTAACATCTGTGTATTTCCAAAGATGTCCTTTGTATTTGCTCTCAATGAAAATTGGAATGTAGTCTCGTTCTATAAAACGATTGTCTACTGTTTCGATCAATTCGCCTAAAACGAGTTTTTTGTCGCTTAATATTTTATTTTTTGCCTCAATAAAACGTTCAGGATTTTTATACAATGATTTTGCATTTTGTATAAGCGTCGTACCGTCTACACCTTCTAATTGCTCTGGAGCGAGGTCTAAATTTCGCATATCACAAAACACTTGATTGGCAAAAATCACTTTGCGGTTTTCGTCCTCGGCCATTACACCAGATTGAAAATTTGCAAGCAAAGTTTTTAACAATTCTACAGTTTCGTAAAGCCGCTCTTCCGTCTTTTTTCTTTTATCAATTTGCTTTTTTAAATATTCTGAAACAAAAAGCAAATCGTCATCATTTTCATGATTTCTATCATACTCACCATCATCTTTATTAATACTTTCGTATAAATTATTTGTAGCTAATTTTTTAAGCTCTATTTCTTTTTTGAACTGATTATTAATTTCGTAATATTCTTTTTCACTTTCCAGAAAAGAGTGATCCATTATTGTTTTGTCTTTTTCAAAAGCCAAATAAGAATCGTTTACTGACTTAAAAAACGCCTCAAAAGAAGGGTTTAATAAAGAATCTGTAGGCAAATACTTTTTTATTTGTTTTTGTAAAAGTTTATGAAAATCCATTTTATACTATTTCATTAATACCTGTTATGGTCATGGTTTGATTTTGAAGCTCACAGTTTGCGAATGGACTAAGTGGAGAAATTTCGCCATAGGAATAAAAACCAGAAAGCAAGGTATTGGTGCCAAATATCTCTGAAATTGCTTCAATTTCTTCATCGATTCTTGTAGGCATAATTAATTTTCTTCCAACACAACTGATTAAAATTGCAAGTTTTGGTTTGCTTTCTGTAATTTCTAAACAAGAATTTGCAGCATCGGCAGCAGCATCAATTAATTTATCAAAATTGGCTTTCATAAATCGAATTCTGCTTCCTTCGGGAATATCGCCAGCAAATGTTATCGATTCATTCTCAGTGTCAATAGAAAGAATAGTTCGGACGATCGGATCCTGACTATCAGACAACTTAATTGATAACGGAAAAAGTAGTGCTGAACTCGGAAGCTCCTCAGCATATTTGCCCAAATAGGTTTTGTACAACCCGAGTGCGTTCTTACCGTCTATTTCAAACAATACATTTGCATTCGATTTTGTTATGGTTCGTTCAAGCCCAAAAGATTCCCAACCTCCAAAAGAGCCGTGTGATAAAACGATATTGTCACCATAAAAACCAATAGCAAGTATTTTGCCGGATTGCGCAACTTGATTTAAACCCACAAACGGCCTTTCAAATCTACTGCCATCACCAGCCAAACCTCCAGTTATTAATACTCCAGTTTTTTTAAAATCATTCATACCTTTCACGAGCTCGCTTCCATTAACTTTTCCTCCATCTGAAAATACTAAAATTAATTTCAATTTTTCTTCAGAAAATTTATTGACCAAGATTTTTCCCGCTTCGTAACTTGAATCGAAATCTTCAATGCTTATCTCCGAAGTTTGGATAGTTGTAGATTCAAACTGCATAGCTACAAGTGAAATAGTATCGTCCAAAACTTCTTTTTGAAATATTTCGCCAGCCGATGAACAAAGTGCGATCTGAGCATTTGGATATTTATTTTTGATATCGAGAAAAGATTTTTCTTGTGATACTAAATCACTCGAGCCAAATCCGATTACCAATTGGGCTTCGTTTAAAATCATTTTTTCTTCATTCATTTCCATGCAGAACGAATGTTCTTTGTACAAACTGGTAGCTGTTTTCATGATAGTTATTTTTGTGTCTCTAAGGACTGGATTAAATTATAAATAGTGGACTTGCCTATATCAAGTTTTTTTGCTGTTTTTACAACATCGTTTCCATTTTTCTTCAAATAATGAAAGATGATTTCGGATGTATATTCTTTTAATGTCTTTTCGTCTGATAGGAAAAAATCAGTATTGTTGATGCTAGTAAAAGTTAAATCGTCGGGCAATATTTCGTGGTTTTCACACATCACGCAGGCCAGATCAATGACCGATTTTAACTCTCTTATATTTCCAGGAAACGAATACTTCATAAGTTTATCTTTGGCTTCCTTGGATAGCGAAATTGGTTTCATTTTATTGTCTTTTATAAATAAGTCGATAAAATATTTTGCTAACAATAAAGTGTCGTTTCCTCTTTCTCGTAGCGGAGGCAACTCTATAGGCAAACCAATAATTCTGTAATATAAATCCTCTCTAAAGTTTCCATTTTTTACTTCCTGAGCCAAATCTTTGTGTGTGGCGATTATCAGTCGCGCATCAAATTTTATCTTTTTTGTTCCACCCAAGCGAACAACTTCTCTTTCCTGCAAAACCCGCAACAATTTACTTTGAAGATTCAGATCCAATTCGGCAATTTCATCAAGAAAAATGGTTCCGCTATTGGCTTGCTCAAATTTCCCGATATTTCTACTATTTGCTCCCGTAAAAGCGCCTGGTTCGTGACCAAAAAAATCGCTTTCCATCAAATCTTTAGGAATAGCAGCCATATTTATTGCAATAAAAGGCTTGTTTTTTCTATCTGAATTGTAATGAATTGCTTTGGCTACAACCTCTTTTCCGGTTCCTGTCTCACCAGTTATCGAAACATTTATATTGGTGTTGATTGACTTGTTTATTTTATTGAAAACACTTTTTATAGCATTACTTTGACCAATAATAGTTTTCTCGAAACTAAATTTTTGTTCTAATTGTTCTTTTAAATCCTCAACCTCGTTTACAAGATCTAGGTTTTCCCTAATTTTATTGATTGAATTCCAAAGAATATCTTTAGTTTGTTCATTTTTAATGATATAATCTTTGGCACCAGATTTTAAAAAATTCACCGCAACCTCAATTTCTTCTTGACCGCTAATAATTATAATTGGTATTTTATTGTTTATTTCTTGAATCCTTTGCAGTAATTTATCTCCTGTAATATCAGGCAATCCAAAATCTAAACAAATTATGTCTGGTTTTTGATATAGATTACTGATACATTCCATCCCTGTTTTAAAAAGATAGAGCTCAAAATCAGGATTTAATTTTAA
>CAMCTL010000029.1 GCA_945878515.1 Flavobacterium psychrophilum | reverse complement strand
TGACCGCTAAAAAATCGAAATTTACATTTATGAAATATAAATTTCTAAAAGTGATCCTTTTCCGCTAAGAACAAAAGACTTCAAAGCTGCTGGTATTAAAACAGTGTCTCCTTTTATATATTTGAATTTTTCACCTTCAGATTCCATTTCAAATTCACCCTCAACACACATATAAACAGTAAAAGAATTTCCATATTTATCTACTGAAATTCTTCCATCCAATGGAAGAAAATTAGTAGTAAAATAAGGGCAGTCTACCATAGTATTCGACTTATTCAGCGTTTTGTCATATTTTTTAGCGGTATCAATTTTATTGTAATTGATGGCATCCAAAGCCAAGTCGATATGCAACTCTCTTTGATTTCCTGCCGCATCCACTCTATCAAAATCATATAAACGATAAGTGATGTCTGATGTTTGTTGAATTTCGGCAATTACCATTCCTGCTCCAATCGCGTGAACTGTGCCAGTTTCAAGAAAGAAAACATCCCCAACTTCAACCTTTACAATGTCAAGAATCGAAAGTAAGGTTTTGTTATTAAGATTTTCGACATACTCCGTAGCATTCGAATCTTCTTTGAAACCAACTATCAGTTCTGCATCTTTATCGGCTTGCATTACATACCACATTTCAGTTTTTCCAAAAGAATTGTGACGTTTTTTTGCCAATTCATCATTAGGATGCACTTGTATTGATAAATCTTCTCTTGCATCTAAATATTTGAAAAGTAGTGGAAATTGCTTTCCAAATTTTTGATAAACTGCAGTTCCTAAAAGTTCTTCTGGGTTTGATTCTATCAATTCATTGAGTGATTTTCCAGCTAAATCGCCATTGGATACCACACTCACATCGCCTTCAACTGTTGATAATTCCCAACTTTCGCCAGTAATTTTTGAAGTAATTGGTTTATTAAGAATTGTTTTTAATTTTTCGCCACCCCAAATTCTTTCTTTCAGAATGGGTTCAAATTGTAAGGGATATAATTTCATTTTCTTTAATGCTTTATTTGTTAATCCTAAAAACGTAAAAATAAAAATTTAGATGCATTCTACTGCTTAATTAACTATTTTTTTGAAACAATTTTTTCTATGGTTGCTTTGGCTTTAGGAATATGGGTTTTGGCAACTAAACTATCAAAAATTAATTGAATAATTCCATTTTGGTCGGCAACATAAGTAACTCTTCCCGGTATCAAACCAAATAAATTGGCTTTAACCCCAAACAGATTCCTAAGTTTATTTCCAGCATCGGAAAGCAAGATAAAAGGCAATTTATACTGTTTGATAAATTTTTTATGAGAATCCACACTATCACCACTAATACCTATTACTTCAGCACCCAAATCCTTGAAATCTTCGTACTGATCTCGAAAACTACAAGCTTGCGCGGTGCACCCCGGTGTATTATCTTTTGGATAAAAATAGATGACCACTGGCTTTTTACCAATAACAGAAGAACTGTCAAAATCGCCACCATTGTTGTCTTTTGCAGTGAAATTGGGGATTATATCTCCTACTTGAAGTGCCATTATTGTCCTTTATAAGTTACAAAATTTCTTGGTGTTTCATACAAAACAACTTCTAAATCCATTTCTAGATTTATCTTTCTTCTTAATTTGTTCCAAATTACAACAACAATATTTTCGGCTGTGGGATTTAAATTTTCAAATTCAGGAACATCCAAATTCAAATTTTTGTGGTCGAAAGGTTTCTCAACTTCTTCTTTGATTAAATCGCTTAATATCTTAACATCCATCACATAGCCCGTTTCTGGATCGATTTCTCCAGTAACACTAACAGTCAAATCATAGTTGTGCCCGTGAAAATTGGGATTGTTGCATTTGCCAAAAACGGCGTCGTTTTGCTCGAAGGTCCAGTCTTTTCGATACAATCGATGTGCTGCATTGAAATGGGCTTTTCTTGATATGGTTACTCTCATTTTATGTTAGAGGTTATGGGTTAAAGGTTAGAGGTAAAGCTTTAAGAGTTTAAAATTCACTTTGAAATCTACAATCTGCAATCTTAAATTTTATGGTCTTCCAAAAAATGATAAAACTCATCAAATATGATTTTGAACCACACCGTATAAATTTCGGGCTGCAATTGTATGTCTTTTGCTACATTTTCAATGCTCATCCATTTCCAACTTTCTACTTCTTCTGGATTTATTTTTGGTTCGTCATTGTAATAACCAATCATCACATGATCGAGTTCGTGCTCGGTCAATCCATTGTCGAAAGGCGCTTTGTAAATAAAATGAAACAATTCTTTCAGCGCAGTTTCAAAACCCATTTCTTCAAATAATCTGCGACTTCCAGCTTGAACATTGGTTTCCCCTTCACGTTGATGACTGCAACATGTATTTGTCCACAGCAAAGGAGAATGGTATTTTTGATTGGCTCGTTGTTGCAACATAATTTCGTTTTTATCATTCAAAACAAAAACAGAAAAAGCCCTGTGCAAAACTGCTCTTTCGTGGGCTTCCATTTTAGGCATTAGACCAATTTGTTCATCATTTTGGTTTACCAATATCACATTATCTTCTTCCATATTCTTTTTTAACTCTCCAAAAATACAAAAAAAGAAATTGGTTTTAAGGCTTAGCAAAGTTTGTGAAAAGTTTAACGAGCGTTTATTAATTGTAAATGGTAATTTTATGGCTAGAAGTAAACAACCAAAAACTGATTTTTTTTCAATTTAATTTTCTGGTAACAACGTTAAATTTTACCCAATAAATAATAGGTTTGTAAACTAAATGACAATTATAACACTGCTCCAATACTACTTTTGAAAAATAAAAAGTAAACTATTAAAATTATGAAAACAAAAAATCATTTTCGAAACCTGCTGTTCTTGATTCCTTTATTTATGCTGCAAGCTTGCGGTCAAACTGTAAACAATAATATTAATAATCAAACCTCTCCAAAAATGGAAAACACAATCAACAAACCCGGAAATCCGTATTACTCAAATACCGATACAACAAAACTCAACGTTACTGATGCTGAATGGAAAAAAGTGCTATCACCAGATTTATATGCCGTTTCTAGAAATGCTGACACCGAAAGAGCTTTCACAGGAAAACTTTGGGATTCAGAAGCGAAAGGCACCTACTATTGTGCAGCTTGTGGCAATAAATTATTCAAATCCAATCAAAAATTTGTTAGTAGTTGCGGATGGCCTAGTTTTTTTGAACAAGAAAACAAAAATAGTGTGGTGTACAAAGAAGACAATTCTTATGGAATGAAAAGAATCGAAGCGCTTTGCGGAAGATGTGATGGACATTTAGGACACCTTTTTGATGATGGACCAGCGCCAACAGGCAAACGGTATTGTATGAATTCTATTGCTTTGGACTTTGTTCCTGAAGATGTTGTTTTAGCTACTAACGGCAAAAATAATCTTGAAACCATTACCCTTGGTGGCGGATGTTATTGGTGTGTGGAAGCTGTTTACGAAAATTTAAAAGGTGTAAAATCTGTGGTTTCAGGATTTACTGGCGGAAAAAATGCCAATCCAACTTACAGGGAAGTTTGTACTGGTGAAACGGGTCACGCGGAAGTAGTTCAAATTACTTATGACAATTCTGTTACCAATCTTGACGAAATTTTTAAGGTTTTCTTTACCGTTCACGACCCAACAACTTTGAACCGTCAAGGAGGAGATGTGGGAACACAATATCGTTCTTCGATTTTCTATGCCAACGACTTACAAAAAAAAGAAGGCCAATCTATAATTGATAAATTAAATTCAGAAAAAGTATATAGCAATCCAATTGTCACTACTTTAGAACCATTAACTGTATTTTATAAAGCTGAGGACTATCATCAGAATTACTACCAAAACAATAAAAGCCAACCCTATTGTGAAATGGTGATTCAACCAAAAATCGCAAAATTTGAAAAGATTTTTAAAGACCGATTGAAAAAGTAAGCTTTATTAAAAACATTTAAAGCTTATTTTCAAACCATTAAGGAATTTATGATTTGAAAATAAGCTAAATTTGATTTTTCTATTATCTTGCTAATTTAATCGTGGCAGAACTTTATTTAAAAAGCTAACTCTAAAAAAACTATTTATCCGTTTTTGCAGCTTTTTTTAACCAAGAATCAACCAAATCATCATAATTTACAGGTTGTGCAGGCGGCTGATTGATTAATCTCTTGGACTCGAAAGCTCTTACTAAAATGGTTTCAATCAAAAAATCTTCGTTGTCTTCGAATGGTAGATATTGGGCTTTCATATTTAAATCAAACATTTTTGCAGTTGTATTGGACCAAAAAGCTGTCCATCCGCTTTTTAAAGATTTAACCAAATCAAAGGTTGATATTCCTGTTTGGCGATGAATTAATTTGATTAGTATTTGCCCTTGTTTTCGAGACAATTTTTTCAGCTGCGCTTCAAATTCATCCGTGAGATAACCTTCAACTATCTTGAAATATTTTTTCTTTTCCTTATTTGTTTTAAGACTAGCCATCCCTTTATTGAGCGCTGTCAATCGTTCGGAAGCTAATTTTGCATACGGATAGGTTTTATACACACGGTTTTTTAGCAATTCAAACTTTTTTCTGGACTCGACATCAATTTTTCCTTTGTAAATAACCACTTCTTCTAATTGGATAGTATCCTTAAAAATGGTGTCGTTGTCTCTGATAATAAAACCATTATTTGTCGTATCTCGTTGAATAATTTGAGCATTAACAGATACTGAAAGGAAAAGAATAAACAAGAAAAGCTTACAAAACTTCATCATAGTAATAAATTTATGTTACAAAATTATACATTTATGTACAACTGTAATGCCAAATATTTAATTTAGCGCAAAATTAAATTTTATGAGTTCAAATTCGATATTAAAAGAGACTTCTCTTACATTTTTAGAAAATTATTTAAACAATGCTTCTCCAACGGGCTATGAAAGTTCAGGTCAAAAACTTTGGATGGAATATCTAAAACCTTACGTGGACAAATTTATTACAGATACGTATGGAACTGCGGTGGGAATCATTAATCCTGATGCGCCATACAAAGTAATTATTGAAGGACATGCGGATGAAATTTCTTGGTATGTGAATTATATTACGGACGACGGATTGATCTACGTAATTAGAAATGGTGGTTCGGATCACCAAATTGCGCCTTCAAAAAGGGTAAATATTCATACCAAAAAAGGAATTGTAAAAGGTGTTTTCGGTTGGCCAGCGATTCATACTCGAAACCGCAGTAAAGAAGAAACACCAAAAATCGACAATTTATTTATTGACATTGGTTGTTCCAAAAAAGAAGAAGTTGAGGAATTGGGCGTTCACGTAGGCTGCGTAATCACTTATCCCGATGAATTTATGGTTCTGAACGAGAACAAATTCGTTTGTCGTGCCATTGATAATCGAATGGGAGGATTTATGATTGCTGAAGTCGCGCGTTTGCTCCACGAAAACAAAATCAAGCTTCCTTTTGGGTTGTATATTACCAATTCTGTTCAGGAAGAAGTTGGGCTTCGTGGAGCCGAAATGATTACAAACACAATCAAACCCAATGTTGCCATTATTACCGATGTTTGTCACGATTCGACAACGCCAATGATCGACAAAAAAATTGAAGGAGAAATAAAAATTGGCAAAGGTCCAGTTATTACTTATGCTCCAGCGGTTCAGAATAATTTGAGGGAACTTATAGTAGATTCTGCCATAGAAAAAGAAATTCCTTTTCAACGATTAGCGTCTTCTAGAGTTACAGGAACTGATACCGACGCCTTTGCTTATAGCAATGGTGGCGTGGCTTCGGCATTGATTTCATTACCGTTGCGCTATATGCACACCACGGTTGAAATGGTACATCGTGAGGATGTTGAAAACGTAATTAAATTGATTTATGAAACTTTGTTGAAGATAGAAAATGAGGAAACCTTTTCTTATTTTAAGTAAAAAATAGCATTCAAAACCATAAAATTCCTTTCCTTTTGAAACAAAAAAGGGAAGGTTTTTTATTTTTGAAAAAATCAAACCAGCTCCAAACACACTTCTTGATTCAAGTCTAAAGCTAAATCATGGTCAAAAAAGATAGCTTTTCCTTCAAATGCAGCTTTAATTAAATAGTGACTTCCTTTGAAATAAGACTGTTTTACAATAACTTTCATTTGGCTCGATTCAACCACTTTAAGTTGATGTGGATATAAAAAAAGCGTTTTATCTTCTTCAATATCAGAAAAATGCGATTGCTTCAACTGATTTACTTCCCCAAAAAGTGAGGCGACATAATAACTAGGCGGATTTTCATACAATTTTCTTGAATTTCCTCTTGCAACTAATTTTCCGTTTTGCAACACTATAATCTCGTCTGAAAACGACAAGGCTTCGGTGCTGTCATGGGTTGCGATAATGCACGTAATTTGTCTTTTTTTAAAATAATTAAACAAATTTCGACGTAGCGAATTTTTTCGGAAAGAATCTATTTGACTAAAAGGTTCATCCAATAAAAGAATTTCTGGTTCTAATGCCAAAACCCTTGCCAATGCTACTCTTTGTTGCTGACCTCCACTCAAGTATTTTGCTTTTACTTTGGCGAATTCCGTCATCTCAACCATAGATAAAAGCTCTTGTACTCGTGCTTTTTTTTCTTCTTTATAAATATTTGACAAAAACTTTCCGATATTTTCTTCGACAGTTATGTAAGGCATCAAATCGAAATCCTGAGCAAGATATTTGATGTAATCTTCGCCAGGAATTAAATTGTATTTTGGCCCAAATATCGGATTGCCTTTATAAAATATTTCACCACTATCAAGATTATACAAGCCATAAAGCAATTTTAGCAAAGTACTTTTACCGCAACCACTTTCGCCAATTATAGCTACATTCTGACCTTTGGAAATTTCGAAACTAATATTTTCGACTGTAGGATTTGTCAGATAAGTGAAGGAAATATTTTTTACAACTAGCATTTTTTTATAATTAAAACCGCAAATTTACGACCTTATTAAAAGTAAACTAATAAAAACATAATGAATTTATTTCTTTAATTTAGCCTCACAGGATTTTGAATAGACGCGTTAAGCTGTTAATATGAATCTTTATTAAATTACTGGTATTTTTTGCAAGTTAAATTGATTAAATATTTTTTACATTTGTACTTACAAGAAATAGCTGATGCAATAATTAAAATTGATAATATGCAAAACATTCCTAGTGTTGACTTGCGTGATTTCCTTTCGGACGACCCGAAACGCAAACAGAAATTTGTAAATGAAATCGGAAATGCTTTTGAAGAAATTGGATTCGTTGCCTTAAAAGGGCATTTTTTAGACGAACTATTAGTCGAAGAATTGTATGGCGAAATTAGAAACTTTTTCGCTTTACCATTAGAAACCAAACACAGTTATGAAATTCCTGGAATTGGCGGTCAGAGAGGCTATGTTTCTTTTGGAAAAGAGCACGCCAAAGGTCGAAAAGAAGGCGATTTGAAAGAGTTTTGGCACTTTGGTCAATATGTTGAAAAAGACTCAAAATATGCCTCGGAATATCCCGATAATGTCGAAGTGAAAGAATTACCACGTTTTAATATTATAGGAAAAGAAGCATATCAAATGCTTGAAAAAACAGGTATTTATGTATTGAGAGCCTTGGCTTTGCATCTTGGCTTAAGCGAGTTTTATTTTGATGAATTTGCTAAAGAAGGTAACTCTATTTTACGCCCAATTCATTATCCACCCATCACTTCAGAACCTGAAAACGCCATTCGTGCCGCAGCTCACGGCGATATCAATTTGATTACTCTTTTGATGGGTGCACAAGGAAAAGGTTTGCAGGTTCAAAATCACGATGGCGCTTGGATTGACGCCATTGCTCAACCTGATGAACTAGTGATCAATGTGGGTGATATGTTGTCGCGTCATACGAACAATAAATTGAAATCTACTATCCATCAAGTAGTTAATCCGCCGAGAGAATTATGGGGAACTTCACGTTACTCTATACCGTTCTTTATGCATCCGGTGAGCGATATGAAATTAGATTGTTTGGAAAATTGCATTGATGCCCAAAATCCAAGGAAATTTGAGGACATTACCGCTGGTGATTATTTATACGAAAGATTGGTAGATTTGGGATTAATCAAAAAATAAAATTAAAGTAAGTTCCAAATTTTAAATTCCAAATTCCAATGGTTCCATTTTGGAATATGGAGTTTAAAAATTTGGTTTTTATTTTTTAGCCTAAAATTATGGACTTACAAGACCAACTTAGAAACTTATTTCCTGACCATGTCGAATCGGAAACTGAGGAATTTCAAGAAGAAGAGCACGAGCTTTTTATTCAAAAAGAACCTTTAATTTGCAAATTCGAAAAGAGAAAAGGAAAAGCAACGACCATAATTGAAGGTTACGAAGGAACTGACGAGGATTTTAAAATTCTAGCTAAAGAAATTAAAACGAAATTGAGCGTTGGCGGAACTTTCAAAGACGATTCCATCATAATCCAAGGTGATTATCGCGATAAAATTATGCAAATCCTTAAAGAAAAGGGGTTTAAAGTAAAACGAGTTGGAGGTTGAGATTTTAGATTGCAGATTATAGATTTTAGATTGCAGTATCGATACATCGCGAACAGCCTGGCTTAAACTTTTAAACCTTAAACAATATAAACAAAATCACTAATGATAAAATCATCAGAATTAATACTCAATCCAGACGGAAGTGTGTATCATTTGAACTTATTGCCAGAACATATTGCAAACGACATCATCTTTGTAGGCGATCAAAATAGGGTTGAAAAAATCACTCAATTCTTTGACAGTATTGAGTTTTCAACTCAAAAAAGAGAATTCAAAACCCAAACTGGAATTTTCAAAGGAAAGAGAATTACTGTAATGTCAACAGGAATTGGACCAGATAATATTGACATCGTAATGAATGAATTAGATGCGTTGGTCAACATCGATTTAAGAACTAGAAAACCAAAAGAAAATCTCACTTCTTTAAACATTATCCGAATTGGAACTTCAGGTTCTTTGCAAGCAGATATTCCAGTAGATAGTTTTGTAATGTCTAAATTTGGTTTAGGATTAGACAATATGCTTCGCTCCTATTTGATTGACGATATTTCAAATATTGAAATGGAAGATGCGTTCATCAAACACACCAATTGGGATTTGAAAAAAGGACGACCTTATGTGATTTCCTGTTCGGAACTACTGGAAAAACGTATCGAAAGCCAGCAAATTTTTAAAGGGATTACCGCAACAGCTGGTGGCTTTTATGGTCCACAAGGTAGAGTGTTGCGATTGAATATTCAGGACGAAAGCTTAAATTCAAAGATGGACAGTTTCAATTATAATGAAACTTTAATGTCTAACCTCGAAATGGAAACTGCAGCTATTTATGGTTTAGGGAAATTATTGGGGCATCAATGTTTGTCTTTAAATGCTATTATTGCCAATCGTGCCAACGGAACTTTTAGCGAAGACCCATACAAAGCTGTTGATGAGTTAATTGCTTATACTTTACAAAAATTGTCAGAGTAATTTTTAATATAGAACTAAATCAATAAAAAGATGCTGCATACAAATAATAAAAAAAATCAAATTGAAGAAATAATTTTAAAAAAATACCCACTAGATTTCGGTAATGTGTTCGAAGATGCACTAGATAATTACAAAAAAATCGCACTATATGCTGGTTTAATGTTTTTAATTTTTTCTGTTTTAGCATCTATTTTAATAATTAGCGTTTGTATTGGTTACATTGGTTTAGAAAATTTAGAAGAATTTAGGGTTAAAATCAAACAACTTTCGAGCCTAAAAGTGATGCCGCTTGATATTGCTTTACCTTTAAATTCGGTTTTGCTATTTTTTTCGGCATTGTTAAATCCGTTTATGGCAGGATTTTTAAAAATGGCAAAAAACGGACAAGAAGGAGAAGAGTTTCACGTTTCGACAATGTTTTCTTATTACAAACCCTCTTATTTTTTCAATATTTTTTTATCCGTAATTTTAGTGGGAATTACAAGCACTGCATTTGTTTTACTTTCTGACTCGGCTGGTTTAAGCTTCATTGGATCTTTACTTTCTTTTATAATCTCAATCCTATCCTATTTATCAATACCTTTAATTATTTTTGGAAATTTAAATGCAATTGATTCAATAAAACATAGTATTCTCTTAGTTTCAAAACAACCTATCATTTTTTTGGGGTTGATAATTGTAGCTATAATTGGTTCTATTTTAGGGATTTTTGCATTTTGTTTCGGAGTATTTTTCACTTTCCCTTTTGTCTATTCCATGCAATACGTAATTTATAAAACCATAATTGGATTCGATCAGATAAATGATATAAATGAAATATCAGGCTCTTAAAATTGATTTTTTTTAATTTTGTCGATAAATTTTTTTAAGGAAATTAACAGTATGAAGTGATTTAATTTTTTTACACTTATGGGAAAATTTAGGATTTTGTAGCCAATTGAAGCCTTATTATAGATGCATAGCTGGGATACGGAGCGGAATAATGGCGAAAAGTGGATGCAAAATATATTTTTTTTAGCAAATGAAAAAAGGTTAAACCACTTCAACATATAAAAATTTCCTTTTCACTTAAAAACTATATTTTTTTTGAATTTGTAAAGTTTTGACTAAGTTTGTGACTCACAAAAAAACTACAAAAAAATATGAAAAGCTATATTTTATTCGTTTTGTTCATCTTCCCGTTGTGTGTTACCGCTCAAATAGATAGTCTAGATACCAAACAAAATAGGAACATGTTTAGTACAGCTGGTAGCGTTATAAAAAATAGCGTTCTTAGTGTACCCGGAGACTTTTCTGAAATGGGTCATACAGTTAGTAGTGATTGGAAAAGAACTGCAATTTATTCTGGCAGTATTATTGGATTAATAGCTGTAGACAGAATTACAACAGGTTTTCTTCATGACCAGGTCGAGCCTACAATAGATTATCATCTGCCCAGAATTGATGTACTAAAAACTAATATTTCGGGACTTGATGGAGACAATGCTTACATTCTATATCCAATAGCTGGATTATATTTAGGTTCATTTTTAGCTAATCACGAAAAGGGGCAAGTTGTTGCTTTAAACGCAATTAAATCGATAACTTATTCTTATGTAATTTCGCATTTGATTTTAAAGTCAGTATTTAAAAGAAATAGACCTTTGAGAGAAATTGGCGGTAGAGAGTTTCATGAAGCAAAATGGACTAACAACCCATGGGAATTTGGCAACTACCAAGGTAATCAACCGATAGAGTTCAGAATGGGACCACGTGGAGGAACATCAATGCCTTCATTTCATACTACGTTTTATTTTTCAGTGGCCAAAGTATTTCAGATGGAATATAATAACTATTGGATTCCCTACGGTATAGCAACAGGTGTCTGGCTGTCAAACATAAAAGGACATGATCATTGGGTATCGGATATTCTATTAGGAGGATTGGTCGGAACAATTATCGGAAAATCAGTTGTAAATAGTAGCCGAAAACAAATGGCTAAAACTAATAAATCTGCCTACAATTATAATCCTAAAAAATTCAAAATGACAAAACAATTAGTGCCACAAATTTCAACATCAATGGTAGGATTTCATTTTTCAGGTACTTTTTAGTATTTTAAATTGAATTACTCACTCAAAAAAAATAGTAGTCGCTAAAAATTCAGTTTCAATAAAGGTTTTAAATTAGGAAATTAACTCGATACTATTTTAACATCTATTTTCGAATGAATTTAAAAACGGGAACAATACTTCAGAAAATTAATTTATAAGTAAACCAATTAGATGATTTATCACTTTCGTAAGGCTGAAATTAATGAAATTCAAACTATTTGGGCTATTTTGCAACAAGCAATTCTCAGAAGAAAAAATGATGGCAGCAATCAATGGCAAGACGGTTATCCTAACCTTGCAGTCGTAAGAAAAGATATTGAAAAAGGATATGGCCATGCTTTATTAGACCGAGAAAATATTATTGGATATTGTGCAATATTGATTAATGACGAACCCGAATATCTAAAAATTGATGGAAGCTGGTTAACAAATACCGATTTTGTAGTTTTTCACCGTGTAGCAATTTCCACAGCGTATTTAGGGCAAAATTTGTCGAAAAAAATGATTGATTTTATTGAAGATTACGCCACTAGCTTAAATATTAAAAGCTTGAAAGCTGATACCAATTACGATAATTTTGCAATGATGAAAATCTTAGAAAAATCTGGATTTAAATTCTGCGGCATAGTGTATTTTAGAGGAAGCCAAAGAAGAGCTTATGAAAAAGTGCTTGAATAATAGTTTTTAATATTTTCATTACAGCAATAATTTAATACTTTTCTATTTTAGTTTTGAAATAATTCAACCGATAAGACTCACAATCTTTGTAGATTTGCATTTTGAAATTGGTTTAATATTTTAAACAAATCTAAAATCTGAACTTGAGGTATTTTATAAAACTAGCATACAACGGAACTAATTATCACGGATGGCAATGCCAACCCAACGCTGTATCTGTCCAGGAAACCTTAAACAAAGCATTTTCAGTTGTTTTGAACTCAGAAATAAATTTAATGGGAGCTGGACGAACTGATACTGGAGTTCACGCTAAAGAAATGTATGCCCATTTTGATTTTGAAACTACTTTTGATAATAAGAATTTAGTTCACAAACTCAATTCTTATTTGCCCAAAGACATCGTAGTTTACAACATTACTCCAGTTCTCAACGAGGCTCACGCCCGTTTTGACGCTACCAAAAGAACGTACGAATATCATATTCACTCATTTAAAGATGTCTTTTTGCAAGATCAAAGTTGGTATTTCCATCAAAATTTGGATTTAGATTTAATGAATGAAGCTTCAAAATTGTTATTCAATCATACTGATTTTCAATGCTTTTCTAAGGTAAATACTGATGTAAACACATTCGATTGTACTATTTTTGAAGCCCATTGGACACAGAGAAATGAAAAAATGATATTTACCATTTCTGCCAATCGTTTTTTAAGAAATATGGTTAGAGCTATTGTGGGAACTTTAGTTTATGTAGGGTTGCACAAAATTACATTAGAAGATTTCAACGAAATTATTAAAAGTAAAAACCGTGATAAAGCCGGATTTTCAGTCCCCGCCCACGGATTGTATTTGACAAAAATTGATTATGATTATTTGTAGAAGAGTATAGAAAATAGAATAAAGAACAAAGATTTAAGCGTTTACACAACACTAAATTGACATTGTAATTGATATTGTAATTGAAATTATAATTGTCATCAGGATAAAGCTCCTAAAATATATGAAAGCAAAAGCATTCGATACCCGATTATTCAAAAGAATATTACAATATACCAAGCCCTACAAATCACGCTTTAATGGTGTCATTATTTTTGCCATTTCACTGTCTGTGTTTGCAGCTTTACGCCCCTATTTATTAAAACAAACAGTCGATGGCTACATTAAAACCCAGGACCAATTTGGGCTTTTATTGTATGTAAGTTTAATGGGATTTGTTTTATTATTGGAAGTATTTTCGCAATTTTTCTTTGTCTTTTGGGCCAACTGGCTTGGACAAGATATTGTAAAAGACATTCGAAATAAAATGTTCAAGCATATTCTAAGTTTCAAAATGAAATACTTTGATAATGTACCTGTTGGACAACTCGTCACTCGTTCTGTTTCAGATATTGAAGCTATTGCACGCATTTTCAGTCAAGGACTATTTATGATCATTAGCGATATAATGAAAATGTTTGTGGTGCTCGCCTTTATGTTTTATATGAACTGGAAACTTACTTGGATTGTAATTGTTGCAATGCCAATTTTGGTTTTCTTCACACGAATTTTTCAAAAGAAAATGCAAATCGCTTTCGAGGAAGTTAGATCACAAATTGCCAATTTGAACTCCTTCGTTCAGGAACGTGTAACTGGAATGAAAATTGTACAATTGTTTCAGAGAGAAGACATTGAATTTGAAAAATTCAAAACAATCAACCAAAAGCACAACAAAGCTTGGATAAAAACCATTTTATACAACTCTATCTTCTTCCCAATTGCCGACATTATTTCTTCGTTAACTCTTGGTTTTGTTGTACTCTACGGAGGATTTAATATCATAAATGGCGATAATTTCACCACTTTTGGGGATTTATTCTCCTACACTATGTTTATAGCGATGCTGTTCAATCCTTTGCGGCAAATTGCAGATAAATTCAACGAGATGCAACTCGGAATGATTGCTGCCAATAGAGTTTTCGACATTCTCGACACTAAAGACCAAATTCAAGATACCGGAACTATAGAAGCGCCAATTTTTAATGGAGATATTCAATTCAAAGATGTTCATTTTGGATATATCGCCGAAGAATATGTTATAAAAGGCATCGATTTAGATGTAAAAGCTGGCGAAACAATAGCTATTGTTGGTTCAACTGGAGCTGGAAAATCTACGATTATCAATTTGCTTAATCGCTTTTATGAAATCAATAGCGGAATCATTTGTATTGACGGTCACAACATTGAAAACTATACTTTAAGTTCTTTGCGAAAGCAAATTGCAGTAGTTTTACAAGATGTATTTCTTTTTGCCGATACCATATTCAATAACATTACTCTTAACAACCCCAATATTTCACGAGAACAGGTTTTGGCTGCTGCTAAAAAAATTGGCGTTCATAAATTCATTATGAGTTTACCCGAAAATTATGATTTCGATGTTAAGGAACGTGGCGTCATGCTATCCTCAGGACAACGCCAATTGATTGCATTTCTTAGGGCTTATGTAAGTAATCCTAGCATTTTGATTTTAGATGAAGCGACATCTTCTATTGACACTTATTCCGAGGAATTAATTCAAAAAGCGACCGAAACCATTACAAAAGGCAGAACTTCTATTGTCATTGCACATCGATTGGCCACCATTCTCAAAGCCGACAAAATTGTAGTAATGGACAAAGGCTTGATTGTCGAGCAAGGAACACATCATGAACTATTGGAGAGAACGGAAGGATATTACAAGAATTTGTATGATTCGCAGTTTATCGCAGAAACAAAATGATAAAAGTATACGACTATGATTTATTCGTTATAACTACAGATTTTTTAATCTCGTTATATATTCAGTAAATCGTATGTTTGCAAACATTAGAAGTTGCAATTTATACTGCAATATAAATTAAAAACTTCAAAAGAACTACCTCTTCAAAGCTTCTTCATAATGTTCATTTACCTGTTTCCAGTTGATTACATTGAAAAAAGCATCGACATAGTTTTTCCGTTTGCATTGATAGTCCAAGTAGTATGCGTGTTCCCAAAGGTCTAAAGCCAAAATTGGTTTTCCGGGAACAACTGCATTTCGCATCAAAGGATTGTCTTGATTTTGAGTATTGGTAATTTGAAGACTTCCTGCTTTATCTACAATAAGCCAAACCCAGCCTGAACCAAATTGTTTTGTAGCCACGTCCTTGAATGCCGAGGTAAAAAGATCAAATGAGCCAAAATTTTTGGATATGGCTGCTGCCAAAGTATCTTGCGGTTGTCCTCCGCCTTTTGGCGTCAGGCATTTAAAGTACATAGAATGGTTGTAATAGCCGCCCGCATTGTTCTTGATTTCTTCTATGCTTGGATCTAATTTCGCCAATACCTCTTCAATGGTTAAATTTTCTAATGGAGTTCCCAAGATGGCTTTATTCAAATTATTGGTGTAAGTCAAATAATGTTTAGAATAATGGTTTTCCATTGTGAAAGCTGATACATTTGGTGCCAATGCATCATAAGTATAGGGCAGTTTTTCCAATTGAAAAGACCCTTCATCAGCCTTTACATCGTCTGGTATCCCCATGATCACCTGTTCTTTAGCTGCTGGCAATGGTACTTCGACAACTTCGGTGTATTTTTTCTTTTCGCAGGAAAGGAATAGAAAGAGGAGAAATAAATTAGTTGTAATAAATATTAACTTTCTCATAATAAAAAGTTTATAATAAGGAATCTATAATTTCTATATATTGTTCTTTTGCATCGTCAATCGATAAATGGCTAACTTGAATCCAAGCATTGGTTTTGAAAGCATTTCTTAAATCGTAACTGTCAGAATGATTGTAACTGAGTGAACCAAATGTGGCTTGTTTGTAAAAAGCATAAAGCCTTAATTGAACATCTTGCGGCAACGAAGTTTGAGACATTTTTGAGGCTAGTTCAACCGCACGCTGAAAACGGGTATCTAAATCTCTATTGTTCATTCTTTTTAGATGCAATAATCGTTTTTCCTCCAATAGCTTTTTGATTCAAAACCACATTGATAGGTGTTCCCAAAGGTAAAAATACATCAACTCTAGAACCAAATTTAATAAAACCAGCATCTTCCCCTTGAACAACTTGCATCCCCTCTTTGGCATAATTAACAATTCTTCTAGCCAATGCTCCAGCAATCTGACGATACAATATTTCTCCAAAGGTTTTATTTTCGATCACAATAGTAGTTCTCTCATTTTCTTCGCTTGCTTTTGGGTGCCAAGCAACCAAGAATTTTCCAGGATGGTACTTACTAAATTTAACGATTCCACCAAGACCATATCGAGTTACATGAACATTTAGTGGTGACATAAATATAGAAACTTGAATGCGTTTTTCTTTAAAATATTCGCCTTCATAGACTTCTTCGATGACCACAACTTTACCATCTACAGGAGAAAGAATTTGATTTTGGTCCAATATAAAATTACGCTTCGGATTCCTAAAAAACTGCAAAACAACAATCAACAGCACTAATGTAACTATCTGAATGGTTTTTGTAATCCAGTAAGTGTCAATAAATTTGTCGGATAATAAAAGTACAATCGCCGTTATTGTAGTAGCTGCTAATATTGAGGAAGCCCCTTCTTTATGAAACATAGTTAAGTATTTTATAAAATAAAAAAATAATTGGTGCTACAAATATAACACTATCTAGTCGATCTAGAATACCTCCGTGGCCAGGCATAATAATTCCGCTGTCTTTAACACCAGCAATGCGTTTGAATTTTGATTCAATTAAATCACCAATTGTTCCGAATATACCTACTATCAACGCTATTGAAGTCCAGATCATTATTGATTTTTCACTAAATTGTGGACTTGCTTGAATGTAATATTTGGATATTAAAAAGCCCGCTATTACAGAAAAAATTACCCCGCCAAAGAATCCTTCAATGGTTTTTTTTGGAGAAATTTTTTCGTATAATTTATGTTTACCAATAGATTTTCCCACAATAAATGCAAAAGTATCATTAGTCCAAATGAGAATAAACAAACCAATAATGATTTTGGGGTTATAATCATTGACACCAAAAGAAATTTTGGTAATAAAAATAAAAGGAAGAATAATATATCCCAACAAATACATGTATTTTGAAGAGGTATTTATTTTTTGTAATTTATCATAAAATAAAAAAAGTATACATTTTACGGAAACTATTAATGAAACTATTAACAGTACTATATCAACCTGTTCTATATTTACTACAATATTGATATTCGTGTCAAAGAAACTATTTATTGTGTCGGTAGTTATTTTTTTGTAATGAGTCAGGAGTGTTACTGAGGAATATAGAGAAATTCCAAAAAAAAGGGGGAAAAATTTATGAGATTGAATCATAGTGCAAAATTCATAAATTGTAATAACTAAGAATATTCCAAACAACAACAAAAAACTTTCAGTAGAAAATAGTATCGATGTCAATAACAATACTACATAAATAGCACCCGATATTGTTCTCTTAAGGGTTTCGTTCATGTTATAAATCTTCTAAAAGCAACAAATATAGATTTTTTGCGGTGCTTCCATATTGGGTAAAATCTTCATTAACTGCTTTTTTGAAATATTTTATGGTGGTAATATTTGTTGGATAATCTTTAATATATTTCTTTTTTATAACACTCAATCCGTCGCTTTTCGATTCAATTATTTGGCTCGTGGTTGCAACAATTACGATGTTTTCCGGAAGTTCGTTTGGCTTTAGTTGTTTAATCTGTTTGGAAGAAAGCAAAACTGAACCTTCATCGGCTATAAGATTTTCACAATTTGCAAAAAGGAATAAAGGACTTGTACTACTAATATGCTTAATATTGTTTTCTTCAAGCATACTGTATAACTTTGGCTCATAGCACAAAGCTTCGCTTTCGAACCAGTCATTTTCAGCAAGGATATTTTCAAAATGATCTTTGACTTCAATATCATTTTCACAATACAAAAATTTTCCTCCATTTTTTTTGAAATTGAAAATGAATTGTTCCTCTAATGACACGTCATTTTCTATAGAAAATTTGTCATCTATGTTGTTTTTATCTTCATCTGACGCCGGATTGACAGAACCAAAAAGTTTTCTAAAAAGACTCATACTTTTGCTTTCAATTAAATAAATCAATAAAGAATTGTCAAAGATAAAAAAATCTTAATTCAAAAGTTACTTTTGAATTAAGATTTTAACTTATTGTTATTTTTGTGTGATATTATGCAACTATTTCCTCAAGATTGGCATCAAACGTTCTTTTTCCGAATATTGCTTCCAAGTCGTCTTTGAATATCACCTCTTTTTCGATTAAAATATCGGCAAGCTGATTGAGTTTATCTTTATTTTCTTCTAAGATTTTGATAGCTCTTTCATATTGGCTTTCAATTAAAATCGAAATCTCATGGTCAATTGTTTTGGCTGTTTCCTCAGAATAAGGTTTAGAAAAACTATATTCACTTTGACCTGTAGAATCATAATAAGTAACATTTCCAATCTTCTCGTTCAAACCATAAATCGTTACCATTGCACGTGCTTGACGGGTTACTTTTTCTAGATCACTTAAAGCACCTGTAGAAATTCGGTTGAATGTTACTTTCTCAGCAGCTCTTCCGCCCATTGTGGCACACATCTCGTCGAGCATTTGATCCGTTCTAACGATTTGTCTTTCCTCAGGAAGATACCATGCAGCTCCTAAACTTTGTCCACGAGGAACAATGGTTACTTTGATCAATGGTGCTGCGTGTTCAAGCATCCAACTTACTGTGGCGTGGCCCGCTTCGTGAATCGCAATTGCTTTCTTTTCATCAGGTGTAATAATTTTATTTTTCTTTTCTAATCCTCCAATAATTCTGTCCACTGCATCTAGAAAATCTTGCTTGTCCACTGCAGTTTTGTTATTTCTAGCAGCTATCAAAGCAGCTTCATTACAAACATTAGCAATATCAGCTCCAGAAAAACCAGGAGTTTGTTTCGCTAAAAAGTCGGTATCTAAATTCTCTACTTTTTTTAGAGGTTCAAGATGCACTTTGAAAATTTCTTCTCTTTCGCGAATGTCCGGCAAATCGACAAAAATTTGTCTATCAAAACGGCCTGCACGCATCAAGGCCTTATCTAAAACGTCAGCTCGATTGGTTGCAGCAAGAACGATTACATTTGAATTGGTTCCAAAACCATCCATTTCCGTAAGCAATTGATTTAAAGTATTTTCTCTTTCATCATTTCCGCCTGACATATTACTTTTTCCTCTAGCTCTTCCAACCGCATCAATCTCGTCAATAAAAATAATAGCAGGAGATTTTTCTTTGGCTTGTTTGAATAAATCACGAACTCGAGAAGCACCAACACCTACAAACATCTCAACAAAATCAGAACCTGATAGGGAGAAAAAGGGCACTTGGGCTTCGCCAGCTACGGCTTTTGCTCATAATGTTTTTCCAGTTCCTGGAGGGCCAACAAGCAAAGCGCCTTTTGGAATTTTTCCGCCCAGATTGGTGTATTTTTCAGGATTTTTAAGAAACTCAACTATTTCTTGAATTTCTTCTTTTGCGCCTTCTAATCCTGCAACATCCTTGAACGAAGTTTTAATATCTGTTTTTTCGTCAAAAAGTTTGGCTTTTGATTTTCCAATATTAAAAATTTGTCCGCCACCGCCGCCGCCCGACATTCTGCGCATAATGAAAACCCAAACCCCAACAATGATAATTATTGGCAAGAGACTTATGATAATATCACTCCAATTGCTGCTTTCTTCAAATTTATAATTTATAAGTTTTCCCTCGGTCACAGCTTTTTCTAATTTCTTCTCAAAAATTTGACTGTCACCAAGGCTCATTATATAATGTGGACCTTTATTGGGTTGATCCAACACGTTTTTGGCTACTTTCTTATTTGATGCAAGCTTTAACGCCGCTGGTTTCAAAAAGATTTCGGCATCCTTTTTATTATAAATTATTATTTTTTCAATCTCTCCTTTTTCCAATAAAGTATTGAACTCAGGTTGTTCTAACTTTACAGGTTCTTGAAAACTAGAACCTCCTGTAAAAAAACTAATCGTTAAAAAAATTAATAGAATCGTAGCGTAAACCAACCACGGGCTTACTTTAAATTTATTCAAATTGGGTTTATTATCTTTTGCCATTACAGGTATGTTTCTTTAGTATTTATTTTCTATTTTAGTGATTCGTGCATCTCCCCAAAGACTTTCGATATTATAATATTCTCGAATGTGTTTTTGAAAAACGTGAACCACAATGCTAACGTAGTCCATAAGAACCCATTCGGCATTATCCGTTCCTTCTACGTGCCAAGGTTTATCTTTCAACTCTTTAGAAACCCCTTTTTGAATTGAGTTGACTATGGCATTAACTTGAGTGTTTGAATTTCCGTTACAGATTACAAAATAGTCACAAACGGCGGTGTCTATTTCTCTTAAGTCTAGAATATTTATATCATTCCCTTTTACGTCTTCAATCCCTTTGATGATGTTAGCCAGAAGAACATCATTACTTATTATTTTTTTTGTCATGAATTATTTTTAATATAAGGTGGTAAAGTTACCATTTTTTGTGATTATTTTTGAACCTTAACACAATATTAAATTCTGTTTCAGAAAAATCCTCCAATGAAGCTAATCAAACTCGATGCCATTGATTCGACAAATGAATTTCTAAAGACTTTGTCTAGCAACCAAATTCTCGAAAACTTTACCGTAGTCACTGCCGAAAATCAACTAAAAGGTAGAGGACAAATGGGTGCTGTTTGGAATTCTGAACCTAGTAAAAACTTAATAATGAGTGTTTTGATTTCTGATTTCATATCGAATGTCGACCAAATTTTTACTATCAATCTTGTTGTTTCAGTTTCTATTATTCAGGCTTTAGAAGATTTTAGCATTCCTGAATTATCTATCAAATGGCCAAATGACATTATGTCATACAATAAAAAAGTTGGTGGAATTCTGATAGAAAACACTATAAAAAGTAACGGAAGTATCAATTCGATAGTTGGTTTGGGATTGAATGTCAACCAAATGAATTTTGAAAATTTGCCCAATGCGTCTTCGTTGGCTTTAATCTGTAATTGTACTTTCAAAAAAGAAGAAATCCTTCTAAAAATAATAGAAAGATTGAAGAAAAACATTAAAAATTGGAATCAAAACGCAGCTTTAATTGCTTCCGAATATGCTAATAAACTTTTTAAAAAAGGAATCCCGATGACATTTGCAGGTCGACATCAAGATAATTTTATTGGAATCATCAAAGCGATCACACCTAATGGGAAGCTTGAAATTATTTTGCAGGACGGTTCCGTTTCAGAATTTGATATTAAAGAGATTCAGATGTTATACTGAATTCAACTATATAAAAATACTACAATTTTGACATATTCCCGGCTAAAGTTTCAATAAATTTTGAAATCGGACCTTTAATCATCATTGCCATCATTGCATTAAATTCGCCTTCGAAATCCAGTTTTACATCACAAGATTGCTCGGAAATTGCATTAATATTTGCTACCAATGTAAAAGGCAATTTATCGCTTGCGGCACCCAGGACGACTTTGTTTGGCGCAATTTTTTCTTTCATTTTTAGGTTAATTTCTGGCATTCCTTTTAGACCAAAAATAAAAGCATCTTCGCCAATAACTTCAAATTTTGCAATGTTCTCTGGCATTAATTTTTCAAAATTTCGAACATCACACAATAAGTCAAATAATTCTTGTGCTGATTTTTCGACGATAACTTTTGGACTTTCTAAGTTCATTTTACGTTTGGGGTTTATTGTTTATATTTTATTGTTTGGGGTTTATTGTTTGGAATTTGTTTTTTGGTAATCGCTTTCCTCTTTTCCCCAAGTTGATGGACTCACATTCCAATCTCTTAGGATTTCTTCTTCTTTTTCAGTGATATATTTTTTGGCAACAGCCAAGTTCAATAAATTTTGATAATTGCACAAGGTAAACAAATCCAAATTAGCGTTTTTGAAGTTTTCTTGAGCAACGTCAAAACCGTAAGTAAAGATTGCAGCCATTCCTTTAACATTTGCTCCTGCAACTTTCAAGGCCTCAAACGCCATCAAACTACTGTTTCCCGTACTAATTAAATCTTCAACAATAACCACGTTTTGCCCTTTTTGCAAAAAACCTTCTACTTGGTTTTGTCGCCCGTGTTTTTTGGGTTCTGGACGAACATAAACAAAAGGCAATCCTAAACTTTCGGCAACTAGCATCCCAATTCCAATGGCTCCGGTGGCAACACCAGCAATTACATCGGGTTTTCCAAATTGTTTTTCAATATTTTTTGCAAATTCATCACGAATATAATTTCTAATGATTGGAAATGAGAGAATTATTCGATTGTCACAATAAATTGGCGATTGCCAACCCGAAGCCCAAGTAAAAGGATTTTTCGGATTCAATTTAATTGCATTAATTTGCAAAAGCAATTCGGCAGTTTTTTCGGCAGTATCTTTATTAAATATCATAGTACAAATGTATAAAGTTTTTGTGAACGACAAACCACTTTTTTTAACAAATGAAATCTCCAAAGAGACAGATTTCCAGTTGTTCTTATTAGAAAGTGTTGATATAGTTCAGCTTATCGTGAAGATTTTTCAAAATAAAATTCAAAAAGCGTATCTTTATCATCCTGATGAAAAAGAGATTTTAAAGACCTTAAAAGCAAAAATACCTGTTTCTAAAGCTGGAGGTGGACTGGTTTACAACAAAAACGGCGATGTTTTATTTATTTATCGAGATGGAAAATGGGATTTACCCAAAGGCGGAATTGAAAAAGGCGAAGACATTCAAAACACTGCGATACGCGAGGTGGTAGAGGAAACCGGTGTCCACAATTTACGAATCACAAAAAAACTCCAAAAAACCTATCATATTTTCAAAAGAAATGGTATTTATAAACTGAAAATTACACAATGGTTTGAAATGCAAACTAATTTTGAAGGAATTCCAGTAGGACAAATCGAAGAAGGTATCGACAAAGCGGTTTGGATTAGCCCCAACGAAATTCCTGAAATCTTAAAAAAATCCTACGAAAATATTAAGTTATTGTTCGAAGAAAAATCATTTTAGATTGCAGATTATTGCTGATAAGTTGTGCGTTAATTGTTGCAGGTTTACATTGAAAATTGTTCCCATTTATTATAGTTGTTTCTAAATTTATTTTAAAAAAATTGTAACAAATATGATCTTGAAGTACTAATGCAACAAATCAAAAATCAATCAAATGAAACAATTCTTACTCTTATTAATCTTTGTTACCAATTTTTTAAGCGCCCAATCCTTCTCCATCACCGGCAAAATTGCGCTAGCAGATAACGAAAAAATGGCAGTTACTTCGGTGCTACTTTATCCTGAAAACAACCAAACCCTTTTGAAAGCCGTGGTTACTGATGCTACGGGAAGCTTCACTTTTCAGGGCATTAAGCCGGGTAATTATACCTTAAAAATCAATTATATCGGTTTTGAATCTTATACGAGTAAAGTATTTACCGTTGCTGATAAAAATCTTGAATTGCCCTTGATTTCCTTACAAAAATCAACTGCTGAATTAAAGGAAGTGGTCATTAAAAAGGAGAAACCAATGGTACAGGTATTAGCGGATAAAACTGTTTTTAATGTTGAAAATACCATCAATGCTACAGGAACATCAGGATTTGAATTGCTGCGCAAAGCTCCCGGAGTGGTTATAGATAATAATGACAACCTTATTGTTGAAGGGAAATCCGGTGTTTTGATTTATATCGACGGAAAGCAATCCTTTCTTACAGGATCTGATTTATCTAATTATCTAAAAACAATTCAAGCCACAGATATTGAGGCTATAGAGATTATTACGCAACCATCGTCTAAATATGATGCGGCGGGAAATGCAGGAATCATAAACATAAAGCTAAAAAAGAATAAAAATTTCGGAACAAATGGCAGCCTTAGTTCAGGTTATAATTATGGAAAATTTGGCACCTCATTAAGTTCAGCCTCGTTCAACAATAGAAATAAAAAGAACAACTTTTATGGGAATTATAGCAACCGATTTGGTAGCAATTACAATTTCATCAATTTAAACCGCTTGCAAAGCGAGACGATTTTCGATTCCCGTTCTACAACCGTAAGCCAAGCCAATGCTAATAATATAAAACTGGGCTATGACTTTTATTCAAATTCAAGAAATACATTTGGAGTGGTTGTAAGTGGTAATTTTAATAATTCATTTTCAAACGGAAATACAAAAACACCAATTACGGGCAGCAACACATCAGCCATAGATAGAATTTTGGTGGCCAGAAGTGATTCTCGTAATAACAATTACAACCTATATTCGAACCTGAATTACAAATTTCAGGATACTACTGAAACATCATTTACTGCCGATCTTGATTATGGAAAGTACAACAGCGATAGAAGTAATTTTCAACCTAACTTTTATTATAACAACACAGAAACTACAATTTTAAGTCAATCTATCAATGCGCAAAACACGCCTATAATCATTGATATTTTTTCCTTAAAAAGCGATTACGAACAAAGGCTTTTGAAAGGAAAGTTTGGTGCAGGATTCAAAACCTCTTTGGTTAAGACCAATAATACTTTTGAAGTTTTTAATTATCCCAACGGACAACCTATTTTTAATGCACAGTTGAGCAATAGATTTGAATTTGATGAAAACATTAATGCGGTGTACGTCAATTACAACCGGATGGTTAAAAAATTTAATTTCCAAGCTGGATTAAGAGTTGAAAACACCAATTCTGAAGGCAATTTGATTAGCACACAACAAAATGCAAATCAAAACGTTCTAAGAAATTATACTGATTTTTTCCCAAGTGGCGGTGTTACCTATCAAGCAAATAACAATAATAGTATTGCATTACTTTATAGCAATAGAATAGAAAGACCAAGTTATCAATCCTTAAATCCATTTGAATTTCAGCTTGACGAATTGTCTTTCTTTAAAGGAAACCCATTCTTAAAACCACAATACACTACTAACATTAAATTTAATCATACCTACAAATACACCCTAAACACCTCTTTGAGTTATAGCTATATCTCTGATTTCTTTGCTCAAGTTACCGAAGCGGTTGGCGATACCCGAAACTTCCTAACCACAAGAAATGTTGCGAACCAACAAATTATTGATCTAGGTATTTCTTATCCTTTTAAAGTGAATAAATGGTGGAATGTATATGCTTCTGTAAACGCTTATCAAAGTAAATACATGGCCACAAATAATAGTTTTACAGGACTTACTCAAGAGACTTTATCTTTATATGGACAAAACAATTTTTCGTTACCTAAAAATTTCAATCTAGAGGTTTCAGGCTGGTTTAGTTCGCCGTCTGTTTGGGGTGGTACTTATAGAACCAAGAGTTTAGGTTCATTAGATTTGGCTATTCAAAAACAATTTTTAAATAAAAAACTCAATGCAAGATTGGCATTTTCGGATGTTTTATTTACATCGCCCTGGAGAGCCAATGCCATTTTTCCTAATTTGATTATTAATGGTGACGGTGGAAATGATAGCAGGCAAGTTCGGTTTAATTTAAGTTACAATTTTGGTAGCGAACAAGTAAAAAAAGCCAGAAGTAGAAGCACCGGATTAGAAGATGAGAAAAACAGAATAGGGAGCTAAAGCAATCTGATCTTACTATTGTTCATTTGGTTTCTGGTAAACCGATTGAAAATGGCACTTTAATAAAAAACCACAACTGTATATTGTGGTTTTTTTGTAGGGCATTGTTTTGATTATTTTGGAGGTGAAATTAAAATTTATAACGAACTCCTAGAGCAACATCGGTGCCGTAGTTGTTGATGTAAGAACCTGAATTCAAATAGACTTCTGGACGAATGTCTAATGAAACTTGTAACGGAAAATCAAAATTATATTCGATCCCTAAGTCTGCAGCAACAAAAGCAAAAGTTCCGTTGTCATCGATTCCTTTATTGTTGTTATAACTCCAATTTCCTGCACCAGCGCCTATACCAGCATACCAGTTTAAACCACCCTCAAGATTCAAAACCCATTGGTAGATCCCAGCGATTTTTATATTGTCTTCATACTCTCTATTTCTCCATCCCAAATCCAACTCTAATCGGTTTTTTGTAGAAAGTCTTGCTTGATAGGAAATCTCGGTACCAAAACCATCGTTACTACCCAATCTTAAACCAAGTGCATTTTTAGAAATATTCTGTGCCTGAACCCCAATTGCTAGTCCAAAAAGCATAACTGCTAATAAAATATTTGTTTTCATAATTTTTTTTTGTTTTAAAGTTTTCCAATAATTTTGAATAATTCTTCTTTAGTTTTACCAAGTTTTACTTGTATTCTGCCTAGCATTTCCTCTTTTTTGCCTTCTGCAAAAAGCAAGTCATTATCGGTCAAGGCTGCAAATTTTTGTTTCAATTTGCCTTTTTGCTCATCCCAGTTCCCGTTTAGCTCTGTTGTATTCATGGTTTTTAATTTATATGTGAAAACATTTTCACAACGATGCAAAGTTGGTTCCTCGAGCGTTTTAATTTGTTATATAACTACGCTAAAAAGTTATATTATTCACAGATTGAAAAAAAATTACTCCTCCTCTATCCTCTCTATTTCTTCCTCAACTTGTTTGACTTGTTCCACCAAATCGGCATATTCTCGGGACAATTCTGTTAATTCTCGTTCTGTTTTTACTTCGGCATT
>CAMCTL010000028.1 GCA_945878515.1 Flavobacterium psychrophilum | reverse complement strand
CCATTGACTTCGATTGTACAATTCGCTTAAATCCATTTTTTGATATAAATTATGGACCATTTCAGGTTTGAAAATACTGAATACAAAGTTGACAATTAAAGCGCCGGCTTCAATGCACAAGCCTACAAAAATAATCCAAGCTACAATGTTTAGGACAATAAATACAAAGTTGTTTTTTGATTTCATAATTAGTTTGATTTTAAAATTATTCAGCAAACATAATAAATATTTATTGAATAACAATAAAAATAAATTAATAAAAGATTAATAATTATTTTTAATCGAAAATTATCTATTGGATGATAGGAAAATGTTTTAAGATCTTGATGGGTCAGTTTAAAAATTGTTAAGATAATTATGAGAAAAGTGTAATTTTGAATCTGCAATTAGCACGGCTTTTAAAAATTATATTTTAACTGAGCTAAACAAATTTTTTTATGAAATCAGTTCGTACGCTCCGATTCTTAAGTTTATTGGGTTTTTTGTTGTTGATGGCTCCTTTTTATAACCAATGTAACGGTCACGGAATGAAAAAAGCTGTGCCAGCTGCTGAAGAACCAATGCCCGACACTACTGCGGTTGTAATTGGTACTACTGTAATTGAAACTCCTGTCGTTAAAAATAATAATTCAATTTTAACAGAAAAAGAGCCTATTATCAACAATGACACTATTAGTGAAATACCATTAAATAATATTCCATTTTATCAAAAAGTTTATGAATTCATTGACGATTCAGAAACTATAAATGCTTATGAATTCGCAATCCTTAGCAAGTGTTTATTTGAAGGAAGTTTTTCAGATTTAAAAAAAGCGATAAAGGAAGGCTTTAAAGAAAATGATTATAGTGGCTTTTTTATGTATTTAAGGATTTTTTGTTTTTTGTTAATAGTAGTTTTTTCAATTTCAATGCTAATTTTATCATTTTCTAATAGTGTAAAGCTAATTTATAAATTTTCAAAAATCAATCTAGTCTTGTTGATTATTACTATAATTTGTACTATATTATTTGACCCATTCTTCGAAACCTACAAACAAATCAAATGGGGTTATTATGCTTTTATCTTGGTTCAAATAGGTATTTGTTACACTTCAAAATCTAATCTAAAATCTAAAGTCTGAATTTCAGCTGTTTTAAATTCTAAAACAGCAATAAGTTGGCATTTTATTACCTTGCAAATAGTTTTTTAAGTTTTAATAATCATGGCTTTAGTCTTTCCATTTTTTAATATAGAGTGTAGACAAAGTCAAATCTATTTGTTTTAAATTTGCTAACATGCAAGTTTTTTTTATGATATCGGTTGACAAATGGATTAATCAATGCCTAAATTCAAAACAGTATTTCGCGCAAATAATTAGATTTAACTTAAATTTATACTGTGTTTTATTTTTTGTTTTCTAATTAACTGTATTTTTATATTTATGAAGAACACAATCAAAAAAGGATTTTATTTCAAGACCTACGAAGCGCCTTTTCAGTCTCCGTTTGATAAACTTTTTTCTATATTTAAGGAGTTAATCACGCACACCTCAGGCGATTTTGACGAAGCTATCGAGTGGCTTCGAGAATTGGATAAAGAATATAAACTCACAGATTCGGCTTATACCATCGATGATTTTATCGAAGACCTAAAGAAAAAAGGTTACATTCGAGAGGAACTCAAGGACGATGGAACTTCAGGAATTGGGATTACTGCCAAAACAGAAAGAGCCATTCGCCAGCAGGCTTTAGACAATATTTTTGGAAATTTAAAGCGATCTGGAACAGGAAATCACAAAACCAAACAAGCCGGAAATGGCGATGAACACACAGGAGAATTTCGTGAATTTCATTTCGGAGACGGATTAGAACGCATTTCCTTAACCGAAAGTTTGCGCAACGCCCAAATCAATAATGGTGTAGCCGATTTTATGCTCACCGAAAATGATTTGGTGGTCGAAGAAACCCAATACAAATCCCAAATGAGTACTGTTTTGATGATCGACATCAGCCACAGTATGATTTTGTATGGCGAAGACCGAATAACTCCTGCGAAGAAAGTGGCGATGGCTTTAGCCGAATTAATCACAACGCGTTATCCTAAAGATACTCTAGATATTTTGGTTTTTGGGAACGATGCTTGGACAATTGCCATTCGAGATTTACCTTATCTAAAAGTTGGCCCGTATCATACCAATACCGTGGCTGGTTTGCAATTGGCAATGGATTTACTGCGCAGAAAACGCAATACAAACAAGCAAATTTTTATGATTACCGATGGCAAACCGAGTTGTGTTCGCGAAAAAGACGATACCTATTATATGAATAGCAATGGCCTCGACGAATATATTGTTGATAAATGCTACAACGAGGCACAACAAGCTCGAAAATTGCACATTCCAATCACTACCTTTATGATTGCCAAAGATCCCTATTTGCAACAGTTTGTCAATAAATTTACTGCCGCAAATCAAGGAAAAGCATTTTACACTGGTCTTAAAGGTTTGGGCGAAATGATTTTCGAGGATTATGAAACCAATCGTAAAAAAAGAATTAATTAATTTTTGGGCGTTACCACAAGGGTCGGGCTATACGCTATATCTTTTGTTCCGCTATCGCTTCACAAAAGGATGTCGCTGCTATCCCTAACGCAAACCGAAACAAAAAATATCAATTTCAATATCAATTGTAACAAACCATAAACAACAAACCATAAACAACAAACCATAAACAACAAACAATGAACAACATAAGCACACTTGGAGAATTAAAAAAATCTGGCTACCAAACCAAAAATATCAAGGACGAATTGCGTCACAATTTGCGAGAAAAAATAAAATCAGGACAACCAACATTCGAAGGCGTTCACGGTTTCGAAAATACCGTAATTCCAGAATTAGAACGTGCTATTTTGTCCCGTCACAATATTAATTTATTGGGTCTTCGGGGTCAAGCCAAAACCCGATTGGCTCGCAAAATGATTGAATTATTAGACGAATACATTCCGTTTGTAACGGGTTCCGAAATTAATGATGATCCTTTAAACCCGATTTCTCGTTTTGCCAAAGATTTAATTGCCAAAAATGGTGATGAAACTCCGATTTCTTGGTTGCACCGAAGCGAGCGTTTTTTCGAAAAACTGGCAACTCCTGACGTTACCGTTGCCGACCTAATTGGCGATGTCGATCCCATCAAAGCAGCGAATTTAAAACTGTCTTATGCTGATGATCGCGTAATTCATTTTGGAATGATTCCAAGAGCCAATCGCTGTATTTTCGTCATTAACGAATTACCAGATTTGCAGGCTAGAATTCAAGTGGCTTTGTTCAACATTTTGCAAGAAGGCGACATTCAAATTCGTGGTTTTAAACTTAGAATGCCGCTCGATTTACAATTTATTTTTACCGCAAATCCAGAAGATTACACCAACAGAGGAAGCATTGTAACACCTTTAAAAGACCGAATTGGTTCTCAAATCTTGACGCATTATCCAGAAACTATCAAGATTGCCAGAACAATCACCGAGCAAGAAGCCAAATTAGATGTGGCACAAAGTGACTTGGTTTACGTACCGTCTTTAGCAAAAGATTTGCTGGAACAAATCAGTTTTGAAGCCAGAGAAAGTGAATTTATCGATAACAAAAGTGGTGTTTCAGCAAGATTAAGCATTACAGCATTCGAAAATTTATTAAGCACAGCCGAACGTCGTGCCTTAAAATCGGGTGTAGATAAAACCACCTTAAGATTGTCCGATTTTATGGGAATTATTCCAGCCATTACTGGAAAAGTAGAATTGGTTTACGAAGGCGAGCAGGAGGGAGCAGCGATTGTAGCCCAACATTTGATAGGCGATGCGATTCATACTTTCTTTCCAGCATATTTTCCAAAAATAGAAAAACTCGAAAAACAAGACCAAAAAACACCTTATTCCGATATTTTGGAATGGTTTTTTGCTGAAAACGGTTTCGAATTACTAGATGATGTGTCAGATGAGGAATATAAAACCATTCTAGACGAAATTGCGCCTTTAGATATATTAATCAAAAAATACCAACCACAATTAGACAAAGACGACAGGTACTTTATGAAGGAATTCATACTTTGGGGATTGGTAGAATATAAAAAGTTGAGCAAAGACCGCGTGTCTGAGGGTTATCAATTCAAGGATTTATATGGTAGTTATATCAGTAAATTGTAAAAAATTTAAAGGGTTGATGGTTTGTTTCTCATCGACCCTTTTTTATTTTGATAATTTCATTCAATGAAGACAAGGATTCTTGCCATTTGTAGAGATTTGAAAAGTAGATATCTCGATACTTTGCAATGATATTTTGATGTTTGAATTGAAAATCATTGTCCATTTCATAATTCCAATTGTTGTCCCTGAAAATCGTTTCGAAATTAAAGACATTGCCCACTAGCATTTTATAATCGTTAAGCAAATCAAGTTGTTGTTTGTGGTGTAGAATAGGCTTGATTTCCGCATCATAAAATGCCATAGCAGTTTCATTTACTGCCAATCCTTTTTCTATCCAATGTTGCTGCAAAGCTTCTTCTTCATATTTGAAAAAATCTGTAATTAATTTGTCTGAAAACCAATCTGGCAACTGTACATTTGGATTTGAAAACCCATTTGAATTGTATTGAATCTGCGAATTCGGAATCATTGATGAATTATACAAATACCATTCAGAATCCATAATTAGATAAATTAGTTTTCGTGTTCTGAGTTTCGCCAACCATGTTCGATAACGCACTACATTTTTTGGGAATAATCCTGGATCAATAACCATTTTACGCACTTTATTCCCTATTCGAACTTGAAGAATAGGAGCCACATGATAGCCCCAATCAATTTTACCTGTCGGCGACATATTTTTTTTGTCGGTAAAAGTGATTAATCGTGAGCCATTCATCGAATAAACTACAGGAGCAAATGCCCATATTTTGCCACATTGAAAGCCTTTAGATTCAAGGAACAAACTGATATAATGCGAAATATTATGACAATTGGCTTGTTGATAACCAAATGGAATATCAGCTTGTATAATTTCAGCAAACAACGCATTCGCAGTTTCTAAATCGATTACCGAAGCCTTTCTTGGCGTTAAAAGAGGAAGTTTTTTGATAGCTTTGTTTGGTTTTTTTTAAGGTCAAATATACTAAATAATGAACCATTTTTTAGCGCTTTAATGACCAAGTTAATTATAAAATATCATCGTACATTATAAAATGATATTATACTAGCTAACGGTATTTATTTTTTGATACTTTTGTACTGCATTAAATTATAACTTTTTCACTTTGTTATAATTACACATAAACCAATAGTTAACTTTTATACTTTAGATAATGAAAAATACAGCATTAATTACGGGTGCATCTAACGGGATTGGATTAGAATTAGCAAGAATTCACGCCTCTAAAGGTGGCGATTTGGTTTTAGTAGCTCGTAATAAATCTAAATTAGACGAACTTAAAAACGAGTTAGAAAAGGAATTTAAGATTGTAGTTTACACCATCGGCAAAGATCTTTCGGCAATCAATTCAGCCAGAGAAGTTTATGATGAAACCAATAATCAAAACATCCAAATTGATATTTTGATTAACAATGCAGGCTTTGGCGACTTTGGACTTTTTGCTGAAACCGACTGGAATAAGGAATCAGAAATGATTCACTTGAATATTAGTACACTGACTTTATTTACAAAATTATATCTTCAAGATATGGTAAAAAGACGAAGCGGAAAAATTATGAATTTAGCTTCTACGGCTGCATTCCAACCCGGCCCGATGATGGCAGTATATTTTGCTACCAAAGCTTATGTTTTAAGCTTTAGCGAAGCATTAAGCAACGAAGTAAGCAGTAAAGGCGTTTCTGTAACTGCGCTTTGTCCTGGACCTACAACTTCTGGTTTCCAAACTGCGGCAAGTATGGACAATAGTAAACTCTTTAACAATAAAAATTTACCTACATCGAAAGAAGTTGCAAAATATGGTTATAATGCCATGATAAAAGGGAAGACCGTTGCAATTCACGGCATCATGAATACTATTTTAGCAACATCGCTTCGGTTTGTTCCAAGAGCGGTAGTTTTAAAGATTTCTCGTATGATTTTAGACAAAGGTTAACTAGCTTAATGGTCAGTTATGTTAAATCAAGACTGAAGCCGATTTAAGAGAAAATATTTTATAAATTTGTTCAGTAATTTTAAAGCGATAGATGAAGTATCCTAAATATCAATATCGTTCCGAAACTTCGATGAGTTACTATGAGTTTATTAGTGAGGGACCAAAAGGAATGATTAGAAAAATAGTTGAATATTCCGAAACAGGAACTGAAAATGTTTATAATTTAGGATTTGCTAATTATGATGACAAAACCAAAACTACAAGCGACATTTCAGTCACAAATAATGGCGATAGTTTAAAAGTTTTAGCAACAGTTGCTTCTACAGTTTATGCTTTTATGCAGAAAAACCCAAAAGCATGGATTTTAGCAACTGGAAATACAAAAGTGAGAACAAGATTATACAGAATGGGAATTACAAACAACTTGGCTGAAATAAGTGAAGATTTTAAGGTTTTTGGATTAAGTAGTAATGGAGAATGGGATGATTTTATGGTTGGCGAGGATTATGAAGCATTTTTATAAACAAAAAAAGAAAATATATTATGACAATAGATGAATTAAATCAATCAAAAGTGCCGATTATTGTTTTTGATAAAAAATTAGAGGAATTTAAAGGGAAAGTATTGTTGTTTCCTGAAAAATTAAAAAAAGCAAACGAAATTTTGGCAAAGGCAGGTTTGCCGAAAGTAGCAATAAAAAAATAAACAAAAATAATTGGTCAATCCTATTTTTGAAAACTCAATTATTGGATTAATCCATGCGATTCCAATTGCTTTTATGAATTATGAACTTGTAGTCGACCGTAGTTTATTTACCAAACTTCATTTAGACCTCGATATATAATCTCAAAAAATTGGCACCACATCAACTTCCACTTTGACCTTATGATCTCCTGAACTAAAGATAATTCCTTTTAGTGGCGAAACATCAGCAAAATCTCTTCCGTAGGCCGTTACAATATGGCGTTGCTGTGGAATCATATTGTTGGTCGGGTCAAATTCGCACCAACCCATTTCTGGAATATAAACCGAAATCCAAGCATGAGAAGCATCGGAACCTTCTAGTTTGGGCTTGCCTTTTGGCGGCAAGGTTTCGATATAACCGCTAACATATTTGGCTGGAATTCCAACACTTCTTAAACTGGCAATCGCCAAATGGGAAAAATCTTGGCAAACACCTTTTCGTTCTTTAAGTACTGTTGTTAAAGGTGTATTCACATTTGTTGCACCCGATTTGAACTGAAATTCGGTATATATTTTTTTTATTAAATCCAAAACCGCTTCAAAAAGTGAGGTGTCTGGTTTTAAGCAAGTTTCAGCAAAAGCTATAATTTCTTTGTCCCAACTAATGAATTGGCTTGGAAGTAAATATTGTAACACTTCAATTTTGATAGGAAGATTGGTAATAAATTTTTGCCTGGCTTCCTCGCAAGTAATCGGGTTTATGGGTTGTACAATATTTTGCAACACTTCGATTTCGCTAGAAACGGTAACTCTTAAGGACTTATGCGATTCATGTATTGAAAAATAATGTTGGATATTTCCAAAATAATCTGTTCTGGAATAAATCTTAGAAGGTTTTGGCTCAATCTCTAATTTAAAATTAGTACAAACTTGTTTGGATGAATTTCTGGGTTGCAAGCAAAGAATACCTTGGTAATGATGTACCACGTTGGTATAAGTGTAAAGAGTTTGATGTTTTAATTTATATTTCATCAGTGTCAATATTTTCTAGGATTTCTAAAACCGAATGTTGCATAACCGAATGGTTGAAATACAAACTCGATAGATTAACTGATACATTGCAAATATGTTCAAAAACTTTGGACAAGGTTTCGTCTAATTTGGGTCGAAAATCCGTTTCCACATCCACTTGAATCAAAACATCGGCATCAATTAATTTGACAATCGTGCTCGCCTCCAAAACGGATTTTTCGGCAATGCTCAATCGGTTTGGATCATTGGTTTTAGGAAGTTTTGATAAATAATACGAAAGTGTATCCAACAAAAAAGAAAGCGTATAAGGCAAGTTCTTTTCCAAAAAAACCATATTGATAACGGCTTTCAAACTCAAGTGCGATTTGTAAATATTTCTATATTGTGCCAATAAATGATGATTTTCCAGAATGGCTTCCATTAATAGTGCCTCTTCTTCTTCGGGTTTTTTGAAATTCAAAGTTGCACGGAAAACAGACAAAAGGGATAAAATTCGCTCTACATTTTTGCCAGTTTCAAGTAGGTAAAAACCATTGTCCCGCGGTAAAGTTTCATAGATATTACCATAAAATGAAAAAAGGCGAATATGCAATTTATCTAAACTGTGGTTAACGGAATTAATGTTGGTATTGTTGGTTTTTTTAAGCGCAATAAGACTGTCTTCAACAAGGTTGATGATGCGACGGGTATCGTGATTCCATTTTTCGCTAACTTGATTAATAGTGTTCAAAAGAGATTGAATATTATAAACCACCGAACCAGCTTTTTTTGTATCATTGATTAATAGCAGCAACTCGGCAATCGGGTCTTCAAAAATAGCGTCGTTGTCAAAAACTTCGTCATCGCTAATTTCTTTGCCCACAAATCCGGGATAAGTTTGAGTAAGATGGGTTATCGCTTTTAATAAAACCACCAAAAAATCTGGTTGTTTATTGCCTTGTTTGGTCACGTTTTCGTTGAGCCTGTTGAGGATAATTTTCAGAAAACTTCTTAACGCCATTGTTCTTTCGCATAGACGTCCTACCCAAAATAAATTTTCGGCATTTCTACTAGTTAGTGAATTTTTTAGTTGACCCACTGTAAATTTTCGCTCTACATTTTGTTCTTGGTACGTTATTGGCACATCCGAAATAATCCAAGTATCTTTGGATATTCCTCCAAAACGATTGGATATTTCAAACTTTCCTTTCACTGCCGAACTGCGAGTCAAACCGCCTTGCATTACTTTATATTCGTCTCCATCTGCAATTAAAAAAGCACGCAAAGCCGCAAAACGAGGTTCTATAACGCCATTAATAAAAGCTGGAGTAGTAGACAAACTCACTTCCTCTTGCGCCACAAAATCTTTTGGACTTTTAAGAATTTGGTGCTTTAAATTTTCGAGTTCATCTTCGTTCAATAATCGGCCATAAATGGATCTAAATCCTTGCTTTCTATTGGTTTTTTTAATGATTAATTTGGGTAAATTTTCTAAAACAAAACTTAATTCTTTGGTCTGTCCGCACCACCAAGTGGCAACAGAGGACATCAGCAAAGGTTCATTCAATAGAAATTTGCAGGCATTTTGCATAAATGCCATTAAACCATAATTTTCTAAGATACTTGTTCCTGGAGGATTGACAACTGAAATATTTCCCAATCGAATGACTTGCAATAAACCAGGAATTCCAAGCAAAGAATCTCTTCGAAGTTCTAAAGGATCGCACCAGCTGTCATCCAAACGTTTGATTATTACATCGACACGCTCTAGTTGGTCTATAGATTTGAGCCAAACAAAACCATCTCGTACCAACAAATCATTGCCTTGCACCAAAGTATATCCCAAATAAGAAGAAAGATAAACGTGTTCAAAATAGGTTTCGTTTCCAGCGCCCGGAGTCAGGAAAACCACATTAGGATTTTCATTGGTATGGTTTCCAATGGTATCAACCGTTTGTTGCCATTGACTAAAATAAGGAGAAAGTCTTTTTCGAAAGGTTTTTTTATTTAGTTCTGGAAATACTTTACTCATCACAATTCTGTTCTCCAGTGCATAACCAGCTCCAGATGGAGATTGAGTTCGATTGTCCAACAACCACATTTTTCCGTCAGGTCCACGAGCCAAATCTACTGCATAATTGAGTAAATGTTTGTTCGATTTTTGCCTAATGTCAAAGCAAGGCAATAGAAAACCGTAATTATCAAAAACCAATTCAGCTGGAATAATGGCATTTTTAATCAATAACTGTGGTCCATACAAATCTTTCAAAATCAAATCGAGTAGTTGCGCTCTTTGTTGTAAACCTTTTTCTATGGTTTTCCATTCTGATTCGTGAATCAGAAACGGAATTGGGTCTAATTTCCAGGCGCGATTCGATTCTTTGTTAGCATCATAAACGTTATAAGTAACCCCGTTTTCTTTTAATTTTTTTATGATTTCGTCGTTTCGCTGTTGAAGTTCTTCGATACCAATAGATTCTAATGTATCAAAAAGTCCCTGCCAATAAGGTTTTACATCGCCATTTTGGTCAAGGACTTCGTCATAAGAATTGATTTTCTCTTTGTAGTTTTGGAGTAATCCTAAGGATATATCTTGAATCATTTTTGTTTGGAATGAATTGCGTTTTCTAGTAGTGCAAAATACTATTTTAAATGCAAACAACAATTAATTGTTAAGAAAATCCCAATATATTTCTTAAAATAATTAAAATGCTTTAGCAGTAATTCAATTTGCTCCATTTTTTTAATATATCCTAAAAATCTTTCCCTAAAAAAATAATATTCTTAAAACCGCGGGTTTATCTACAATTGTTTTCTGAGCTCGCACAGGTCGCCAAAGCGCAATCCAAGTAATAATTTAAACAAAAAAACCAAATAAAATTGTATTTTAGCTTTTCTTAAAACACAATTTACCATGGTATTAAATTGGAACGAAATAAAGGAAAGATTTAATTACAAAAGAAAAGCCGATAAAAGTTAAAAAGACAGGAATGTAATTGCTAACATTGATTTAGCTACTAATAAAGTATTTACGTATTTAAAGAAGAATAAACTTCAAAATCAGTTATAATACAATAAACTAATTTTTTTGGTGCAAATCCCAATTGCTGCCCGTATAACCGACTGCGCTAGCTTCTTGTTATACATTTATCGTAAAAATTTTATAGAGAATATGAAGAGGCAAATGAGCCTCTTTTTTTTTGAAGAAATACATAATTCCTGAAAATCAACAATTTGTTTAAAGCCTTTTAAATCATTGCAGTATTGCTTGTACACTTTGGTTGTTATTACCTAAAGATATAGTGTTAATTTTAAATCATCGATTTTATATTTTTTTTGTTAATTTTTTTTATATTTGTTAATACATTTTATATATTTTTATAGGATAATTAATTAAATCGCTGTGCGGTTCCTTTGGCGGATATAAAAACCCATCATTTCAAGTTGTACATGAAAGTACAACAGTTGAAGCGATTCTTATGCAACTTTTAGGATTCAACACTACGAAACGTTTTTTTCGCCGGTTTCTTTTTTGGAGAATTAATACATTGTATCTCATGCAAACTAAAGGCAAAAAGTTAGCTGCTATTTCAAAAAGCAATATAAAACCAATAAAATATATAGGTCATGAATACAAAACTATTTCTAATTGAGCCTATAAGTTTTTCTAAGTTTTAAGTACACTTTCCAACTATAATTATTTATTATCAATGCTTTAGATTTTTATACATCAACTTAAAAATTAAAAAAAATGATACAAGATGTTATTAAAAGAAACAATGTAACCATTCTCGGCGAAGGAACACAGGTTATGTTGATGGCACACGGTTATGGTTGCGACCAAAATATGTGGAGATTTATTACACCTGCATTTAGTAGCACGTACAAAATTGTACTTTTTGACCATGTAGGATCTGGAAAATCAGATATTTTGGCTTATGACTACAAAAAATACGCATCTTTGGAAGGCTACGCAGATGATATTGTGGAAATTTGCGAAAGTCTTGACCTTAAAAATGTCATTTTAATAGGACATTCAGTAGCTTCGATGATGGGTGTATTGGCAGTAAACAAAGCACCACACTTATTTGATACTTTGATTATGATAGGTCCATCGCCACGTTATATTAATGATGAAACTTATTACGGTGGTTTTGATGAGACAGATATAAATGAATTATTGGAATCTTTGGACAGCAATTATTTAGGTTGGTCGAGTGCCATTACTCCTGTTATTATGGGCAATGTTGATAAACCAGAGTTGAGCGAAGAATTAGCAAATAGTTTTTGTCGAAATAATCCTGAAATAGCAAAACATTTTGCAAACGTTACTTTTTTAGGAGATAATCGTAAGGATTTGTTAAAATTGACAACAAGAACGCTTATTTTACAATGTACTTCCGATGTAATTGCACCCGAAGCTGTGGGAAAATATGTGAATGAACACTTACAAAATAGCGTAATTGTTTTTATGGAGGCAAAAGGACATTGCCCACACATGAGTGCACCAAAAGAAACAGTAGAATTGGTGACTAAATTTCTAGAAAATATTTAAATGATGAAATCTACTTTGAAAATATTCAACTTTCCAAGCGCTTTTGGACAGTTATTATCATTTGCTAAAACGATACTATAAATGACAGAAATAACTGATTTCAATTTTGCAAAACATGATTTTACAGCAGCTGATTTAGCCAAATTTGAACTGATCAAATCAGAGAAAGAAGAGGATTTAAATAACTTAGCTGCGCTTTTAAATCAAATTGTTGCTGCAAAAGTAGCAAAACTAAGTCAAGAAAAAGACGAATTTTATGACAAACAATTGACTTCAAAAGAATTAGAGTCAGACATATTTTACAAACAGTTTCCTTGTGGTTATTTTTCAACCGACGGGACTGGAATTATTACCAAAATCAACGATAATTTATTAGTTTGGCTTGGGTATACAAAAGAGGACATAATTGGCAAAGTTACTTGGCAGAGTTTGTTGAGCGTGGGTGGTAAAATATACTTTGAAACACATTATTCTCCTTTGCTACAGTTGCAAGGTTTTGTTCAAGAAATCAGTTTTGAAATGGTTAAGAAAGATAAAACCCGTCTGTCTATTTTAATCAACACCAAGCAGATAAGAGATGAAAATGGGAATGTGCAGATGAATTATTCCACGGTTTTCGATGTTAGTCAACGCAGATCTTATGAAAAAGAGTTGCTCATAGCAAAAAGAACTGCCGAAGATCAAAATGAATTAATTGAATATACTTTTAGAAATGCTTCTACACCTATTTATTACGTTTTGGAAGATGCGAGCATCTATGAATGTAACGACATTGCAGCTGAAAATTTGGGTTACACAAGCGAAGAATTGCATAAGTTAAAAATTTATGATTTAGATATAAATTATGACGAAAAAAAGTGGGCAAGTGTATGGGCTAAATTGAAAGCAAATAAAAAAATAACCATAGAAACCCAACATAAAAGGAAGGATGGTAGCCTTTTAGACGTAATCATTACGGCTAACTATGTAAAATATGGTGACATAGAATTGAAATGTAGCTATGTACAGGATATTACAGAAAAGAAAGAGCAAGAAAAAGAATTAAAATTGGTAGATTTTACGTTCAATAATTCTGCAATGCCAATATTTCTGGTAAAAGAAGATTCTAGTATTTACAATATAAATGAAGCGGCAGCTAAGGGTTTGGGCTACAGTCAAGAGGAATTAAAGGGTAAAAAGATAATTGAAATAGATGATAACTTTGATAAAGAACAATGGGCGCTTCATTGGGCAGATGTAAAAGCCAAAGGGAGTAAAACCATAGAAACCACCCTTACTAAAAAAGGCGGAACGATAAGCGATCTTATTATCAATATAAATTACTTGAAACATGGGGATTTGGAATTGCTTTGTTCTTATGCAATTGACATTACAGAAAAGAAAATATTAGAGCAACAACTAAATTTATTAGATTATTCTTATAAGCACACAAATAGTGCGATGTTCTTTTTGGATAGGGATGGTTTATACATTGACTTTAACCAAGCAACTGCCAATTTGTTGGGCTATAGTTATGAAGAGTTTATAGGCATAACAGTATTTGATGTAAACCCACTGATAACCAAAGAATCTTGGTCAAACCGATGGCAGGAGTTGAAAGATGTTCCAAATCAAAATTTTGATATAAAATTGAAAAGAAAGGATGGGACTTTTATTGATGTTGCGGTTACTACCAATTCAATAGAATTAAATGACAAAATTGTAAACTTTGGCTTTTATGAAGACATTACCGAAAAGAAAAAGCAGGAAGACAACTTAAAACTATCGGCATTTACAATAGATAATGCTGCTTGGGGTTTAGCGTATATTAATGCGGATGGTACTATTTATAATTGTAACCTAGCTTTTGCAAAAATGTACGGGAATACCAGTGTGGAAGAGGTGATGACCAAAACAGCATTTGACTTTGGTAGCGCCTATACATCTGATACTTGGAAACAGTATTGGGATGATTTGAAACAAAAAAAGAGTTTACATTATATTGTCAAAAGAACTAAAAAAGATGGAACCATAATAGATATGGAAATTGATGCAAACATGATACAATTTGGTGATCTGGAACTCAATTGTGTTTATGTAAATGACGTCACCGAAAAAATTAAGGCAGAAGAAAGACTAAAACTATCGGACTATATTATCCAGAAAGCCACAACTGCCATATATCTTTTAAAGCCTGATGGATCAATTTATGATTTTAATGAAGCCGCTTATACCATGCTTGGTTATACCAAAGAGGAGTTTGCAATGCTTAGTCAAATGGATCTAGACCATCAGATAAATCAGGCAATTATCGCAGAAAGGTTTGAAGTCTTACGAAGAACAGGTCACCTAAATTTTCAAGCTAAAATGGTTAAAAAGGGTGGAGCGTTGATAGATGTAGAAAAAACATCCACCTTTATTGTTTATGATGGATTGGAATTGAAATGTTCATTTATAACTGAAATAACAAAAATAAAAAAAGCAGAAGCAGAAATTTATTCTGTAAATGAATTGTTGAAACGCCAAACTAACCGCTTGCTATTGGCAACAAAAAGCGCAAAATTAGGAATTTGGGATTGGGATTTAGAAAATGATTCTATTTTTTGGGATGAAGGGATGTATAAATTATATGGAATAGCTCCAAATGAATTTAAAACAATTAATGAAGGATTGATAGCAAGATTACATGAAGAAGATCGAGCAAAAATACATACTGAGATGCAACTAAACCTTAAAAACAAGAACGAATTCAATTCCGAATTCAATTCCGAATTCAATTCCGAATTCAATTCCGAATTCAGGATTGTATGGAGAGATTCATCTATCCGGTATATTAGAACTAGTGGGTTTATTGAAAGGGTAGATGGTAAGGCAAAACGAATTATTGGGGTCAGTTGGGATGTTACCATGGAGAAGGAAGCGGCATCAGAAAAAGAAACGTTGCTAAAAGAATTGGTTGCCAACAACCTCGAACTAAAACAGTTTACTTATATAACCTCACATAATTTAAGGGCGCCATTAACTAACCTTGTTTCTATTTGCGATATTATTCAGCCCGAAAATGCTACAGATGAATTTACAATGCAGCTTATAGAAGGATTTAAAACATCTACCTATCATTTAAATGAAACCTTAAACGATTTAATTGAGGTTTTGATTATAAAAGAGAATAGAAGCATACATAAAGACCTATTAACCTTTGAAGAAATATTAAAAAAAATAACTGATTCACTTTCAATGTCATTAATAGAAAAAAAGGTAATAATAAATGCAGACTTCTCTGCTGCACCAGCAGTAATTTTTGCCAATGAATATTTGGAAAGTGTATTTTTAAATCTAATAACCAACGCTATAAAGTACCGTCATCCAAATAGAGAACCCATAATCACTATAAAAACAAGCAGAGAGCCCAATGGTGATACCAAGCTTACTTTTACTGACAATGGAATTGGTATAAATATGGCCTTAGCAAAAGATAAAATATTTGGTCTTTACAAAAGGTTTCATAACAATGCAGATAGCAAAGGAATTGGTCTATACCTTATACATTCGCAAATAACTACTCTTGGCGGTAAAATAGAGGTAGAAAGCGAAGTGAATATTGGGACAACTTTTACAATAACGTTTAAATAATTAATTATGATAAATACAGTTTTATCCATCGATGATGATAAGGTCACACAACTTTTGAATAAATTTCACTTAAAAGCCGAAAAAATTTGTACTAACGTAGTAGCAGCATATAATGGACTGGAAGCGATAGATTTTTTTAAGAAACTTGATAACGGCGAAGTATCCATAGACAGTTTTCCAGAAATAATCTTTATAGATTTAAATATGCCAATTATGGATGGTTGGGATTTTTTTGATGCTTTTAAAAGAGATTTTGAACACTTTGAAAAGAAAACAAAGATTTTTATTCTTTCCTCTAGTATAAATCCTGCTGATGTAGAAAGAGCTAAAAATGAAGAGAGTATTGTGGCTTTTTTGGCAAAACCTTTAAATGCAAATAACCTAAAAACCGTGATAAATTTATTAGATATAAATGAGAATATTTAAATTAACCCGTTGGGTATAATTATTAAAAACGTCAGTTCGAGTGTTTTTTGTGCAGTATAACGGAACAAAAAATGTATCGAGAACCGTTTTTAATCAAATTTTTCTTGATCTGTCATACTGAGTGAAATCCAAGGACGATTTTCTATAGAAAATCACTCGAACTGACGAAAAAATTATCATCAAAAACTAATTACACCCAAGGCCTAAACTATTAATTTAGTTGGTAAAGTATAAGTAGAGAGTACCTTAAGATTTTAGAATCAACTTTTACGATTATCATAGGAATATAAAAAGAAATAAAAAACGACAGCCGTTTGAAGCAGCCAAAGAAAGAATTATACCTTCCGTATTTGTATTTATTGCTTCCGCATTTTAATTTATTACAGCCGCAGAATAAATTATGCCTTCCGCATTTGTATTTATTACATCCGCAGAATAAATTATACCTTCCGCATTTGTCTTTATTGCCTCCGCATTTTAATTTATTTCATCCGCAGAAAGAATTATGCTTCCCGCGTTTGTAGATATTGTAATCGCTATTGTATTTATGTAATTCATTCAGATAAGCTTGCATAAAATCCTTTAGTGTAACCTATATCAAATCTCAATTATTATATTTGTAATTCAAAAACCAAAAATCTAAAATTAAATGACTTTAATAAAATCTATCTCAGGAATTCGAGGAACTATTGGCGGAAAAGTGGGCGATAATCTTACGCCTGTTGATGCCGTAAAATTTGCTTCGGCTTATGGAACGTGGCTAAAACAACAAACAACAAACAGTAAACCACAAACAAGATATAAAGTAGTTGTTGGTCGTGATGCTAGAATTTCAGGACCAATGATTCATAATTTGGTGATAAATACCTTGATTGGTTTAGGAATAGATGTGATTGATTTGGGACTTTCTACAACACCAACTGTTGAAGTAGCTGTTCCTTTAGAAAATGCCGATGGTGGAATTATTCTAACCGCTTCGCACAATCCAAAACAGTGGAATGCCTTGAAATTATTAAACGAAAAAGGAGAATTCCTCAATGGCATCGAAGGAGAAAAAATTCTTCAAATTGCCGATTCCGAAGCCTTTGACTTTTCGGATGTAGATAGTTTAGGCGAAATCACTGAAAATGATGCTTATATGGATATTCATATCGACGAAGTATTGAACTTGCCCTTGGTTGATATTGAAGCGGTAAAAGCAGCAAAATTCAAAGTGGTTGTTGATGGCGTAAATTCATCGGGCGGCATTATTATTCCAAAATTATTAGCATTAATGGGCGTTGAAGTGGTAAAATTATACTGCGAACCCAACGGTCATTTCCCGCACAATCCAGAACCCTTGAAAGAGCATTTGACTGATATTTCAGAATTGGTTGTCAAGGAAAAAGCCGATTTAGGAATAGTTGTCGATCCAGATGTAGATCGTTTGGCTTTTATTTGTGAAGACGGCGAAATGTTTGGCGAAGAATATACTTTGGTAGCATGTGCCGATTTTGTTTTAGGAAAAACACCAGGCAATACCGTTTCGAATATGTCTTCTTCTCGTGCTTTGCGTGATGTCACAAATTCCCACAACGGAAATTACGAAGCCAGCGCAGTAGGCGAGGTGAACGTGGTGGAATTAATGAAAAAAAATAATGCTATTATTGGCGGCGAAGGCAACGGTGGAATTATTTATCCTGAATTGCATTACGGTCGTGATAGTTTGGTTGGTGTAGCTTTATTTTTAACGCATTTGGCGAACAAAAAAATGACGGTTTCCGCTGTGAGAGCTTCGTATCCAGAATATTATATGAGCAAAAACAAAATTGAATTGACGCCAGAAATTGATGTTGATGCAATTTTGACTGCGATGACCGAGAAATACAAAAATGATAGTTCAACAAGCTCATTATCCACAATTGATGGTGTAAAAATTGACTTCGCCGAAAATTGGGTTCACCTTCGTAAATCGAATACTGAACCTATTATTCGAATTTATACCGAAGCAGCAACACAAGAAAAAGCCGATGTACTAGCACTACGAATTATAGAGGAAATAAAGGCAGTGGCAGGAATTTAAGTCGAACCCATATTACGCATCAGAAAGAATTATGGTCTACCTAGCACCTTTGTCAAAGTTTTTATAGACAATCTATAACTTTGACAAAGGTTAAAATTGGATATTAGTTCTATTGCGGAATTTTGGTTTATACAGATTATTATATATCAATGTCGTTTTGTTAACACTTTTAGCCGTCTAATCGAGTGATTTTTGATAGTAATACGACAGCTTTACTAGTGATCCCGAAAGCTATCGGAAGTATCGAGAAGCCTTTAATAATAGAATTGACTTATCCTTTTTATTAATATTTGGAGAACGAGTCTTTATTGACGCTTCTTAACAGAAACCCTTCGACAAGCTCAGGGAGACATCAAGGTTCCTAATCGAAATTCTGAATGTTGTCTGGCTGAGCTTGTCGAAGCCTTTATTGATAAAAGAGATAAGTCAATAATAGAATTCTCGATACATTTTATTAAAAAAAGCTATCGCATTTTTTAATAAAAAACTCGAATAAATGATTACGAATCCTTAACTAAACTGCTGAAAACCGAACACTATCTCCGGTGTTTCCAGCGTTTGTGAGTCCAAAGATAATATTCAGGAGCCTCATAAATTTGTTGTTCTACCAATTTTAGGAATTTGTCAGTAATTTGATAATCGGGTACATTTTGAACATTTTCCAAAAGAATTTCAAAAGTTCCTTCATAATATCCTCGTTTCACTTTTTTCACTTTTAAAAAAATGATGTTCATATCATACTTTTTAGACAACATTTCGGCTCCAGTATGCACTGGAACTTCTATGCCCATGAATTTTCGCCAATGAAAAGCGGTGTAACTCTTTGGAGATTGGTCGCTTGCAAATCCATAAATCGAAAGTACATTGTTGTTTTTATTGCTAATTATTGTAGGAACGGTTTCTTTGGTAGTGATAAGATAAGCCTTAAATCGAGATCGAATATCACGAACGAGTTTGTCAAAATACGGATTTTCAATTTTTTTATAAATGGCATATCCGTTAAATCTGCTAAAGGTATTTATAGAAATTGCCCACTCATAACTAGCATAATGAGCCATCATTATTGCAATACTTTTATTTTGATCTTCTAATTTTTGTAATACTTCAAGGTTCTTAAAAACAAAACGTTTTTCTATCTCAGCTGTAGAAATTGTCATTGTTTTTATCATTTCGAGAAACATATCGCACAAATGATGGAATGATTTTTTTTCGATACTTGACCTTTCTGCAGCAGATAAATGAGGTAATGCCAATAAAATGTTTTCGCGAACTGTTTTTTTTCTGTAACCAATTAAATAATAAACGATGAAATATACAAAATCAGAAAAGAGGTATAACAATTGAAATGGCAACACTGAAATGCACCACAATAAAGGATAGACAATTAGAAAAATTATAAAACGCATTCGATAGTTATTTTTTACAAATATAATTTAAATTAATCTTTTTACAGTTAGTAAAAACGCTCGATGGATTTTTAACCGAAATTATTTTCTAAATTTACCTCATAAAAAACAAGCACAATATTTATGGACATTACCTTAATTGCAATTATGCTCGCTACTGTTTTATTCAGTTATAAGGGATTTAACGATTCATTATTTTTTAGAAAATTTCAATTTCATATCGGAAACATTCAATCCGGCGAGCAAATCCGAATGATTTCTTCAGGGTTTTTGCACGCTGATTTGGGACATTTATTTTTTAATATGTTCACACTTTATATGTTTGCGCCTGTGGTTATTAATTATTTTGGCGAATTTTCCTTTGTTTTGATTTACATGTTTAGTTTGATCTTTGGAAGTTTGTTCACTTTGTTAATGCACAAAAATGATTATAGTTACACCGCAATTGGAGCATCAGGTGCGGTAACCGGTATCATTTATTCGGCCATTTTGATTCAACCGGATATGATGTTGGGTTTGTTTTATATAATTCCGATTCCTGCCTATCTTTTTGGTATTGGCTATTTGTTGTATTCTATTTATGGAATGAAAGCCAAAAACGACAATATCGGTCATACAGCTCATTTTGGTGGCGCAATTGGTGGCTACTTAATTACCATTGTCAAAGAACCAATAATGCTTACAGAAAATACTTTTATGGTAGTGCTTTTAGCCATTCCAATTATTATCCTTTTTGTTATGTCTAAAATGGGGAAATTATAATTGGCATTATATTTGGAAAAGGATTCTAAAACAAATAAAATTTAACAAAAATGAAAAAAGTAATTCTAATTCTTGCCCTAGTATTTATGGCAAATTCGTATTCGCAGGATCAAAAACCAGTTCCAATGATTAATGTTTCTGGCGAAGGAAAAGTAAAAGTGGCTCCAGATCAAGTGTTAATTTCAATTTCGATTGAAACGAAAGGAATCAAAGCCGCCGAAGTAAAGCTGGAAAATGATAAAAAAATGGATGCCATTTTAAAATTTATCAAGAAATCTAATGTTGCATCAGAGGATTTTCAAACGCAACGCATTTCTTTAAATCCAAATTATGATTATGAAAAAAAGAAATATAATTATGTTGCAACGCAAACGCTGCAGATTTTATTGAAAGATTTGTCAAAATACGATACTTTAATGGAAGGATTGGTTAACGAAGGAATCAATCGAATTGATAACGTGGAGTTCAAATCTTCTAAAATGGTTCAATTGCAATCCGATGCACGAAAATTAGCCATAAAGGACGCAAAATCAAAAGCTGAAGATTTTGTTTCTGTTTTAGGACAAAAAGTAGGGAAAGCGATAGTAATTTCGGATAATTCTCAATCTTATATTCCACAACCAAGATTGTATGCTATGAAGACGATGGCTATGGATCAAATGGAATCAGCACCTAAAGAAACTTTGGCCATTGGCGAAATTGAAATTATTACAAATGTAAGCGTGAGTTTTGCTTTAGAATAAGCAAGATCATTTGATAAATAAAAAAAGTCCTGAAATTTTCAGGACTTTTTTTGTGGGGAGAGCAGGATTACTCCGTTTCTCTCCGTGATCCTGTATGGCGGATCCTTACTCAAACCTTTAAAACAAAATTACTCGAAAGTAAACTTTCGGATAATTTCTTATTTAAAAGTTTGTGGGGAGAGCAGGATTCGAACCTGCGAAGTTCACACAGCAGATTTACAGTCTGCCCTCGTTGGCCGCTTGAGTATCTCCCCAGGAATATTTGGGTTTTTTATTCGCGTGCAAATATAGTAACTGTTTTTAAGTTTTCAAATGTTATTTGAACTTAATTTTTATTCATTTTTTAATTTGTTGGATGATAGTGTAAAACAAAAAAAATCTCCACTAGGGAGATTCTTTATTCGAATTAAATTATAACTATTTTATCAAAAGTGTTGCAATTTTTGCTCTAAGTTCTTGACCTCTTAGATTTTTAGCAATTAGATTTCCAGAAGCATCAAGAATAAATGTTGCTGGAATTGACTCAACTTCATATTGAATTGCTATAGGTTCCTGCCAATGTTTTAAATTTGAAACTTGTGTCCAAGTCAAATTATCTTTTGCAATGGCTTCTTTCCATTTGGAAGCTTCTTTATCTAAAGAAACTCCAATAATATTGAGCCCTTTAGTATGAAACTCTTTATACAAAGCTACTATATTAGAATTTTCAATTCGGCATGGACCGCACCAAGAAGCCCAAAAATCGACAATTGTAATTTTTCCTAAACTTTCTTTCAGACTAACTTTTTTTCCTTGAGGATTGGGCGCTGAAAAATCTGAACTTCATTTTGCGCTTGTAGGCGCTTGAGTCTGTGGTGCTGCACCAGCTCCAACAGAAGGATTTTTTATTTCTTTGATTTTTTTATCAACTTCTGTTCCTGGTTTAGTCTTTTTTAAAGTTTCTTCAAGACTAGCATAAATTTTTTCTATATTTTTTATATCAGCTGTTGGATCATTTGCCATTCCTTTCAAAATAAGAACAGTAATAAATGATTTTGGATGAGTTTCTGCATAAGTGCTGTATTTCTTTTTAGATTCTGTATTTACAGTTTCTTGAATAGCACTGTATTCTTTCATCAATTTATTAATGGTTGCAGTATCATTAGTTTGTTGAGCTTGAGTCATCACTGGAGTATTTTTCTTTTGAAAACTCATTAACCCTTTTTGAATAGCCATTAATTCCTCATTGAACTTTACAAATTCATCATTATTGTAAGTTCCTGAAATTTTTGATTTTGCTATACTATCTTTGTTAATTTCGATATTTAAATCACCATTTTCTAAAATGAACGGTACTTTTCCATTAACACCTTCAACTTGCAACATGTGAAAAGATGGCTCTAATGCTTTTCCTGTCATTGTGAATTTTCCGTTCTCTACCTTTACAGTATCCACTGGCACTAATCCCATTCCTGCTTCATCTTGCTTTTCCAAAATGACTGTTTTTCCGTTTTCAATTCCTGTTGCTGTTCCAGTTATAGTGTATTCTGTTTTGCTACATGAAACAATAAATACTGTAGCTGACAATAATAAAATTAATTTTTTCATTTGAACTTAATTAGATGTTTTAAGTTTGCAAAAGTATTTAATTTTCTAAAACATCAATAAAATAAAGACTTAAATTTTTGTTATAAATAACAAGTATTGTGAGTTTAAGAATATCTTAAAATAATTGCAATTTTGGTAATGTTTAATTGTATTAAATTAAATTTTTCAGTTAAAAAGCAAAAACACCCCAAAAAGGAGTGTTTTAAAAATTTATTGAAAAAACGATTTAATCTTGATTGGTGGTTTTTCTCCAAGTAAAAGCGTTCAAAATATGTCTTTTTGCGAATCTACTAGGCGAATCAGCGTTAACCATTTTTACATAAGTGGCTTTAGGAACACTTATATACTCATATACACTTCCATTAGAAAAATTAATAATCAACCTACCTTCGACAAATTTGTAATCTGTAATGGTTGAAGTTGAGATGGTTTCTGTGTATTCCGGCAAGTTTGCTTTTATTGTTTCAGGATTAATGCTCACTAAAAAATGGTAAGCTTCAATGATTTTTTTACTGTTTTCTTCAGCAGCTTTCAAACCTTCTTCATCACCTTGAAATTTATCTGGATGTGCATCTTTCATCGCATTGCGATAAATGGTTTTTAAATCTTTTAATTCTACTGTTTTTTCTACATTGAGTAGCTTTCTGTATTCAACTATTTTTTTCATAAAAGTATAACTTATTGTCTTTCAATATGAAGCTAGTATTATTAAGTTTCAAAATTAACAATTTTTTGCAAAGGTACACTTTTTTTTAAGTTTTCAATTTTTGGCTTTTAAAAAAACAGACAAAAGCATTTATTATTGCGGCTTATTATTCGCTTTGTCGAAGTTTTTTGACTTTTTTGGGTATTTATTGTAATTGATATCGCTTGGATTTTCAATAACCGACTTAATGGTAATTAAATCACCTAGTTGATGATTAGCCATTGCCATTTTATAATCCAATAAATACTCGCCACAAAAGAAATTGTTATTTTCGTCTTGTTCCATTATTCCGGTATAAACTCCTTTTTGTAGCATTTTTTCTTGGGAAGACTTGGTCATAATTAATAGTTTTAGAAAATTTATTTGGCAAATTTAGTCAATTATTTTTTGTCTTATTAAGTTGTTGCACTTTCTGTTTATCTTTGTACCATGGAGCAAATATTTCGTCCGAGTCCCAATTCTTTCAAAAATACTTTTTGTGTTTTTCAAGAAGTGTTTCCAGATCAGATCAAAAATTTGAAAATGCAATATGAAAGCAAATCGGGAAGTAAATATTTTTATGCCGAGGAAGGAATGTACCGGCTTTCCAATCATTGGGGAAGATTAGCAAATAGTAAATGGAGATTAGAACCTATGGAACCGCAAACCAACTCGAAATTTAAAGTAGGTTTTGCCACATGGAATTCCTTTTATCCCGATAATTCAGAGGAAGAATTGTATTATTTAGAAGTTGATTACAATACGAAAACCGTCCATTATCAGCATAAGAATAATCCGAATTTCGACCTGAAACCCATATTAAGAACAAGTTTTGAAACAGCAAAAAAAATCAAACAAATCAGGAATTTATTGGCGCTGACTTCTTGGGCAAAATATTATGATTATTATGATTTGGATGTTTTAAGAAAAACTGTAATTGACCAAATGATTTTTACAAATAAAACTATAGACGAAATAAAAAGAGCATTATAATGGGAAGAAACAACGAAAGGAACATCAAGATTCATAATGATAAGTTGCACAAAGAGCAAGACAAAGTAAAGGCTGCCAAAGTTTTACGCAAAGAAAAATTAAAGCTAATCGTGAAAAAATTTAATGAAAATAAAACTGACGAAAATATTTAATTATGAAAAATAGTCAATTTGAGGAATTAAAAAATGGTGTTCAAGAAATTATTGATTTGATGGTGGTTAAAGACCATAAATCAGCGAACAATAAATTATTGGAAATCAGTGAAAAACTAGATAATTTATTGGACCATTCCGACCTTGATGAAGACTTGATTGAAATCAGTAAATACCAAGTACTACTCAATCAACTCTTTCAAAAGATAAACCCTGAAGGAGAATAATTTATTTTATATTTAAAGAAATACTGGTATCAATGATTTTGATGATTTTCAAATAGACCTTATCGATTACTCAACTTCGCTTTTTCCTTAATAATATCGCTAATTTTTCGATTTTCGATTTTGCTTTCTAGCCAAGAAATGATGTCGAGGTAAAGGAAAGCCCTTTTTTCGTAAGTGCTTTTTTCTAATTCAACGAACCGCTCTTTTACTTTTATAAATTCCTTTTTAATGTCGCTTGGATATATGGTGCTTAATTTTTTCAAAAACCGAATGATTTCCTTTTGAACTTCATGTAAATCATTCATTTTTATTAGAAATTTATAAGTGCTCACCAACTGATTTTCTAAGTTAAAATCTTTTCCAGATTCGTAATGCGCAATCAAACACAACAATCTGGCGAAACACGCCAAATCTTCTCGAACATACAAGTTTTTGTTATTGATAATTTTTTCGAGATAAAACACAGATTCACTGTACTTTTCGTTGCCAAAGTAAATACTAGCAATTTTATAGTAAAACAACATTTCATGATGTTCGTCAAGATGCTCGTTGTGTAAATTTATTTTATCTAAAACCTCTGGAATCAAATATTCAGCTTCAGCAAAAGTGCCTTCGAGAATGTGATAATTCAGTTTATTGTTGTACAAATATAGGAAAGACAAAGAAGTAATATTATCATTAACAGGAAACTGTGGGTCAATTATGGTTTCTTCTAGCAGCTCTAAATATTTCTTGAAATTGGATTTGTATTTCAGCATAAATAGTGACTCCAAAAGATAATGATTCCCTTTCAAAAAAAACACAGGATTGAGATAAATCATATTTCTATTGTCATAAAAAAGCGTGACCCATTTGTGCGCAAATTTATAACAAGCCAAGAAGTCTTGAACTAAAAAACTGCGCCACAAATTAGCGTTATAAAACCAATAACGCTCTCGAAAACCAAACTTTTTATCATCAAATTTAGGAATGTGTTTGTTGAAATAGTCGTCAATATACTGGTATTCTTCATCGCTTTTTACATAGCCAGTTTTTAGCATTATACCATACAACTGCAACGACAAATTCGATAATTTACTAGAGATGGTGTTCCTGTAATTCAATTCTTTAGCTTGTATAACCAGTTCATCTGCACGGCCTTGAATACTCCGCGTGATGTATTGCGATTCTATTAGCTTTTCAAATTCTACGATTTCATAAGCCATATATTTCTCATCGTTTTCCAGTGCCTGTTGTTTGGTTTTGTCTAAAATTTTTAAACTTTGTTTATACAAACCTTTATTGTATAAAATGGTTGCAAAATCAATTTGCTCTCTCAATTGATAGCGAATATTTTGGCTTGGAATATTCAACCGAATACTTACTAAAATTTGTTTGTATAAATAGGATTTAAGATTGGATAACTGCGCTTTTTTGATAATGTCATTTTTCAATATAATTTTCTCATCATAAGTTTCAGATTTGTCCAAAACATTGAATAGTTCAATGAATTTAGTATTGGAACTCGTTTCAAGACGACTAGCGAAAATCTTAAATTGTCTTTTTTCAGACTTTGAAAGTGATTTAATTAAAACAAATAATGAATCTTTTTGATGGTTAGCCATTGTAAAATATAGTATTGTAACTTTATGTATTTGTGTAGTTTATAATGTATTTGCAACTCTTATAAACAGTATTATTTCCAAAAATGAATTTTATTTTAAACAAATGAAATATACTTTTGTTCGAAGATGTGAAATTACATTAAATATTTCGAATATGAAATGAGCATGACCTAAAATTGGTCGCAACTGAAAATCATCGAATACCAAAATAAATATTAATCGATGAGATAAAAAACCAATATATTTATGCTAGTTACATACGACAGATAAAAAACAATAAATATGTCCTTATGAATAGAGAGAAAGTCCAAATTTTTGATACCACATTAAGAGACGGTGAACAGGTCCCAGGATGTAAATTAGATACCCAACAAAAGCTACTAATTGCAGAACGATTGGACGAAATGGGGGTTGATATCATCGAAGCTGGTTTTCCTGTCTCAAGTCCTGGAGATTTTTTATCCGTTTCTGAGATAGGTAAAATTGTAAAAAACGCTACTGTTTGCGGACTTACAAGAGCTGTTAAAAACGATATTGATGTAGCGGCTGAGGCGCTAAAATATGCTAAAAAACCTCGTATTCATACTGGAATTGGAACATCAAATTCACATATTGTTCATAAATTAAATACAACAAGAGAAGATATTATTGCTCGAGCAAAATATGCCGTTTCTTATGCAAAATCCTTTGTTGAAGATGTAGAATTTTATGCTGAAGATGCGGGTCGAACTGAAAAT
>CAMCTL010000027.1 GCA_945878515.1 Flavobacterium psychrophilum | reverse complement strand
CACTTTTTATTTGTAAAATAGCGGTTAACTCGGATATCGCCCAAAAAGATAAAGCAATTGAAATATTCATTTTATCAAATGGAGTTCATACTGATATTGTCGTTCCCATTAAAAATGAATTTAAAGATTGGTCTAAAGAAATTCGTTTCCATCACACGAAATCTAATGACAGTTTGGTCAATTATCTCGCTTTTGGTTGGGGCGACAAAGGGTTTTATCTTAATACACCCGAATGGTCGGATTTGAAAACGAGTACAGCTTTAAATGCTGCTTTTGGTTTAAGTTCGTCGGCAATACACACTACATTTTATAAAAATATGCAAGAAAATGCAAGTTGTAGAAAGATTAAAATTTCCGCAGAAGAATATCAAAAACTAGTCACTTATATTTCCGAAAGTTTTGAGTTTGATTCTTCTAAACGCGTTCAATGGATTTCCAATTACAGTTATGGAAACAGAGATGCTTTTTATGAAGCTAAAGGAAGTTATAACCTGTTTTATACTTGTAATACTTGGGCTAATAACGCATTGAAAATCGCAAATCAAAAGGCTAGTTTGTGGACAGTCACCGATACAGGGATTTTTTGTCATTATCAATAGTTTTTTAAGTGTAAGAATTAGATTTTCAATAACTTTTACAGATCCATTTTAAAAATGCTATCTGTATTTATCGACGTAAAACAAAGTTTTATTTCGAAAGCTAAAAGTTGAATATACCATTTTAGATAAATTTGGTTTTTATATAATCACAAATCAACAGTATACCGTTCTAATCCTGCTTGCAATATTCTTCGCATTCGGTTGCGCAATCTTTCTGGTTGTAATACTTCTAGTCCGTTGCCAAAACCCAAAAGCAGACGGTCCAATTCATAATTTTCTATAAGTAATAAATGAATAATGATACTGCCATCTTCATTGGTTTTTATCAAACGTTGGGTGTTATGAAGTGGTTTTGTGATGACATAAGGGGCATTTATGGCATCAATCCACAATTCTATTTTTCTGGGTTGTAAACCGCTATTCACGGTGACTCCAACTACATTTTTATAATACTCATCGGCGTTAAAATCATCCTCTAAATGGGGTAAATTGAAATCATAATCGATTCGGATAATTCGGTCTAAAGCCAAATTTCGAATCGGCTGACTTTTTTTAATTCTCCCAATCAAAAACCAACGATTATTGAATTCTTTTAATATGAAGGGATGAAAAGGAAACTGCTTTTTTTCCCTAGAGTTGAATGATTTATAAGTTATAACCAAAACAACTTTTTTAATAATCGCCTGATAAATTTCGTCCAAGAAGTGCAGTCCTTTTAGGTTTTCATTTTTATCTAAGTGAATAACGGGTTTAGAATTGGACTTTTCGGCATAGATTTTATCCTCCAACCGCTGCAAAATATCCGAAACATCGCTAAACAACGAAAAATCCTTAAACTGCTTCAACATCGCAACCGTCTCAGTCAGAACATTCATATCGGTTTCCGTCAGCGGAATATCGGTAATCGTAAAATCTTCGACTTCATATTTGTAAAATTTCTTGTCATAGACCACAATCGGCGCATTATAGCCCAGTTTTTCGCTCCGCATCATTTGAATATCGGATTGTATCGTGCGTTTACTGACCGGATTTTCTTTTCCTTCATATTCATACAAAGCATCGCTTACCACGGCAATCAAATCTTCCAAAGTCCAAGTTCTATATTGGTTTTGCAAACATTTATCGATGGTTTTATAGCGAATAAGGGCATTTTTATTCAATGACATAATCTTCTTTGTTAAATAGAACCTGATGGTTCAATTATTAAATTAGTAGATATATAAATTGGAAACGCATAGAAACTTAGAAAAAAGTTAGACAAGACCAATTGCTTCGCCTGTTCGCTATCGCTCGTGTCTTGGTTTCCTACCAGCCTATGAATTCTTAAAAAAAGTGAAACGCCTTTCAAAATTCACAAAACCTATGTTTCTATGTGTTTAAAAAAATAAAAGTAAACAAATATTTCTACTACGCAGAATAATTGCGTAGAAATAAAAAATCTTTGTACCATCAAAAAAAATAAAACACAATGGAAACAAAAATCAACGGATTTGAATTAATGGAATTAGGATTGCCTCAAGGCGAAATCATAGGTATCGCATTAAAAATAAACAGAAAAAGAAACGGTTTCAAACGAGACGAAATGCTAACCCATTTCAAAAACGTATTAGAAGCCCCAGAAAACTATAGAGAAGATACTATTTTCAGTTCCTTAGCCTTGGCACTGATCGAAAAAGCCAATGAAAAACCAGAAGATTTCATCGCTTTGAACCCCAACCCAAAGGCCTATTCCGCTTATGGTTTAGAACATATTGACGAAGGTGCGAGAAAACAAATGGAAGTCGCAATGCAATTGCCCATAACTGTCGCAGGAGCTTTAATGCCCGATGCGCATCAAGGCTATGGCTTACCCATTGGTGGAGTTTTGGCAACCAAAAATGCCATCATTCCCTATGGCGTGGGTGTTGATATTGGGTGCCGAATGGCTTTATCTGTTTACGATATTCCAGAAGGATTTTATTATGAGAACGAAGCCAAATTCAAAAGGGAATTGGTGGCGCACACCAAGTTTGGAGCGGGTCACGGTTTTCACGGACAATACAAATCGGATCATGCGGTTTTAGAAAACCAAAGTTTCAACGACAATGCTTTGGTCAAGAATTTAAAAGACAAAGCTTGGTCACAATTGGGTTCCTCCGGCGGAGGCAATCACTTTGTGGAATTCGGAATTATGGAATTTGCCCAAGACGATGTCCTTTTGAATATCCCAAAAGGGAAATACGTTGCTTTGTTGACCCATTCCGGTTCTAGAGGTTTTGGCGCTACCGTGGCGGGACATTATACCAAAATAGCCAAAGACGTTTGCAAATTACCCGATGCCGCCAGAAACTTGGCCTATTTGGATATGAATTCGCAATTGGGACAAGAATATTGGATAGCAATGAACTTGGCGGGCGACTACGCTTCGGCTTGTCACGAGATTATACACATTAAAATGCAAAAAGCATTGGGCGCAACGGTTTTGGCCAAAGTAGAAAACCACCACAATTTTGCTTGGAAAGAAATTTGGAACGGTGAGGAAGTCATCGTGCACAGAAAAGGAGCCACACCAGCTGGAAAAGGCGTGATGGGAATTATTCCAGGAAGTATGACGGCACCTGGTTTTTTGGTAAGAGGAAAAGGCGAGGAAAACGCCATAAACTCCGCTTCACACGGAGCGGGACGACAAATGAGCCGAACCCAAGCCATAAAAACCATTTCTCAAAACGAAATGCAAAGCATTTTGAAAGACCACGGTGTAACCTTAATTGGCGCAGGACTAGACGAAGCCCCAATGGCCTACAAAGACATCAACCAAGTGATGGCAGCCCAACAAGATTTGGTGGATGTCGTGGCGAAGTTTACCCCAAAAATGGTAAGAATGGCGGATGATGGAAGTAGAGAGGATTAAGCTAACCTAACAGGTTTTCGAAACGGGTTAGGTTTTATTTTTTATCCAAAAAATAGAGGTTCAAATCCACCCCAAGCGACAGCAAATAGTAGCCGTTTATGTTGGCGAAACCGTTGAATTATTAAGGACCACAAATTCATTATATCATTTAATGTTTTGTGGTCTTTTATTTACTAAATTTGAAAATACAATATGGAAAAGAAAATACTAGAAAAACTAAAAGAAATAGAGAAGAGCAAGCAGGTAGAAATCCTTTTTGCTTGCGAATCAGGCAGTCGTGCCTGGGGATTTGCTTCTCCAGACAGCGATTATGACATTCGTTTTATCTACAAACACGATTTAGACTATTACCTTTCGCTTTGGGAGCAACCCGATGTAATCGAGTTCATGACCGAAGACGATTTGGACGGTTCCGGTTGGGATTTACGGAAAGCTTTAAAACTATTAGCCAAATCCAATGCACCTTTGTTAGAGTGGTTGTATTCGCCTGTGGTGTATTTTGAAGATGAAGCTTTTGTAGCCCAAATGCGAACATTAGCAAAAGATTGTTTTTCGCCGATTGCCTGTTTGCACCATTATTTAGGAACGACCAAGAATTTTATGGACGTATGTGAAGCCGAAGAAGTGAAACTGAAAAGTTATTTCTACGCCTTGCGTACCGCATTAGCTGGCCGTTGGATAATAGAAAACAACAGTTTTCCGCCAGTGGATTTTATGGATTTGTTACCTATCGCACCCAAGAATGTTAAAGATAAAATTGTGGAGTTAATGGAGATAAAAGCCAACCAAGACGAAAGTTATTTGCACCCAAAAGAATCCTTAATAACTGATTTTTTGTTGGAAACGGTGAAGTTTAATCAGGAGAATGCGAGTGGTTTGGGTAGTGGGAAGAAGATGGCGGTGGAATTGGATGGGGTTTTTAAGAATGAGATATTTAAATATAATATTAAAAACACCATCTGAGACCTCCGCAGCCTAAACCTTTTATTCATCTGACCTTTATAAGGCCGTAAGTGTCATAAGAATTAATAAAATTAAATCTTTATCTTTGTAATCTAAATTTCATGAAACATGAACTACAAAATATCATTTCAGGAAAGAGCCAAGTTAGGCATGGAGATGCTATCCAAGCGGTCGCCAGTTTCCTTAGAAGAAGCAAGAACTCAGGTTGCGAGGCTAAAGACAGCAAGCAAATCAAGAGTGAAGAAGCAACGAGCATAAGACAATTTTGCAACCAAAATAATTTTTGGAAAGTAAATATTGATCTCAGTTCTTTTGTTTCTAGTGGTGCTGAACAAAAGGTGTATCTACATCCGGATGAGTTTGCCGTTTTTAAACTCAATGATTCCATTTATTATACTTCTTGGGAAGATTATTTCAATAACTTATTATTGAATAATTTCTTTTTTCCAGATACAGCTTATAAATTAGTTGGGTTTTATGAATCCGAAGCAATTTTGTATGCTGTCGTTGAACAGGATTTTATAAAATTTGATACATTAACAGAAATAGAAGTTGTCAAAAAATTTCTTAATGAAAATGGCTTTCAAAATACAAGAAACAACGATTATTTTAATCCAGATTTAGGAATCATTCTAGAAGATTTACATGATGAAAATGTGCTGACTCTTGACGGTAATTTGTATTTCATCGACACCGTTTTTTACCTCACTGAACAATTTTACAAATGACCATCCAAGATTTAAAATCTCAAAACCTCATCCTTTTCGAAGTTATTTCGGGCAGTAAATCTTTTGGGTTAGATACGCCCACATCGGATACGGACATTAAAGGCGTGTACTATTTGCCTAAAGAGCAGTTTTATGGGTTGCAGTATCTTCCGCAGATAAGTAATGAAACCAATGATGAGGTGTATTATGAAATAGGTCGTTTTGTAGAATTGTTGCTTAAAAATAACCCAAATATTCTGGAGATTTTGGCATCGCCAGAGGATTGTATTTTGTACCAACATCCGTTGATGGAGCGTTTGAGATTAGAAGATTTCTTGTCTAAATTATGTAAAGACAGTTTTGCGGGCTATGCTATGACACAAATCAAAAAAGCGAGAGGTTTGAAAAAGAAAATCGTTAACCCTATGGAAAAGCAAAAGAAAACCCTGTTGGATTTTTGCTACGTTTTGCAAGGCTATGATTCGGTTACACTTTCGCAATGGTTGGCAGCGAAAGCTTTCGTTCAGGAACGTTGCGGTTTAATCAATATGCCTAATTCTAAAGGGATGTATGCACTGTTTTATGACCAAAACAACACTTTGGGTTATCGTGGCATCATTAAAAACGAAAATTCCAATGAAGTGTCCTTGTCGTCAATCCCGAAAGGAGAAAAAGAAGTGGCTTATTTGTTGTGCAATCAAGACGGCTATTCACAATATTGCAAAGAATACAAGGAATATTGGGATTGGATGGAGAAACGTAATGAAGAACGCTATAATACCAACCAGCAACATGGCAAGAATTACGACAGCAAAAATATGATGCACACCATCCGATTATTGCAAACCGCAGAGCAAATTCTCGCCACGGGAAAATTAAGCATCCGAGTGCCGAATCGAGAGGAGTTATTATCTATAAAAGCTGGTAATATGGAATATGATGTTTTACTCGAAATGGCTGATGTTTTACTTGCCTCAATTGAAAGTTTGTATTCAAGCTGTAATTTACCTGAAATACCTGATGCGCAGAAAATGACAAAGGTTTTGATTGAAATTCGGGAACAATTGTATATGGTTAACCCACCATCATTTTCACCCCTAAAATATGCTTGCAAATTCCTCTTTTGCCTTGGTAAGCCGTAAACCAATCGCAGGTGCAGCGTTGGTTTTCGCCATCGATTATTACTTTGTGAGTAACTCCAGTACCTTTTACGTTTGCTTCAACATAATTGGCTTGTCGAACAACAATTTCAATGTCTTCATTGTCAACTAATTTTTTGGCATTTTTTAATCTTGGGTTGAGACTTAAAATCCGTTCCGTTTTAAATGGCAATCTTCTGTAAAAATGGGTGCGCGCTGAAACATCATAACCTAACAATCCCATTGAAGATAAACTTGCAGTAAGATTTTCCATTGTGCCAAAATCAATATCATTTTCAATAGAGAGCATCGTTGGGTTGAATGTTTCGTTAGATTTCAATAAACTATTCAGCCCGTAAACCCATTCTATTGGAACATTTTCTGACATATTTTCTAATGCTTTTCCTTCGCCCGAAAAACCGCGGTACGCATCAGGAGAAAAAGCCATTAGTAATTGCATTTTTCCAAATTCGCAAACTACAGCGCAAGTCTCTTTGTCTGAAGATTCGTGAAAATATATTTTATCGACAATGGCTAAAACTCCTTCTAATAATCGCAACCTATGAATGCCTCCAATTCGAACACTGTCTTGAGTTGCAAGTGTCGAAAACATAAATTTCCCTGCGCGTTTGGTAATGTAAAATTCGCCTTTAACATTGCCTTTGGGTAAACTTTGAAATAGTTGAATAGTTTGAATTTTATTGAGTTCAAACTTCATATCCATATCTGCTAAATACAATTGTACGCTAGTTAAACCCTTAATCCATCTTGGTGGTAAGGTTACTTTCTTTTCAACCACTTTAGATTTGCTTGTAATGACTTGCATTTCTTTTTGTCCAACAGCCAAAGTTACTTTTTCGTTTTTTTGAATTGCATTTAATGCATTTAGCATTGGGTCATTAAAATCCACATTAGTAGTTCCGTTGGCAATAAATTCGCCATCGATAGATTCTGGTTTCATATCCAAACGAACATAAACCCCATTGCACGAAGAGAAACCTTCAAATCGTAATCTTTCTGCTCCAGCAGAAACAATAGGATCTCGCAGACTTGGAGGAATAGGTCCAAAACTAGACCGAACGACTTTGGCAATCGTGCTCCAACATTTGGCAGTAACATAAGGATCGTTCAAACTTCCCCAAAAAAAACAAGGAATGTTATTGATTTCTTCAATTTCTGTTTGGTGTGCCATAACCAAATTATTTATTCCTTTGGTTTTACTAAAGGTTGAAATTCCTTGGTATTTATATTGTAAATCGGTCATTGGGTTTAATTTAAAATTTGTTTTACTAGTGCTTTCAATGCTGTATTATCTTTTAATTTTTCAAATAAAATTTTAGATTCTTTAGATGGTTTTTGGTTGGTTTTTGACATTACATCCAGATAATTTTCAATCATTTTTTTAAAATTAGTTGGCAGTTTGTTCTTAAAATTAATTTCTTTAAAGATACCATCTAACAATAAGAATAATGCAGAATTATGCAAACTAGAAACATCTTTCATTGCAATAATACTATCAATAAATCGCAGTAAAACACCATATTTATTATTAATAAGAAAAGCTGATTTTTCGGCAAATAAACCAACCTCTATAGCTTGTTTTTCGACCAAATTTATTAATACTTCAGAGGCTAACAAACGTAAATCTTTTTTTTCTTGAAAGAAACAACAAGTAAATAAAAACAAAGATGTTTCAGAAAATTGAAATTCGGGTTGATTGGTAATTTTTAAGAAACCTATAAGTTCATTATTGGTTCCATCAGTTGTTTTACAAGTGTTTTGTAGTAACAAACAAGCCAAAGCATCGTCGTTTTGTGGCAGCAGACTATGCCAATACTGTGCATTGGCTTCGCTTTCTAATTTGTAATTTGAATACCACCTTTCTTTTTCTACTTTTAAATGTAAATCTAAACCATATAAAAAATGACTTGGAGTGTTCTTATTTTCAGGCAAATTAAATCTTAATTCCATCCAAGATGGCGAACGAACCAATTCTTTAGTATGATAATCTTTCCATTCATTCCATTTTTCTTTGAACTCAAATTTTGGTTTGAACGGCGCAACAGCAAAAGGGATATCATTTAAAAATGTTTTTTCAAAAACAGTATGATTTTCATTAGGATAAAAAGTTCTTGCTGCGAATGCCCAAAGTGCTAGATTTTCAGATTCTTTGGTTGAGCCTCCAACTTTATTAAATAACTTAGTGAAAATTGAATTTGAGCTAATTAAAATCTCATTAGAAACTCCTAAACAATAACCTAATAAATTTTTTAATTCACCATCAATTTTTTCTAATAATGGCAATGCGTCCTCTACATTTTCCCTTGGCATTCTGGAAATGGCAATACTCAAATCGACTACATTTATTTCTTCTTTAGCATTTTGATAATCAAGTACTCGTTCTAATAAGACTTTTGGAGCTACCCAAAACGGTAAATGACTAGGAAATGAAAGTAATGGTATCGATGAGTTTGTTCTGTTTTTTTCTAATACTTTTTCATAAAGTGGCTTTGCGAGTCTTAACGTATTTAAGGTGATTAATTCTTTATCATTTACCTTGTAAACTACGTTTTTATTTGGAATTTTATTTATTAATAAATTTTTGATATAATTTTTTAATATGCTGTTGAAATAACTTTTTTCTAATTGTTTCAAGTAGGGTTGCAATTGTGTTGTATAGTCATTCGGAAATAAATGTCTTTGGGTAATATAAACATTCATTAAAATCTCAGAATCAATAATTTCTTCAGAAGAAATAAATTTTCCAAAAAGGAATATTATGTCGTTCCAATCTTTTGGCGTTTGAACTTCATCAAGCAATAATTTTGATTTTTGAGGTTTAAATTGATAGTGTTCAATTGCAGAATTATGCTCAATTAAATCGTCTTCCTTTAAAAAATCGCTCAAATTGTTTTTAATATTTCCTTGCATGAATGAAACATAATCCGACATTTTTTCTTTGAAAGCTTTATCTTATTTATCTGCAATTTTCAGCAGTAGTTTTGAAACTCGTTCTTGCAAACTTAAATCAGAAACCACAAATACATCCGCTATTAGTATTGAAATTGATTTGTTTAGTTTTGGATTTTTTTTGGATAATTTTTCTAAAACCATTAGGCTGTTTTTGATAGCTGTTTTACTATCACTTCTCATCATTAATGCCGCTAACCATTCAAAATAAGATTTGGCTTTAAACTTGGGATGTTCGTATATTTTTTTGATTAAATCAGAACCATAATTTGTAATAGTTGGATTTGAATTATGAAAATAAGTAAATATATGTTCTTGAAACGGAATCAAATCATCGGCAGAAAGATTCAAATCTTCAAGTACTTTTCTGAAAAACAACTTCAAATTATTGTTCCATTCCTTGGTTTGAATCAAAATAGCATTTTCAATAAATGCTTTTCTATCTAATTTATTTTCAGATAATAATAATTTAAAAGTTAAATCCCAAGTGTTAAATTCTCTGTAATTTGCTTTAGGATTTTCATTAAAAGTACTATTTTGTATATTGGTTTCGTAATTAAATAATTGCGGAACATCTCGTTGATGTGCAATTGTATCGTTTGCAAGAAAATCTATAAATTCGCGAGGTTTTATGTTGGCTGACCAACTATTGAACCTTGACAAACATAATGCGTATAATTCTGGATTAAAAGATACAAAACCATTATCTTCAAGAAACCGTAGTGATTTATAATCAAAATTTATCCATTCTGATTTTCTGAATTTATCTAAAAGATATGATCCAGCCCAATTAGGTTGTGCCCATTTCAAAATCTCTAAAAATTCAGGTTTATTAATTGTTCTTTCTAAAATTTCAAGGACTTCATCAAATGTCAAAATATCTGTTTTGTCAAATGTAGCAATAGCACTCAGGGTGATGATTTCTTTTATTTTGTCGTCACCACGAATTCCCCAATCCCAATTATTTTTGTTTGTTTTTTTGTATCCAGGTTCTAAGGCCAAATCGATATAAGTCATCCAATATCGTTTGTTTTTTTTGATATGTTTACGAATAGGATCCATATTACCTTTTGTGTTTTCTTCCAGAAACGGCAAGAGCAACTTTAAATCTTTTTCTTTTAAAATAAAATCATAAATATTCAAGATTTCTCCAATATTTGAAATTTTTCCAGTTTTTGCATCAATTTTTTCACTAATTGTGACTTCCCCATTTTCAGAATATCCTTTTTTTATTTTTTCGGCTGCTATTTTTTCAGCAGCTTTTATACATTCTTCATCGCTTGCAAATGTTTTTGTTTGAGAAACTCCAGAAGTTCCATTTTTGCCATAGGTAACGGTAAATTGTGTGCCAGAAGCTTCTATTTGCCAGAATTTATCTGAATTGCCGTCGATGTATTTGAGATGTTTTTTCATTTAGAATAGTATTGCGAATCTTTTGTAAATGTTGATTTTTTTTATGCTTAAAAACTTACTAAATAATCTGTTTGAAAGGTAAAAATTTTCTTAAAAACAGCAATGATATTTAGAATTATTTTTTTGTTATTAAAAATCTTAATTATTTTAATTCTACTACCTATGAATATTTTTTTTCACTACGCAGAATCCTTGCGCACTCCCTTTTGAATATTTGCTCAAGAAATAAAACAAGTTCTTTTATAGACTGAAAATATCAAACAAGTCTTGTTGCGTGTTTCTGTATAGCACCATTGTAGGGAACTTTTCGCGAAAGCGTATTAGGTTTTTCTATGCAACTTGATTTGGAGGTTTTAGGCTGTTTCCCAAAAAACGGTCACACTCTATGGGTCGTGGGTTCGATTCCCACTTTCGAGTAATCGGAATAGTTCAGTAGGTTAGAACAATAGAAAAATCGCAGGTTCGAATCCTGCAACCAATTTGATTTGGTTTTGACAGCGGCTTGTCGCCATACAGACTTAAAATCTGTATTCCAGAGCACATCACTCTTAAAAAGATGTACCACAAAGAAAACTGTTTGGTCTTTGTCAGTACTATTTGGATTTCAAAATCCAAAACGTACACTCAACAAGAACCAGCAGGAATTGAAATGTAGAGGTTACGGCTTCCTTCCTTTTCGGTTTGATTGAGGATCTAATTCACAGAATTGCTTTTTCAAAAGACCACCGCAAAACAATTGGAGTAAGGCAAATGCAAACAATTCTTCCGTTTTTTCAAGAGGAGAAAGACAAATGGTTTTCTTATTTAAAAGAGAAAAGAAAACCTGTTAGGTGCAATTGTTGAATTTTTAGAAATAAAAAATGAAAGGTTTAGAAAAGGATTGGGTAAACCAATAGGCAATTGCTAATTAACTTATGTTTTCTTAAAATAAGTGAAACGCCTAATTAAAACCAACACTAGCTATGTTTCTATGTGTTTCAAAAAATAATAATTGCACTCAATGAATTAAAAAACTGGAATTAAAATAAAAAAAATATGATACAAAGAATTACAATCGATGCCTACCAAGTAGGTTTGGTATTCGAAAACAGAAAATTAGTAAAGGTGATAAAAGAAGGTTCACAATGGATTTTTGGTAACAAACAAATGATGGTTTTCGAGAAAACAGTCGCTTTCCAATCGCCTTATGAATTCAACATCTTGATTCAAAATGAAGTATTGGCTTCAATGTTAGAAGTAATTGAAGTGGACGATAACGAAATTGTTTTACAATTTGTAAACGGAAACTTCAAGGAAGTATTGACAGCAGGAACCTATGCTTTTTGGAAAGGCGTAACCAATATGTATTTCTCCAGAATAGATTTATCTAAAGTGGAAATCACAGAACAAATTCCAATGTTTTTGTTCGAAACGGTTAAATTGAAGGCTTTCGTGAGGAAGTTTATCGTGTCAAGCAATGACAAAGCCTTGTTGTTCGTGAATGGAACTTATGTCAAAGAGTTGGCTGCAGGAACACACTATTTTTGGAATAACGCCATTACAATCGAAGTCAAAACAGTAGATATAAGACAACAACAATTGGAAATATCAGGTCAAGAATTATTGACTAAAGACAAAGCAGGCTTGAGAATCAATTTCTACGTGAGATACCAGGTTACGGATATTTTAAAAGCCTTGGTAGCCAACAAAGATTTCGAAAAACAGCTGTACGTTTTGATGCAATTGGCTTTGAGAGCTTTTGTGGGAAACTTGACATTGGATGAATTATTGAGTAAAAAAGACACAATTGCTTCGGCTATTTTGGAAGAAGTTAAAACCAAAATCACCGATTTAGGTTTGGCGGTTTCCGATGCGGGAATTCGAGATGTTATTTTACCAGGCGATATGAAAGAAATCATGAATCAAGTTTTGGTAGCCGAAAAAAAGGCACAAGCCAACAGCATCATGAGACGAGAAGAAACCGCTTCAACCAGAAGTTTGTTGAACACTGCCAAATTGATGGAAGAAAACGAAATGTTGTGGAAATTAAAAGAAATGGAATATGTAGAGAAAATCGCCGATAAGATTGGAGAAATCACCATTTCTGGAGGAGGAAACATCATTGGTCAGTTGAAGGAGATTTTTGTTAAATAAAGTAAAACCACGAGTTTATATTCGTGGTTTTCAATTTATACAAAGACATAACGGAATGGGTTTATATTTTTTTCTTGGTTTGGCAATCTAAATTCCTTTGTCAAAAAAAAATCTTAATAACTTTGGTTTTCTGTTGTTTTAAATACAATCTTATTTTATTACATTAGCGAAAATTCGATACAATTTAAAATGTCAGATCAAACCCAATATAACGAAGACAATATACGGTCACTCGACTGGAAAGAACACATCAGAATGCGTCCCGGAATGTACATAGGGAAACTTGGAGACGGCTCTTCATCCGATGATGGTATTTATATTTTGCTCAAAGAAGTTTTGGACAACTGTATCGACGAATTCGTTATGGGTGCTGGGAAAACTATCGAGGTAACTATCAAAGAAAAAACAGTTTCTGTTCGCGATTATGGTCGTGGAATTCCGTTAGGAAAAGTAATTGACGTGGTGTCCAAGATGAATACTGGTGGCAAATATGATTCATTAGCGTTTAAAAAATCCGTAGGTTTAAATGGCGTTGGAACCAAAGCGGTTAATGCTTTGTCAAGTTTTTTTCGAGTAGAATCTGTTCGAGACGAAAAGCAAAAAGGTGCTGAATTTTCAGGAGGGAATTTGGTTCTGGACGAAGATATTATTGAAACTACCAAGCGAAAAGGAACCAAAGTTACTTTTATTCCAGACGAAACGATTTTCAAAAATTACAAATTCCGTTTGGAGTACATCATCAAAATGCTCAAAAACTATTGTTACTTAAACAATGGTTTGACCATTTTATTCAATGGTGAAAAATATTTTTCTGAAAATGGATTGAAAGATTTATTAGAAGAAACCATCAGTGTAGAAGATTTGGAATATCCAATCGTTCACTTGAAAGGTGACGATATCGAAATTGCTTTAACGCACAGTAAAACCCAATATTCTGAGGAGTATCATTCGTTTGTCAACGGACAAAATACCACCCAAGGAGGAACGCATTTGGCGGCGTATCGTGAAGCCATTGTAAAGACTATTCGAGAGTTTTACAATAAACCTTTCGAAGCTTCGGATGTTCGAAAATCGATTGTGACTGCGATTAGCATTAAAGTAATGGAACCGGTTTTTGAGTCGCAAACCAAGACAAAATTAGGTTCGACTGATATGGGTTCAGAACCCGGAATGCAGTCGGTTCGTACTTTTGTCAATGATTTTGTGAAAAATAAATTAGATAGTTATTTGCATAAAAATCAAGCAACTGCCGATGCTTTATTGCGCAAAATTTTGCAAGCCGAACGAGAGCGTAAAGAACTTTCTGGTATCAGAAAATTGGCCACTGATCGAGCCAAAAAAGCCAACCTGCACAACAAGAAATTAAGAGATTGTCGAGCACATCTTCCCGATACCAAGAATCCGAAAAACCTAGATAGCACACTTTTTATTACCGAAGGAGATTCGGCTTCGGGTTCCATCACAAAATCGCGTGATGTGAATACTCAAGCAGTTTTCAGTCTTCGTGGGAAGCCATTGAATTGCTACGGAATGAGCAAGAAGATTGTGTATGAAAACGAGGAATTCAATTTGTTGCAAGCCGCTTTGGATATTGAAGATGGATTGGAAAAATTGCGTTACAACAACATTGTAATCGCCACCGATGCCGATGTCGATGGAATGCACATTCGATTGTTGTTGATTACGTTTTTCTTGCAATTCTTCCCAGAATTAATCAAAGAAGGGCATTTGTATATTTTGCAAACGCCACTTTTCAGGGTTCGAAACAAGAAAGAGACCATTTATTGTTATTCCGAAGAAGAACGAAGAGATGCCATAGAAAAACTAAAACCCAAGCCAGAAATTACCCGATTTAAAGGACTGGGAGAAATATCACCAGATGAATTCAAGAATTTTATTGGAGAAACTATTCGATTGGATCCTATTATGATGGATAAAAACACTTCGGTAGAGCAATTGTTGTCTTTCTATATGGGAAAAAATACGCCGGATAGACAAGAATTTATCATCAAGAATTTGAAGGTGGAATTGGATGTGGTTGAGTCAAATTAAATATCAGTAATATAAGTTAAATTTGTAATTGTTTAAATAAAATAAAATGATTAATAAAATATCGTTTAAGAATTTTAAGATTTTTAATGAAGAGCAGGAACTTGAACTAAAGCCAATTACTATTTTAATAGGAAAAAATAGTTCAGGTAAAAGTGCTTTGGCTAAGTTGCCTACTTTAATTTCAGAAAGTTTAAATGGAAAAAAAGAATCGCCATTTAGTTGGGAAAACGAGGGAGTTACTTTAGGAACTAATTATTCTGATTTAAATTATGGAAAAGAAACTACAGGACTTTTTAAATTTATTATTAATAATGATAATGGTTTATTCTTATCAGTAGATGTTCAATTTGGTAAAAATGCATTATATATAAGCTATTGGAATTATAATGATGAGTTTATATTAAAATATGATTTGTTAAGTAAAAAGTATTATTTGAATTCAAATAATTATAAATTGTTAGACTGTTCTTTTTCTGGTTTTGAATTAGCAAAAATTAATAATTCAAATCTTGATTTGCCAAATTTAAATGATTTTAAATTTGATTTTGATTATATTAGTTCTTATCGAATACAACCGAATGAAATTGATGAAGATTTACCTAAAGAAAGAAATATAAAAAAAATAGGTGTCAAGGGTAAATTTGCTTATGAAATTTTAATTAATGATTTATTGTATTCAGAAGGGAAACTTTTGAAGAATGTCAGTGATTGGTACAAAACTGCTTTTGAAGGTTGGGGCATTAATATTGATAATGATACAACAAGAAGTAAGTTTTATTTTGAGTTAATAAGGGAACAACCTACATTATTTAAAACTAATTTAGAAAATGTTGGACAAGGAATAAGTCAAACATTGCCATTAATCACAAAGTCATTTATTGTTGAAGAAAAACCTTCTTTAACAATAATTGAAGAGCCAGAATTACATCTTCATCCTTCAGCTCACGGCGATTTAGCAGAAAGATTTGCGGAATCTTTGGAGGATAAAAATAAAAGATATTTAATTGAAACACATTCCGAAAATTTTATTTTAAGATTAAGGAGACTAATTGCACAGAAAAAGTTTGATTATTTTACTAATAATGAGATTAACATATATTTTGTTAAATACAATCATACATTGAATGAAAGTACTTTAGAAAAAGTAAATGTAAAGTCTGACGGTAATGTTGAAAATTGGCCAAAAGGAATTTTTAGTGAATCATTAGATGAAATTCTTGCAATGAAAAATACAAAAAATTAATTTATGTGGATAGAAATTAGAGAAGATATATTCAAATCCAATGATTTGAAAGATATACAATTTCTTTTGAATATTATTTTTGAAACTAAAGGTTCTATGTTTTCTAAAGCAAAATTATTTTTAGATTTTCAAAGTATTAAAGAAACAGATTTATATAATAAACTTGATAGTATTGATCAAGAATTAATTCAGGATTCAGTAAAATCGTCTTTTTATGAGAATCAAATTGAAATCAAATATTTTATTTCTAGCGATGTAAATGTTAATAATTATAATCTTGAGGAAGCATTAGAATTATTAAGAGAACCTCTATGGATAGTTCTTGAAAATAGCTTCAATGATTCAAATTTTATAAAATCAATAATATATAATTTTGATGAAGATGATAAGTTTGTAATTACTTGTATTCAAAATCGTTGGATAGATTTTGCTAATGCTGGTGGTTCAGGAGCAAAAAATCAAATTAAAGGTAAATTGGACACTTTCAATATTTTAGCAGCGAAACATATTACCGAAACGCATAAATATTATAGAGGTTTAGTGATTTTAGATAGCGAAAAAAATTATTTAAGTGAGCCAAAACAATACAACACTTTGACTGATTTTCTTAAACAAAAAAATATCGAATGGCATATCCTAGAGAAAAGATCAATTGAAAATTATATGCCTAACGAATTGATATTTCAGATAAGAGAAAATAAATCTCTGTCGAGTAGAACAGACGATAAAGATTGCATTAATTGGATAAACGCTTATCAGTATTTGTCAGATGAACAAAAAGATTTTCTGAGATATGAAAAACAGCCAAGTAAAAGCACTTTTCAAAATAATGATTTCACAGAAATAAATAACTTATTTAATGTTTCTGACGGAAATTATTCTATTTTAGAAAAAGGGATTAATTATAGAGATAATGAAACTGCGGGTATTCAACATGACGAAAGAAGATATAAAAATTCATTCCCTAAATTTTTTATTCACTCACCCTTAGTTAATAGAGTTTCATTAAAAAATAGATGTGGAAGCAATGAATTAGAAACAATTTTCACTCAAATTAAAAATTTATTATGAGTTCATTAATTAGTTTACAGCCATCTAATAATAATTTTGACATTTATTTAAAAGAAATAAATGCTGGTATTATACAAATTCCGGAATTTCAGAGAGATTTTATTTGGGATTTAGAAAATGTAATTAATTTACTGAAGAGTATTAAAAAAAATTATCCAATTGGATCATTTCTTTTTTGGAAACCTGAAACACAATTTAAAGTTGCCAAGCAAGTAGGGCCCTATTTTATTAAGGATGAATTTATAAATACTTTTGAGAAAATAAAATGTAAATACGTTTTAGATGGTTATCAAAGAATGTCATCTTTATTTGGTGCTTTAACAAATCCACAAGATATTCATAATTTTACTAAAAATAAAGACCTATATAACTCAACTTTTAATATTTTTTATAACTTAAAAGATCAAGAATTTGAAAACTACAGAGGAAAGGATAAAGAAAGAGAAAGTTATATAGTTCCAGTATATATTTTGTTAGATTTTGAAGGTTTTTTAACTATATCGCAAACTATTCAAAATGATTATGAACCAGAAATTTCAAATTTATATACTTCAAGATTAAAAAAAATTGTGACAACTTTTGAAAGGTATCAAATGCCAGTAATCGAAATTGCTGGAGGTACATTAGATGAAGCAATTGATATCTTCACCTTATTAAATAAAGAAGGAAAACCAATAACTCCTGATTGGATATTATCAGCTAAAACATATTCATCTGATTTTAGGTTAGGTGATAAGATTGATGAAACTTTAGAGAAGTTAGAGACTTTTAATTTTACTGATAAACGACCAAAAGAAATTGCAGTTAGAGAGTTAATATTTAGAAGTATTCAAAGTTCGTTTGGAGATTTGTATTTAGATAATAAAAAAACGGACATTATACTTTTATCAAAAAAACCAAACTTCAAATCTCAAGTTGAAAAAACAATGGCAAGTATTGAATTAGTTGTAAAATTTCTTTTTGAGGAGTTGTTGATTGTAGATAATAAATTACTTCCAGCTAATATGCAATTTATTTTTTTAGTTGAATTCTTTAATAATAATTCCGAACCAACTATCGAACAAAAACATGAATTAAAAAAATGGTTTTGGATAACATCATTTGCAAATTATTTCACAATTTATAGTCCAAGTAAAAGAAAAGAAGCTTTCAGAATTTTTCAGAATTTTTCAAAACAATTAAGTAACCAAACTATTTTTAAAGACAAACCTAATTTAGCATTTAATGTACCTGAATTGCCTAAAAAAGTTAATTTAGGAGCAGTAAGATCAAAAAGTCATATTTTATTTATGTTAAATTATTCTAATAATTTTAAACAAATTGACTCTGACTATGTTGAAGACTATAAAATTATGAGGCTTATTTCTGATGTTGAAAATAATTTACTTTATAAGTATGGTGAGAGTTCAAATATGGTTGTTTCTCTTAATAAATTATCGGAAAACATTTTTGTTTTTAAAAATAAAAAAGTTAAAGACCTTTCCTTTCTTTTAAATAATGATTTTAGAGGTAAATATTCGGAATTTTTTATAAATGATAAAATGCGTGATGAATTTGAAAACGGAAACATAGAAAAAGTTTTGCAAATACGTTCAAATTTAATTTCACAAGAAGAAAGTAATTTTTATTTTAATATTGGTCTAACAGATGATACAGTTCCATTTTAATATATTTTAAATGAACGAAGACGAAGATAACATCAACCCAAACGAAGACGAAAATAGCGAAGAAGTATTCGAATCCTCAAACGAAGAAGGTTTTGAAGATATAAAAACTTCAAGCACCGTGGGGTATTTCTACGAAAACAACGAAAACAGTGAAGACACTATTACCAAGGTTACAGGAATGTACAAAGACTGGTTTTTGGATTATGCTTCGTATGTAATTTTGGAGCGCGCTGTTCCCGCTATCGAGGACGGTTTCAAACCCGTTCAACGACGAATTATGCATTCGCTTAAGGAATTGGACGATGGTCGTTACAACAAAGTGGCGAATGTCGTTGGGCACACAATGCAATACCATCCGCACGGAGACCAAAGTATTGGTGATGCGATGGTACAAATTGGCCAAAAAGAATTGCTGATAGATTGCCAAGGAAACTGGGGAAATATCCTCACAGGCGATAGCGCAGCGGCTTCTCGTTACATTGAAGCGCGTTTGTCGAAATTCGCTTTAGAGGTTTTGTATTCTCCAAAAATTACCGATTGGGGTGTTTCCTATGATGGGCGTCGTGCTGAACCGAATAATCTTCCGGTAAAATTCCCATTGCTTTTGGCGCAAGGAGCCGAAGGAATTGCCGTAGGACTTTCCACGAAAGTGTTGCCTCATAATTTTAACGAATTGATTGATGCTTCCATTAAAATTCTGAAAGGAAAATCATTTACCCTTTTTCCTGATTTTCAAACCGCAGGAATTGCAGACGTGTCTAATTATAATGATGGAATGCGTGGCGGACGAGTTCGTGTTCGTGCCAAAATTGCGCAATTGGACAAAAATACCTTGGTGATTACCCAGATTCCGTTTTCGACCAATACGACTACTTTGATTGATAGTATTTTGAAAGCCAACGAAAAAGGGAAAATCAAAATCAAGAAAATCGAGGACAATACCGCGGCCGATGTTGAGATCTTAATTCATCTTTTTCCAGGCGTTTCTCCTGATAAAACTATTGATGCTTTGTTTGCTTTTACAGCTTGCGAAACCTCAGTGGCGCCTTTGGGCTGCGTGATTGAAGACAACAAACCCTTGTTTGTAGGCGTTTCTAAAATGTTGAAAATTTCTACGGAACGGACTGTCGATTTGCTTCGACAAGAACTCGAAATTCAATTAGAAGAACTTAAAAACAAATGGCATTTTTCGACCTTGGAAAAAATATTCATTCGGGAAGAAATGTACATCGATTTCAAATTGTATTCGGACAGAGAATCGCTTTATAAATATATGTACGATCGATTTGAGCCTTTCGCAACATCCTTTGTTCGAGAAATTAATGATGACGATTTGCAAAAATTAACTCAAATTCCGATGATTCGTATTACGCGTTTCGATTCGGATAAAGCGGATGACTTTATTGCAAAATTGGAAGATGAAATGAAAGAAGTGCAACATCATTTAGAAAATCTAACTGATTTTGCCATTGCCTATTTTACCAAATTAAAAGAGAAATACGGAAAAGGTCGGGAACGCCAAACGGAATTGCGCAGTTTCGATAATATTGAAGCTACCAAAGTGGCTTTGAGAAACACGAAACTTTATGTGAATAGGGAAGAAGGCTTTATTGGAACCGGATTAAAGAAAGATGAATATGTTACAGATTGCTCCGATATTGATGATGTAATTGTTTTTCTCCGTGACGGAAATATGATGATTTGCAAAGTTGATGATAAAAAATTCGTTGGTAAAGATATTATCCACGTGGCTATTTTTGACAAAAGCGACAAACGCACGATTTACAATATGATTTACCGTGATGGAAAATCGGGGCCATCGTATATAAAACGTTTCAATGTTTCGGGAGTTACGCGTGATAAATTATACGATTTGACTAATGAAACCAAAGGTTCGCAAGTATTGTATTTCACTTGTAATCCAAACGGTGAAGCTGAGGTAATCACGATTATTTTACGCCAAATAGGAACAGTAAAAAAACTAAAATGGGATGTGGATTTTGCTGCAATGGCTATAAAAGGTCGTGCTTCAAAAGGAAATTTGGTTAGTAAATATCCTATCAAGAAAATCGAAATCAAGGAAAAAGGAATTTCAACATTGTTGCCTAGAAAAATTTGGTTTGACGATACCGTTCAAAGATTAAATGTCGATGCAAGAGGAGAATTGCTGGGCGAATTTAGACCAAATGATAAGATTTTAATCATTTCGCAAAAGGGAAAATTAAAGGTCGTTATTCCAGAATTGGCTACTCATTTTGATGAAGATATGGTGGTTTTGGAAAAATGGCATCCTAAAAAACCAATATCTGCCATCTATTATGATGGCGAAAAAGAACGATATTACATTAAAAGATTCCTGATTGAAAGCGAAGGAAAAGAAGAAATTTTTATTACAGAACATCCAAAATCGCAACTTGAGATTGTTTCTACAGATTATAGACCGATGGCCGAATTGGTTTTTGCGAAAGTGAAAGGAGTCCAGAAAGAAAATCAAACGGTGGATATTGAGAACTTTATTACTATCAAAGGATTTAAAGCGCTTGGAAATCAATTGACTACTGACAAGTTGAAGCAAGTTAATTTGCTCGAAACTTTACCTTATGAAGAACCAGAGGAAATTATTCCTGAAGAACTGGAAGTAGAAGGGGAAAAGGAAGTAAGTTCTACAGATGAAGATTTAGATGATATGCAACCCAATGAAGACGGACAAATTACTTTGTTTTAATTTAGTTTTTTGAAAAATGTGGGTTGCCCTATTTATTAGAATGGTAATAAATCGGAACAGAATTAATTCTGCTCCGATTTTTTTTCAGTTAAATTTACAAAAATATTTTATTAAAATTGCTTTATGAGCCGCAGAACCACGATTTACGATATTGCAAAAAAACTTCAAATAACTGCCGCTACAGTTTCAAGAGCTTTGAATAATAATCCTAAAATAAGTGAAAGTACCCGAAAATTGGTTCTGGAGACAGCAGCTTCCATGAATTACAAGCAAAATAGGTTGGCTCTTGCTCTTAAAAGTGGAAAAAGTAACAATGTAGGAGTCATTGTTCCACGCATTGATAGTAATTTTTTTGCCTCTATCATTCGTGGAATCGAAGAGGAATTGTATCCTGAAGGCTATCATGTTATCATTTGTCAAACCCACGAAGATGGAAAAAAGGAATTAGATACTATTAATACACTCTTAAATGCTCAAGTTGACGGAATTTTGATGTCAATTTCTAATGTTATTGAAGAAAATAATCAAGCCTTTAAGCGCGTGGTAGATAAAAATGTCCCCTTGATATTTTTTGACAGAAAAAAAAATATTGATGGAGTAAGTTCTGTAACTATCGATGATTTTGAAGGGGGTTATTTAGCTACAAAACAACTTATTGAGGTTGGATGCACTCGTATAGCACATTTTACAGGAGATCAATCTTTAGAAATTTTCCAAAATAGAACCGAAGGATTTAAAAAGGCTTTGATGGATAATAAAATGGAATTTAATGAAAATTATGTGTTGCAGATAAAAAGTAATGTTGATGCCGGAAGACTGGCAATGGAACAATTATTGAATCTACAAAATCCGCCAGATGCTTTATTTTCTACTAGCGATTTCGCGGCTTTGGGTGCGATTCAGGTTTTAAATGAAAGAGGTGTAAAGATACCAGAAGAATTTTGTGTTATCGGCTTTAGCAATGAGCCTTTTACAAAGTTTATGGAACTTTCTATTTCCTCTGTTGACCAATCGCCTTTGGAAATGGGAAAAATGACAGCCAAAGTCTTTTTGGAACAAATTAATAATACCGAAAATCTAAAAATTGAGAAAAAAGTAGTGTTAACTCCCGAATTGCAAATCAGGAAATCATCTTCTAGAATTACTATTTTATAATCAAATATAAATTTTTACATTAGGAATAGCTTCATTTATTTTTCCATCTCAATGATTTCCAAATCCTTTATTTTATCGCCGTCAATAGCAAAACGCAACATTGTTCGTACTTGATGAAAACCGCTTTTTCCAGCAGCTCCAGGATTTATATGCAAGAAATTATTTTTCTTGTCAAACATTACTTTAAGAATGTGCGAATGGCCGCAAATAAATAATTTGGGCGGATTTAGAGCCATTTCGGTTTTAATGTTGGGATTGTATTTTCCTGGATAACCACCAATATGAGTAATCCAAACATCAACATTTTCGCACATAAATCGGTTGTGCAATGGGAATTCCATTCGAGCTTTATCGTCATCAATGTTGCCATAAACACACCGCAATGGTTTGAGTTTTTTTATTGTATCAGTTACAATCAAATCGCCAATATCGCCAGCATGCCAAACTTCATCTGCCTGAGAAACATATTTTAGAATTTTGTCATCAATGTGACTGTGCGTATCCGAAAGCAGTAGGATTTTTTTCATTCTATATTATTTGGAAACACAAAACTATAATTATTTGATCGATACTTTGCACTTTATTTAGTGTTTAACTCGCTATGCAAAGTCTCCGACTTTGTGGATGTGTTCGTCAGTCTCTGACTGACATAAAATTAAGCATTCCAAAACAAAATCGGTTACAAACCGAAAATCACTACCTCAAAGTCGCAGACTTTGCGGAGCAGGAGCTTGGGTTTCGGCACTAAACTCCAGAATCTAAAATCTGCAATCTAAAATCTGCAATCAAAAATCTAAAACTACCCCAACCACCCATCTCGATCCAAACTTCTATACTGAATCGCTTCGGCAATATGGGACGAAATCACTTTTGGAGATGCTTCTAAATCGGCGATAGTTCGGGCTACTTTCAAAATTCTATCATACGCTCGTGCTGACAAATTCAAACGTTCCATTGCGGTTTTCAATAATTGTTTCGAAACATCATCAAGAGCGCAATATTCCCGGATGTGTTTGGTATTCATTTGTGCATTGTAATGGATATTTTCCATTTGCACAAAACGTTCCGTCTGGATTTCGCGTGCTGCGGTAACTCGTTTGCGAATTTCTACACTGCTTTCGGCTTTTTGCTCTTCGGATAATTTATCGAAAGGAACTGGCGTTACTTCGATGTGAATGTCGATTCTATCCAATAATGGTCCTGAAATTTTACTCAAATAACGTTGCATTTCGTGTGGCGAAGAAGTTTGTGGCGAATCTGGATCATTAAAAAAACCACTTGGACTTGGATTCATACTAGCCACCAACATAAAAGACGATGGATATGTTACGGTAAACTTAGCTCTCGAAATAGTTACTTCTCTATCTTCCAGCGGTTGGCGCATTACTTCGAGCACATCTCGCTTGAATTCTGGTAATTCATCCAAAAACAAAACGCCATTGTGTGCCATCGAAATTTCGCCTGGTTGCGGATAACTTCCGCCACCAACCAAAGCAACGTTAGAAATAGTGTGATGCGGACTTCTGAAAGGCCGTTGGTTCATTAAACCAACTTCTTTCAATTTTCCAGCAACACTATGAATTTTTGTAGTTTCCAAAGCTTCTCGCAAAGTCATTGGTGGCAAAATGCTAGGCAAACGTTTGGCAAGCATTGTTTTTCCTGCTCCCGGCGGGCCAATCAAAATGATATTGTGTCCTCCAGCTGCGGCAATTTCCATACATCGTTTTATACTTTCTTGACCTTTAACATCAGAAAAATCGAATTCGGGAAAATCTAAAGTTTTATAAAATTCGGCTCTTGTATCGATGGTTGTGGGTTGCAAAGTACCTTTTCCGTCAAAAAAATCAATCACTTCTTGAATATTTTCGACACCATAAACATCAAGGCCTGCAACAATTGCAGCTTCTTTAACGTTTTGCATCGGTAGAAAAAAACCTTTAAAACCTTCTTCTTTCGCTTTTATAGCAATGGGTAGCGCTCCACGAATAGGTTGCAAACTTCCATCTAACGAAAGTTCTCCCATAATTATATATTGGTCAATTTCGTCACCTTTTATTTGAGCCGAAGCTACGAGGATTCCAATGGCAAGCGTCAAATCATAAGCCGAACCCTCTTTTCGCAAATCAGCTGGCGCCATATTGATAGTTATCTTTTTGCCAGGCATAGCATAGCCATTATTTTTGAGAGCGGCTGCAATTCGGTAGCTACTTTCTTTAATGGCATTGTCTGGTAAACCAACCAAATGATACCCAATTCCCTTATCCATATTGACTTCTACAGTAATTGTGGTGGCTTCGACTCCAAATACGGCACTTCCAAAAACTTTGACTAACATAGTACTTTATTTTTTTTAAAAATATAGAAAACATTTCAATAAACTAAATATTTAGTGAAAATATTTGTAATAAATACCATCTTAATTTAAATGGTTGGAAGTAATAGATATATTTAGAACTAACAAACGTTAAAATATAACAATTCCATCACAAATTATGATTCTTTTAATATATTAGCAAACAAATTAATTTTACCTATTTATGAACAGAATTTTGCTACTCGTCTTTTTGTCGATTTTTATCACGAAAATTAATGCCCAAGATTATTTCCCAAATAATGAAAGTGTGCAAAGCAAAAACAATACTTATACTGTTTTTACAAATGCAAAGATTTACATTACTCCAACGCAAATCATTGAAAATGGCAGTTTACTCATTCAAAACGGGAAAGTTGTAAGTGCTGGGAACAACATTTCAATTCCAAAAAACTGTAAGACAGTAAACCTAGAAGGAAAAACTATTTATCCTTCATTTATTGATATTTACACTGATTTTGGAATAGAAAAACCAAAAGGCAATCCAAATCCAGGACGAGGATTGCTATACGATACAAAAAGGGAAGGTTATTATTGGAATGAGAATATTCGTGCTGAGGTTAATGCTTTTGAAAATTTTAAATACGACCAAACAAAAGCAGAAGAGTTGCTAAAAGCTGGTTTTGGCGTAGTTGGAACGCATGTTCAAGATGGAATTGCTCGCGGAACTGGAACTTTAGTTGCTTTAAATAACAGCTATAAAAATACTCGAATATTATCTAACAAAGTATCCAATCATTTTGGATTTACCAGAAGTGTTATAACAAACCAGTCTTATCCAACTTCATTAATGGGAATGACAGCATTGCTTCGGCAGATGTACTTAGACCAAAATTGGTACAAAAACGGGAATTCAAAAACTCCAGATTTGTCATTGGAAGCATTAACAAATAATGAAAAGTTAGTCCAAATTTTCACAGCCGAGGATAAACTCAATAGTTTGAGAGCTTCAAAAATTGGAAAAGAATTTGGGATAAATTACGTTTTGAAAGGCTCCGGTAATGAATTTGAAAGAATTGAAGAAATTAAAAACACGAATTCAAAATTCATTATTCCAATTAATTTCCCAGAAGCGTATGATGTGTCAAATCCATATCAAGCGAATCAAATGGATTTAAAGGATTTACGCTTTTGGAACCAAGCACCAACCAATTTAAAAGCACTGTCAGATAATAATGTAGTTTTTGCGCTTACAACCGATAAATTAAAAAAAATCGAAGATTTTAGAAACAATCTTTTAAGGTCAATAAAATTTGGTTTTGATAAAACTAAAGCACTGGAATCTTTAACAACAGTTCCTGCTTCTATTCTTGGAAAAAGCAATGAAATTGGAAGTTTAAAAAACGGAAGCTATGCTAATTTTGTAATTACTTCGGGAGAAATTTTTGACGAAAAGACGGTTTTATTTGAGAATTGGGTGCAAGGAACTAAATTTATTGTTAATGATCTCAATGCAAAAGACATTCGCGGTACTTATGATTTAACCATTGACAATGATTCTTACAAATGGAAAATTGACGGTGAAATTACGACTCCAAAATCAGAAATAACAAGCGAAGGAAAAAAGAAAGTAAATTCTAAACTTTCGGTTGCTAATAATTGGATTACAGCATTAGTAAAATCAAAAGACACTATTAATGCTAATTTTACTCGATTGACTGGCTTTGTCGAAAACACTCAAAACCTTTCTGGAAAAGCAGTCTTGGCAAATGGAACCGAAGTGAAATGGTCAGCCACGAAAACTTCGCCATTTGTTGTTGTTAAAGACACTACTAAACCGGCCAAACTGAATACAGTTTTTCCAGTAACATTCCCCAATATAGGTTTTGGAAATATAGAAAAGCCAGTGCAACAAACTTTACTTTTCAAAAATGCCACCGTTTGGACCAATGAAAAAGAAGGGATTCTTCAAGAAACCGATGTCTTAATTAAAAACGGGAAAATTGCTACTGTTGGAAAAAACATATCCGATGCTTCGGCTACGATTATTGATGCAAAAGGAAAACATTTAACTAGCGGAATTATCGATGAACATTCGCATATTGCCATTTCAAGAGGCGTAAACGAGAGCGGTCACAACTCTAGTGCCGAAGTTACTATAGAAGATGTTGTCAATTCAGAAGATATCAATATTTATAGAGATTTAGCTGGTGGAGTTACTATTTCGCAGTTATTACACGGTTCGGCAAATCCTATAGGCGGTCGTTCTGCAATCGTGAAATGGAAATGGGGACTGTCTCCAGAAGAAATGTTATACAAAGAGCAACCCAAATTTATCAAGTTTGCATTGGGTGAAAATGTTAAACAATCCAATTGGGCTGATGTAGTTCCTAGTCGTTTTCCACAAAGTCGGATGGGTGTCGAACAAGTATTTACCGATTATTTTCAACGTGCCAAAGAATATGATGATACATGGAAAAAATACAATGCAAGTTCTAAGAAAGACAAGATTAAGTCTCCAAGAGTTGATTTAGAATTGCAGACCATTGCCGAAATCCTTAATAAAGAGCGTTTTATCACTTGTCATTCTTATGTGCAATCCGAAATTTTAATGCTAATGAAAGTTGCGGAAAAATTTAATTTTAGAGTTAATACCTATACTCATATTCTTGAAGGCTACAAAGTTGCAGACGAAATGAGGGAACACGGCGTTGGTGCTTCGACTTTCTCGGATTGGTGGGCTTACAAATTTGAAGTAAATGATGCTATCCCATATAATGGCGCATTGATGCACAATCAAGGTGTACTTGTAGCCTTCAATTCTGACGATGC
>CAMCTL010000026.1 GCA_945878515.1 Flavobacterium psychrophilum | reverse complement strand
TTTAATTACCTGTATTTCAGTAAAATAAAAATATTTATATGACCTTAGATACTGTAAAATATGGTATTTTTTTATTCTAACAATTCAGACAACAACTTTTTTTCAATTGCATCAGATTTCGCTAAAACATATAGCGTATTGTAGCATTGACTATAGCCAAAATAGGCTACTTTTTGGCTATAGCATTTAAAATGTCCCTGTCCTTTTCTGGCGGAAGCTGAAATAACTTCAAAGGCTGGCGTAAGCGTCTCGTTTGTATCCACAATCTAGTCTAAGAAAAAAAATTTCTAGTGTATACGAGAGAGACGCTTGCATTCAATGTTATTAATTTGAGCTTTATTTGTTATTGCTGCGCCAGTTCGCTGTGCTCATGTCAGAAGAAGGAAGAATCTCGTGTTGGTTGCTCTCGTTTGTTGAGATTGCTCCGCCTGTTCGAGCAAGCTCTCGGGTCTTCCTTCGTCAGAATGACAAAATCATCGACAAAATCCCTTAACTTAATGATATTGCGCTCGCGAATCCTTTCGTGTGGTATTTTGTTATAAGGTGTTATGATGAGGTTATAAAGCAATCTTTGTAGCTATTCAGCTTGTCCAATTTTTAATACTTTAATTGCCTCCAGCTTTAGCTGAAGGGATAAGTTTGGGTGATTTTTCTTGGCTTTAGACAAAATAGCAAGCTTTTTGGCTAAAGCCAATGCTATATTTCTTAATATTCCCCCAGCTAAAGCTGGAGGCAATTAAAAAACATTGATGGGTTAAATATTTACCAATCTTTTAATAGTTTTTTTTGTTTTTAAATGGTTATTTTTATTGTGTCTACACGAACCGATTCGTCCGGTATCGGGTTGATAATGATTAATTTTTCGCTTTTTATACCAGTTGTGTATTACTTCGCTTGTTCGTCCCTATAATTATCGGAACGCGGGTCAAGAAAGTCTAATAAAAATGGACTATTATCATACTATATCTTCATTATACTAATTTGCTTTGGACTATTTTATAAATGTAGTTGACATTACAAAATATTCTCATCAATTAGCGTCGGATAATAATTTTTTTCGAAAAAGTATTGCTATTTGTATTTACTTTCAAAGTGTAAATACCCACCGATAAATTTTGAACTTTAATCGTAAAATCATTGCTGGTCAATGGATTTACATAGGTTTGAATACTTCTGCCGTCCATAGAATAAACGTTGACGGAATGGATGTTGTAGATAGAATGTATACTGATAATTTCGGAGCTTGGGTTAGGATAGATTACGATGTCATTTTTAATTTCAAAATTATCAAATCCCAATGATTTATTGGCATAGCAACTAGAGGGAACCGTATTTTGCGATTTGATAAGATTGGTTATTTTCGAATCAGTAAACCCTGAATTGGTTGTGGTATTGTAAAAAGTTAAATCAAGAGTCGAATTATCGGCACCAAACCAATCTTGCAAGATAGTACTAAAGACACGTCGGTAGTCGTGTTGCACGGTTTTGATTTGAAAATTATTTCCCGCAACCGCCTCGTTTAAATTGATGTTGGTTCCTGATACGCCGGGAGCAATAGCGCTTCCAAATACAAACATTGGTGCAATTTCTCCGTGATCGGTTCCTAAGTTTCCGTTTTCGGCAGCTTTTCTTCCAAATTCCGAGAACGTGACTGCCACAACATCGTCACTTTTGTTTTGATTATTCAAATCGGTAATAAATGTATTAATTGATTCTGAAATTTGGGTCAGCAAATCGGCATGTTTGCCTAAGTGCGATGTTGCATTGCTGGCAACTTGCAAATCATGGGTATCAAATCCACCTATTTTTACCAAATAAACTTTAGTTTGCAATCCGCCAGAGATAAATCGGGCTACTGTTTTGAGTTGGTCTGCCAAACTCGAATTGGGATAGGTTAACGAATTACTACCACTATTGAATGCAGCAGATATCGTTTGGGCATAAGTATTAGATGACGTATCGTTCTCTAAAATAAACTTCAATAAATTGCCATATTCTGAATTTGGAATTGCATCAGGCGCGGGACCTCCTAAACCATTAATGACCGAATAAAACCCAGCAGGATCTTGACCATTAATATTTAATGATAAGCCGTGTTCGACTTCGCCATGGAAACCCAAAGAATTTTCGCTACTGCCCAATTGAATGCCTAGGGGGAAATTGGCTTCGATAAAATTACTATAATAGTTTTCTAAAAAACGTCCTACCCAACCACTTTGTGAAGTGTTATTTGCTGGAGTTCCATCGCCTCCGGTGAGCCACAAGTCAGTCGATTTGAAATGAGATTTGTCCTGAATAGGATACCCAACGCCTTGAATAATGCGCATCAATCCTTTGTCATATAGGCTTTTGAACCCCAGAAGTGAGGGGTGCAAACCCACTTGATCAGTCAGGTTTAGGGTAGTGTCTAAATTAATTATACTATTAGTTCCAGAATTACTTAATTTAATATTAGGTCTCAAACTGGCGTATTTATCATATTGATTTATGGGCACAATAGTGTTTAACCCATCATTGGCACCTGCTAACTGAATAAGAACAATTTTTTTGCCGTTTATATTAGGGCAAGTTTCCATTCCAGCCGACTTGAATAGCGCAAAAACATCAGTAGGCAATAGGCTTAGAGCACTAGCTGTCGATGATAATTTTATAAAACTTCTTCTTTTCATAATTTTTATCTTTAAAATAAAAAAATAATTTTTCTTTTGTACGGCGTATTAAAAAATTTGGGATTCTGGAGCACTCAAAATCTTGCTAACCAATAATTTTAATCTTGGTTCCACAACCGAATTGTTGTTATTGGATAAATAAGAGCCCCACGCACTAGACCAATAATAATCCTGTAAGCCTTGTAAAAGAAAAGAATTCATAAAATAATTTATTCTAGCTGTATCTGGAACTTGAGCAAACAAAGCGTTGCAAAGCTCCGCCGTAAGTGTATAGGCATCTGCAGCATTAGAAATCAAATTGCCGTTTTTGATTACAGTTGAAATATTGATTTTGGCCCTGATATTAGCATTGCCTTTTATTCGATTAAAACCGTCTAACAGCGATTCGCCCAGTCTGTATTTTGCAATTAGAGTAGAGGATGAAATCCAGTTTTTGTCATACGACGGAGACTGATAATAGGCAAGATGACCGGCAACGCTTTCGGGATCAAACAACACCATATTTGCACCCAACAAAAAGGTGTCGTGTACAAAGTTATTCCAAAAATTAATATAAAATTCGACTGGATTGGTTGTTGGGTTTGGAATAGTGGCTTTGAGATAGGTTACAATTTCAGAAATTTGTTGAAGAGGGGATTTTATGATGCCACCCAAAGTTTCATCAGTTTTATTTGTGTCATCTAAATCATAAAAATGTTGACTTTCAAGCAGTTTTCTAAGTACAGGTGCTATTTCATAACCGTTATTGTATAAATCATCTGCTAATGGTATAATAATGTCTGTTTCTACTTCTTGTGAAATGGTACTTTTTACAAAATAAATATACATTTTTCTACATATATTTCTAGCAGTAGCCTTCTGATTGAAGACCATATCTACAAAAGAATTCAATTCGATATCCATCCCATTTGCATCGGTAGCCGATGGAATAACCGTATTGCCAAAAGCCGCACTAAACACTTTAGCTTCTTTATTTTCATGTGCAGAATATACATTATATCCTTTGGGAATTCCTGTAATGGGGTCAATAACAGATCGATCTGATTTTACTTTAAAACCAGTTAATACTCTTGCTGCGGCTATAATATCGTTTTCAGTGTAAGTAGTATAATTTCCAGCAGTAATTTGTGGACCTTTACCTATTGTGAATAACTCAAAAAATTCTCTAGCATAATTTTCATTTGGTGCTGATTTGCTATTTGTGGTATTATTTAAATAAGTCAGCATTGAATTATCAAGAGTCATTTTTTTTGCCAAAGTTTTGTAATTCCCATAGGAATAAAACAGTAGTAATCTAAGATGGTCATAAAAATAAGTTGATGCTCCACAAAGGCTTTTCTCAACTGTAAATCGTGTAGAGAGAAAATGGCATAACTTGTATTTTAAGGTAGGGCTATTAATGGCATTAAACCACCACCAACCTGCAACAATTGATCGTTTTCGGGGTTGGCTAATAAAACTGTATGGAGGATTAGTTGATTCTGTCCAGAAACCATCAGGTGCCGAAGTTGGTTGCGGATCGTAGGGTACAGGTAATGTTAGCGGCGTATTCGCTAGTAATAAATCTAGGGCTTGCGAAGGTGTTAATAAAGAAAATTGATCTATTACCGTTTTGGAATAAACAAAACTAGCTCTTCTTAACAAGTGCTTTGCAAAAACGATTCCAAGCACATTAGTATTTGGGTTTAAAGACGCCATAAATTATTATTTTAACATTAATTGCAGACGAATATACAAAAAAATTTTATTAAAAGTTATAAACGGGACTGTATATCAACGCAGCGCACAGTTTTGTAAGTAAAAAAACAACCTGATTTGCTTGATTACTTTTTCTAGAAGTTATACATCACTTTGTAGCCATTTTTGTTGGGATGTGCCTCAGCTGTGCGAGGTCTTCCCTTAAATAAAAATATTCTTGTACACTGGGGTGCTTTGATATTCGAATAGTTATCGAAAATTCGATTTCGCACCCGTTCATGTTATAAGTTTCCAGCCATTGTAACCATTGCAATAGGAAACCTACTAGGCAACAAAAGTAAATAATTAAATAATGTAGCAATGACAAATCATTGAGGGTAGAGTTTTAGAATTATAAGCGAGCACTAATAATTACTTAAGAATAATATAAAGTATTATAGATGAGTTGCATGATAATTTTGCCTATTTTTGGCAAATACTGTAAAACTCTAGCTTCATGACAAAATCAGAGAAAAAACTTAATGCCCAGATTACAGGGCAAGGCGAAAAGACAATGCTACTGGTTCATGGTTATGGTTGCGATCAAAACATGTGGCGATTTATTACCCCTGCATTTGAAACTACTTACAAAATTGTACTTATTGATTTGGTGGGCTCAGGCCAATCTGATCTTGATGCATACGATTTTGACAAATACAATTCCCTCCAAGCACACGCAGACGACCTTCTTGATCTTATTGAGGAACTAGGCTTAAAAGATGTCATCTTGGTCGGACATTCTGTAAGCGCCATGATAGGTGCACTAGCTTCCATAAAAAATCCTGCTGCATTTGATAGTGTCATCATGATTGGTCCCTCTCCTCGGTACATCAGCGACCATTCGTATGATGGGGGATTTTCGAAGGAAAGTATAGATGAATTAATGGAAGCCCTTGATTCTAATTATCTAGGATGGTCGAGTGCCATTACCCCTGTAATTATGGGAAATCCTGAACGGCCAGAATTAGCACAAGAATTAAAAAATAGTTTTTGCCGCAATAATCCCGAAATTGCCAAACATTTTGCGCGCGTAACTTTTTTAGGAGATAATCGAGCGGATTTAGAAAAAATAACAGTACCTACCCTAATACTTCAGTCTTCGTCAGATGTGATAGCCCCGTTACATGTGGGTGACTATGTACAACAACACATTAAAGGCAGTCAAATAACCCTCCTGAAAGCAACAGGACATTGTCCACATTTGAGCGAACCGGAAGAAACCATTCTGAGCATAAAGAAATTTTTAATTAGTCGGTAGAATAACCTATGGAATTAGATTTCAAAACCTTATATCATAATTCACCTTGTGGCTATTTATACACCATTGAGGATGGCACCCTTATACATGTGAATGCTACTTTCTTGGCGTTAACCGGTTATTCTCGCGAAGAAATCATTGAAAACAAAAGATTCGAAGACTTTCTTTCCATTGGAGGTAAAATTTACTACGAAACGCATTTTGCTCCATTGCTGAATATGCACGGTGAGGTCAGTCAAATTAATTTTGATTTTATTAGAAAGGATGAAACTCGCTTTCCAGTGCTTGTCAATGCAATTAAGCAAAGTGCCGATGAGAAACAGCACAGCTATATTCAATTTATTGTACTAGACATTACGCAGCGTAAGAAGTACGAGATAGAATTATTGAACGCTAAAAGAAAATCTGAGGAATTGTTGAAGCAACTCTCAAAAGTAAATGCAGACCTAACAAACAATATTCAAGTAATCTCAGAACAAAGTCATCAACTAGAAAAACTAAATGCGACTAAGGATAAATTTTTTAGTATTGTAGCTCATGACTTAAGAAGCCCTCTTAGTTCTTTGAAGTCGTTCTCCACTTTGTTAATTGATCATTTTGACAGTCTTGACAAGGATGATATTCTGACTATGAGCAAGCAACTTAGCGACTCAGTTGACAGTACAATTAAAATGGCCGACAATTTGATCACTTGGGCGATGGTACAAATGGGGGAATCCCAATTTAATGAAGAGACCATAAAAGTGAAAGACATTACCTCAATCATATTTGACGTTTATCAAAAGGTAGCATTAGAAAAAGGAATACATCTAAGTTTCTCGGTAGACGACGCTCTGACCATAATTGGTGACAAAAATCAAATAGAATTCGTAATTAGAAATCTGGTGAACAATGCCATTAAGTTCACTCATAAGGACGGTTTTGTAAGTTTGACGGCCAAATTATTGCCAAACGGACTAGTTCAAATATCCGTTTCAGACAGCGGAGTAGGGATTTCTGATGAATATAGAAGGGAATTATTCTCTATTAATAAAAAACAAAGCGTCGATGGAACAGCTGGAGAAAAGGGTACTGGTTTGGGCCTTATGTTGAGTTACGACTTCATGAAACTAAACGGAGGACGTATCGACATCGAAAGCAGTTTGGGCAAAGGGTCTACATTTCATGCTAAATTTAAAAGTGGCCATTAAATAAATGACTGTAGCGAATGCAACAAAAGATAACACTTGCAGCTGCTGCCTGCGCTACCGCTCGAAACCCTTAGTGTGGAATTTTTGATGTCGTATAATTTTGTTCTGATAAACAATCTTTTAATAGTTTTTTCTAAATTTTCAACCGGTTATTTTTTTTATGTCCACACAAAAGGATTCGTGAGTTAACAAGTTATACTGATTATTTTTTCAGTTTTTATTTAGCAATTTCAAACAAAAAGAGAGGACGGTTTTTAAATCATCCTCTCTTTTCTCAACAAACTAAACTACTAAAAACAATCTTGAAAATTAGAAACAGTATTCGTTTTCTGTAACTAATTTTGTGGTAATCATTTCCCTTAAGCCAATAATATTTGGCATATTGGTGTATTTTGTAAAACGTCTTAAGCCCATCAACATCATTCGTTGTTCATCGCCTTCGGCAAAGGAAATAATACTTTCTTTCCCTTTCTGAGTGATTACGTCAACTGCTTTATACAAGTATAATTTTGCCATGGCAATTTGCTCTTGCACTTTAGTTTCTCCTGCTGCCTTGGCTAATTTTTCAGTTCGCAATACGGTACTTTCTGCCATATAAATTTCGATTAAAATATCGGCGGCAGCCATCAATAATTGTTGGTGACCTTCTAAATCTGGACCGTATTTTTGGACGGCACCACCAGCAACCATAAGGAATGCTTTTTTCAATTTGGTCAACATTTCTTTTTCTTCGGCAAACAATTCGGAATAATCAGGTGTGTCAAAAGATGGTATTCCCATTAATTCTTCCTGAACTTTTGTGGCTGGACCTAATAAATCTACATGACCTTTGAATGCTTTTTTAATCAACATTCCCACCGAAAGCATTCTGTTGATTTCATTCGTGCCTTCATAAATTCTAGCAATTCTAGCATCTCGCCAAGCACTTTCCATCGGCGTATCCTCAGAAAATCCCATTCCACCAAAAATCTGGATTCCTTCGTCGGCACAATTCTGAACATCTTCAGAAACTGCTACTTTCAGGATAGAACATTCAATGGCAAATTCTTCAACACCTTTCAATTCCGCTTCTTGATGCGAGGTTCCTTCCAATTCTCTAGCTATAATTCTGTCTTCAATATCTTTTGCAGCTCTGTATGTGGCACTTTCGCCGGCATAACAAGATGTCGCCATTTCGGCTAATTTCAAACGTATTGCACCAAATTGTGCTATTGGTGTGTTAAATTGTACTCTTTCGTTAGCATATTTTATAGCATCAGAAGTTACTCTTCTTTGTGCATCAAGACATGCAGCAGCTAGCTTTATACGACCTACATTTAAGGCATTCATTGCTATTTTGAAACCGTTTCCTCTTTCGGAAAGCATATTTTCGACTGGAACTTTGGTATCTGCGAAGAAAACCTGTCTAGTGGAAGAAGCACGAATTCCTAATTTATGTTCTTCTTCGCCCATTGAGATTCCATTTGCAGGATCATTTTCTACAATGAAACCCGTAATGTTTTTATCATCGCCAATGCGAGCAAAAACAATAAACACTGAACAAAAACCAGCATTGGAAATCCACATTTTCCCACCAGTAATACTATAATATTTTCCATCTTCGGATAAAACTGCTTTTGTTTTACCTGAATTGGCATCCGATCCTGCTCCTGGTTCAGTCAAGCAATAGGCACCAAACCATTCGCCAGAAGCCAGTTTTGGAACGTATTTTTGTTTTTGTTCTTCGGATCCGTACAACGTAATTGGCATTGTTCCAATTCCGGTATGCGCTCCAAAAGCGGTCGAGAAAGAGCCAGTTCCTCCTGAAATATAATCGCAAACCAAAACGGTATTAACGAATCCCATTCCCATCCCACCGTAAGCTTCAGGGACAGCGACGCTTAGAAATCCTAAGTCACCGGCTTTTCGCATCGTTTCTTCTGTGAGTGCGTAATCTTTCTTTTCGTATCGGTCTTTGTAAGGCCAAATTTCCTTGTCCACGAACTCTTTTACAGAGTCACGCATCATTAATTGCTCTTCATTCAAATCTTCTGGAGTGAAGATATCTTCGCATTTTGTCTCTTTTACGATGAATTGACCACCGCGTGTTTTATTTGCCATTTTTTAAAATTTTAGATTTTAGATTTTAGAGTAAAGAATATAGAAAATAGAATAAAGATTTAAAATGTCGACTTTAATTTCAGCTCATTTTGGAAACCCATAGTCATTATTTGAAATTCTTATACTTTTTTCTAATAGATTAAATGTTTGTCCGTTTATATATTTTCGATGTTTAGCTACTCTTCTCTATATTCTTTAATCTCTGCTCTTTATTCTTCTTAAAGCAATTCATAAATCCCTGCACTTCCTTGTCCAGTTCCCACACACATAGAAACAATTCCGTATTTATTTCCGCGTCTTTTCATTTCGTCGAATAATTGAACTGACAATTTTGCACCGGTACAACCTAGAGGATGTCCTAGTGAGATTGCACCACCATTAACATTGATGATATCTGGATTCAGGTTAAGTTCTCTTGTTACCGCTAGTGCTTGAGACGCAAAAGCTTCATTTAATTCGATTAAGTCAATATCATTTAAAGTCAAACCCGCTTGTTTCAAAGCTTTTGGAATTGCTTTTACGGGACCGATTCCCATAATTCTTGGTTCAACTCCTGCTGAAGCAAAGTTGACCAAACGTGCAATAGGAGAGAGGTTTAACTCCTTGACCATTTCTTCGCTCATAATCAAAACGAAAGCGGCACCATCGCTCATTTGAGATGAATTTCCAGCGGTTACACTTCCATCAGCAGCAAAAACAGGTCTTAATCCAGCCAAGGCTTCCACAGAAGTTCCCGCTCTTGGACCTTCATCTTTATTTACAATGTATGATTTGGTTTCTTTTTTGCCATTTTCATTGATGAACGTTTGCTCGATAGTTATGGGAACAATTTGTTTGTCGAATTTACCTTCGGCTTGTGCTTTCAAAGCTTTATTATGAGATTGAAAAGCAAACTCATCTTGATCAGCTCTCGAAATGTTGTATTGTTTTGCGACAGCTTCGGCAGTCAATCCCATTCCCCAATAATAATCTTCGTGTCCAGCTGCAGCGACAGCATAATCAGGAGTTGGTTTATATCCACCCATTGGGATAAAACTCATACTTTCGGCTCCACCGGCAATGATGCAATCCGCCATTCCAGATTGGATTTTGGCAGTAGCCATTCCGATTGTTTCCAATCCAGAAGCGCAATATCTATTGACCGTCACACCTGGAACATCTTCGATTTTCAATCCCATTAAAGAAATTAATCGTCCTACGTTCAAACCTTGTTCGGCTTCGGGCATGGCATTACCCACCATCACGTCGTCAATTCGCTTCTTATCGAAATCCGGCAATTCATTCATCATATATTGAATGGTTTCGGCTGCCAATTCATCAGGGCGTTTGAAACGGAATACTCCTTTTGGGGCTTTTCCCACGGCAGTTCTGTATGCTTTTACTATATAGGCTGTTTTCATAATTTTTATTTTTAAGAGTATAGAAAATAGAGTATAAAAAATAGACAGTTCTATTGTATAAAATCTATATTCTATTCTCTTTGTTCTATTTTCTAATTTCTCAACGGTTTCCCTTTGGTTAACATAAATTGAATTCTTTCCAATGTTTTTCTTTCCGTGCAAAGCGACAAAAATGCTTCTCTTTCTATATCTAATAAATATTGTTCACTTACCAATGTTGGTTCCGATAAATCGCCGCCAGCCATTACATAAGCTAATTTGTTGGCAATTTTCTTGTCGTGTTCCGAAATGAATTTACCAGCTTCCATTTGATCCGTTCCAACCAAGAACATTCCTAAAGCTTGTTTTCCCAAAACTTTAACGTCATTTCTGCGAATCGGTTGAGTATAACCGGCTTCTGCCATCAACAAAGCGTGTTTTTTGGCTTCGGCAATTTGACGGTCTTTATTGACTACGACAACATCTTTTCCGTTTTGTAAAATTCCCAAGTCAAAAGCTTCGTGAACTGAAGTCGAAACTTTGGCCATAGCCACAGTAAGAAAATATTCTTGCAAAACATTTAGTTCGACATCATTTTTACGAAATAAATCGGAAGCTCTTAACGCCATTTCTTTCGATCCGCCACCACCTGGAATTACGCCAACACCGAATTCTACCAATCCAATGTATGTTTCTGCTGCAGCAACCACTTTGTCTGCGTGCATACTCATTTCGCAACCGCCACCCAAAGTCATTCCGTGAGGTGCAACCACAACTGGAATTCCTGAATAACGCACCCGCATCATCGTGTCTTGGAACATTTTGATAGCCATATTCAGTTCTTCATATTCTTGTTCGACCGCCATCATAAATATCATTCCGATATTGGCACCGACAGAGAAATTCGCTCCTTGGTTTCCAATAACCAAACCTTGATATTCTTTTTCAGATAAATCGATTGCTTTGTTGATGGCTTGTAAAACATCGCCACCAATGGTATTCATCTTGGATTGGAATTCTAAATTCAAAATTCCATCACCTAAATCTTGTATAATTGCTCCGCTATTGCTCCATACTTTTTTGCTTTCGCGAATGTTGTTTAAAATAATAAAAGCATCTTGTCCAGGAACCTTAGTTTGCGTTTTATTTGGAATATTATAAAAATAAGTGGCTCCTTCTTTAACAGAATAAAAACTTGAAGTTCCAGAACCTAACATCTCACTAACCCAAGCAGGTGAACTCAAACCTTCGTCTTTAATCATTTCGATTCCGTTGGCAACTCCAATAGCATCCCAAATTTCGAAAGGACCATTTTCCCATCCGAAACCGGCTTTCATTGCATCGTCGATTTTGTAAAATTCGTCTGTGATTTCTGGAACTCTATTCGAAACATAAGCAAACATCGCAGCAAAACTTCTTCTGTAGAATTCGCCTGCTTTATCTTTCCCTTTTACCAAAACCTTGAAGCGATTAATTGGCTTATCGATGGTTTTTGTGAGTTCCAAAGTAGCAAACGAAGCTTTTTTAGCCGGACGATATTCCATTGTATCCAAATCCAAAGACAGAATATCTCTTCCCACTTTTTTATAAAAACCTTGGCCAGTTTTACTTCCCAACCATTTGTTTTCCATCATTTTGTTGATGAAATCCGGTAATTTGAATAGTTCGTGTTGTTCATCGTTCGGACAGTTTTCGTAGATTCCGTTGGCAACGTGCACCAAAGTATCCAAACCAACCACATCAACCGTCCTAAACGTGGCTGATTTGGGTCTTCCAATAACTGCTCCTGTGAGTTTATCGACTTCTTCAATCGTCAATCCCAATTCTTTAACCAAATGAAACAAACTTTGGATTCCGAAAATTCCTATTCTGTTTCCAATAAAAGCAGGAGTATCTTTGGCCACGACCGAAGTTTTGCCCAAGAATTTCTCTCCATATATTGTAAGGAAGTCCAAAACCTTGGCTGATGTTTGAGGGCCGGGAATAATTTCAAATAATTTTAGGTAACGTGCTGGATTGAAAAAGTGTGTTCCACAGAAATGTTTCTGAAAATCTTCGCTTCGTCCTTCGCTCATAAAATGAATTGGAATTCCTGAAGTATTAGAGGTAATTAAAGTTCCTGGTTTGCGGTATTTTTCAATTTGTTCGAAAACCATTTTTTTTATGTCCAAACGTTCCACAACTACTTCAATAATCCAATCTACAGAAGAAATCTTCGCTATATCATCAGTAGTATTTCCAGTCGTGATTCGATTGGCAAATTTCTGATGATAAATAGGCGATGGCTTTGATTTTAAAGCATTAGCCAAGCTATCATTTACCAATCGATTTCGTACCATTTTGCTTTCCAAAGTCAATCCCTTTTTGGATTCAGCTTCTGTGAGTTCTTTTGGAATAATATCCAAAAGTAAAACCTGAACTCCAATATTGGCAAAATGACAAGCAATTCCTGAACCCATTATTCCGGATCCAATTACCGCTACTTTTTTAATAGATCTTTTCATTTTAAACTGTTTATAGTTTTTTGTTTATGGTTTATAGTTAATAAAAAATAATCTATTTTCTATTATCTATATTCTAATCTCTTTTTCTTCTAAAATATTTTCTTGTCGGAAATTAATTCATTGATGATTTCTGAAACTTCCATAAAATGTTGAAGTTGTTCATCAGAAATGTTTTTTCTTACGGCTTCATTAAATTTTAAAACGGTGTTTTTAGACAATTCTCTTTTTTCTTTTCCAAATTCTGTAAGATAAATCAAAACGCCTCGGCCATCTTCTGGGTTTTTTTCTCTGGTGATTAGCTCTTTCTCTTCCATCGATTTCAATGTTCTGGTAAGGCTTGTTGCTTCCATTCCCATCTTTGGACCTAATGCTGTTGATGGCGTTCCTCCTTCTTTATCTATACTTAACAAAGTGAAACCCGTTGCCATTGTTGCACCATACTTTGTCGCTTCTTCGTTGTACATTCTTGATACAGCCTGCCATGTGGCCCTAAGTATGTAATCTATTGTTTTGTCTTTCATATTTTACTATAACGATTTCAAAGATAATTAAAAATACTATGCACGCATAATATTTTATGAATATTTTAAAAAAAAACTCCAAAATTTCTTAAGGAGTTTAATTTTTTCATTTTCGGATTAATGGCTAAATACTAAAATCAATCTGAATTAGTTTCAAATGACTTTATTCTGAACCAGTTAATTGTAAATTTTATGGAATAAATCAAGGTATTTTTCCATTACTATTTTGCGCTTTAATTTCATAGTAGGAGTAAGGTGTCCACCATCAATTGACCAAATGTCGGGTGTCAATTCAAATCTCTTTATTTTTTCCCAATTGCCAAATTTTTCATTTAGCATGTTAACTTCTTCCTGAATTCGTTTGATAACTTTAGGGTTAGAAACTATTTGCTCATTTGTTGAATCGATGTCCATTCCATGTAATTCTTCCCAATTTTTAACAAATTCAAAATTAGGTTGTATGAAGGCCGCCGGCATTTTTTGTCCATCACCAATCACCATAATTTGCTCTATAAAACGGGATTGCTTCATAGCATTTTCTAATAATTGAGGGGAGATATACTTTCCGCCAGATGTTTTGAATATTTCTTTTTTTCGATCGGTAATTTTTAGAAAATTATCCTTGTCTACCTCTCCTATGTCGCCGGTATGAAAATAGCCATCAATTATAGCTTCATTGGTAAGTTTTTCGTCCTTAAAGTAACCCAGCATAACATTAGGTCCTTTGCATAGAATTTCGCCATCAGCGGCAATTTTAATTTCGACGTTATTAATTATTCGCCCAGCTGTCCCAATTTTAAATCCATTATTTCTTTGGTCATTTACTGAAATCACAGGTGAAGTTTCAGTTAAACCGTAGCCTTCCATAACAGGAATTTCTGCTGCTGCAAATATGCGAGCCAATCTGGGTTGCAAAGCGGCACTTCCGTTTACAATCAAGTTCAATTTTCCGCCAAGCCCAGCTTTCCATTTGCTGAAAATTAACTTTCTAGCTAGCTTTAACTGTATATCATACCACAATCCATTGGTTCCATTTGGTTCATATTGCAAACCGATTTCGACAGCCCAAAAGAATAATTTTTTCTTAATTCCAGTAAGTTCTGAACCTTTTGCAATTATTTTATCATAAACTTTTTCAATTAATCTGGGAACACCAGTCATAACAGTAGGTTGCACTTCTTTTATATTATCTGAAATTTTTTCTATGGATTCGCCAAAATAAATAGAACAACCCATAAATTGGTAGATGTAAGTAACCATTCGTTCATATATATGACAAATGGGTAAAAAACTTAAAGCGCGACTCTTTCCAGCTGCAAAAGGAATTCTATCTGCGGAATCTAGCACATTTGAAACTATATTGTTATGAGAAAGCATAACACCTTTTGGCTGTCCCGTAGTTCCGGAAGTGTAGATTATAGTAGCTAACTCTTGGGGTAGTACATTATTTTTTCTGTTTTCAACTTCGTCCTGATTAAAGGCGTCATTGCCTAAAACAAGCAATTCGTTCCAGTTATTGCAACCTTTAATTTCATTAAATGAATATATTCGTTTAAGGTTAGGAACATTGTGTTTTATTGCATTTAGTTTAGTCAAAACTTCTTCATCAGAAACAAAACAATAAATGGCTTCAGAATGATTTAAAATATATTCATAATCATGTTCAGAAATTGTTGGATACATTGGTACATTTTGAGCTCCAGTTTGAAGAATCCCTATGTCCATGATGTGCCACTCCGTTCTGTTACTACTTGAAATAACTGCAATTTTATCATTTTTTTTAACTCCCATTAGTAATAATGCCCTAGAAATTGCATTGGCTTTTGCAATGTATTCCTCGGTTGAAGTTTTTACCCAAACTCCATTACTTTTGGTAACCAATGAATCTACAAGATTAAAATGCTTTAATTGGTAATACGGAAAATCAAATAATCGGGTTATTGCTGTCATTTTTCAAAAATTAATTTTATGCAAATTACTAAAAAATATGATGTTTTTGTGTGTTTAGTAAAAAAAATTAATAGAAATTTCAAAAATACAGTAAAAATACACCAATTCGTTTTGTCTGTCACTTTACTAAACTTGTATCCACCTACTAAAAAAACATCTTGAATTATAAAAAACGGAAAAATGGAATGGGTATATATTTTTTATTTAGTAAACTATAAATATTTTGAGGCTTCCGAAAATAATAATGCAGTATAACAAGACAATAATCTATGATCACCCGATGAGGAAAAAACTTTTGATTATTATAATACTAATTGTACACCAAAATGCAATCAACTCTTTTTGTAGAAGAGGAAAGCTGATTAATGTTTTGCAAAAAAATATACCTAATGTTCAAGGCGATACTTTGAATAATCTGTTTTGGTAGTAAGTAGGCTAGAAAAAAAATATTAGATACAAAAAAAGTCAAATACTCAAAGATTGGTTTTAAATTCTTCGAATAGATGACTTATTGGGTTTTTGCTGATTTTAGCTAGATTTACAAACTAACAGTTTCAAAATCAAGAATTACTGATAAATTCTGATGTAATCAATAACTAGAGCATCTTCTACAAAACTGTTTGCAATATTGCCTTGTATAGCAAGGTTTAACAAGAGATACTGTTCCTTATCAAAAGGCCAAGTACTTGCGTTTTTCACCGAAGGATTATAAGTATAATGTTTAACGCCATCCACGCTAAACTCCATTTTGTCGGCAGTCCAATCTAAAGTATAAATATGAAAAGCAGAGGATGCTGTTGCAACGGTTTGTCCTCCTAAGTTTGCTGTGTTGCCAAAGCTAGATGGCGTGTGCATAGCGCTTTGAACATAATTTTGGTTGCTTCCCCAGTGTTCCATTATATCAATTTCACCGCAAGCAGGCCATGCTGTAGTACCGTGGGTGCTAGACCAGAAGGCCCCAGTTTCAGTAATATTTTTTCCTAAAGTCCAAATTGCAGGCCAAGTTCCAACACCAGTTGGTAGTTTTGCTCTAATTTCTACACGACCGTATTTGAAAGCAAATTTGCTGTTTAATCTAGCGGATGTATACTGTTTAGTTACATTCTGATCCGTAAAAGTCTCTTTTTTTGCAACTATATTTAATACTCCATTATTTTGATTACTATTTACTTGGCGGTTGGTATAGTGTTGAATTTCTCCATTGTACCAGCTATCCCCGTTGATTAACTTAGTTTGATGATGCCATTTTGTAGCATCTACGACACCACTTCCATTAAATTCATCTGACCAGATAAGCGATGAACAGACTCCGTATGTATATATATCATTGCATTTGCTAACAATTTGCTCTGTCGTGCTGGCATTTATCCATTCGCAAGTGCTGCCGGTAAAGAACTCTACGCTGAGGTAGTGCGTTCCAGCTGTCCAGTTTATGGTATTAAAAGTACCTACTGATGCCTGTCCTTTTCCAATAGTTAAAGCAGTTAGCCCAGCAGAATTTGTTTGAGAACGTTGTGTTTCTCGATACACAACGGTTCCTGTTGTAGAATTAAGTTTGATAGTAAATCGCAAATTGACAATCGCATTGCCTACAGCCTGACCATTACTATTTCTTATTGTTGAAGTATAGCTAAATCCGTCAGAAGATTGCGCTGATAATGTAAGCAAATTGAATGCGAGTACGAACGATAGAATTGTTTTCATAGACTTTTTGTTTAGGAAATGTAAATGTATATGCTAAGACCTTCCAAAAACTATTATTTTTGTGTAAAAAAACTATACAAAAGTAAATTTTGAGTTAAAAATATGGTTATTATGTAATTAAATGAGTAATATTTTAAGATTGTAGTACAACATTAAGATCTAACTCAAATTTGTTTCTATTGGCAAATTGCATTATCTTGTTTTTTTTCACAAAAACATCGATGATTGAAAGTAGTCTATTACAATTTATACAAAAAAAACCTCATTGAAAATTCAATGAGGTTTTTGGAAATAAAAGTTTATATACTTAACCTAATATACTTATAATTTGCGAAGCTAATTCAGTTCCAATTCTATCTTGTGCTTCTCCAGTTGCAGCTCCAATGTGCGGAGTCAATGAGATTTTTGGGTGCATTAAAATGGTCATTTCTGGTTTTGGTTCACTTTCAAAAACGTCTAAACCTGCAAATGATACTTTTCCAGAATCTAATGCTTTTATTAAAGCAACTTCATCAATAACTCCACCACGGGCACAGTTAACAATTCCAACACCATCTTTCATTGTTGCTAGAGCAGCTTCGTCAACGATGTATCCATCCTGTGCAGGAACGTGCAAAGTTATAAAATCAGCTTCTTTGAACAATGATTCTAATGATTGAGAAACGATTGTTGTTGAAATAGATTGTCCGTCGAAAAATTCTACTTTTACATCTACTTGCGGAATAAAACTATCGGCAGCAATCACTTTCATACCAAGACCTAACGCCATTTTTGCTGTTGCTTGACCAATACGACCAATTCCAACAATTCCAAGTGTTTTTCCTCTTAATTCAATTCCATTTGCATAGGCTTTTTTCAAGCCGTCAAAGTTCGAATCGCCTTCTAGAGGCATATTTCTGTTTGAATCATGCAGGAAACGAACTCCCGAAAACAAGTGAGCAAAAACCAATTCAGCCACCGATTCTGATGAGGATGCTGGCGTATTAATTACATTTATACCTTTGCTTTTAGCATAATCAACATCAATATTATCCATTCCAACACCACCACGTCCAATAATTTTTAGACCTGGACAAGCATCGATAATGTCTTTGCGAACTTTTGTTGCACTTCTTACCAAAACCACGCTTACGTTGTTTTGGTTTACGAAATTTGCTACTTGCTCTTGTGCTACTTTTGTAGTTATAACTTCAAAACCTCCTTTTTCTAAAGCTAGAATTCCACTTTTTGAAATTCCGTCATTGGCTAATACTTTCATTTTTTAATATTTGTATAATGTATATTGTAAAATTGTATGTTGTGTTTAATAACCGAATCTAATTATTAAATTTTGTTTTCCAAATCTTTCATTACTTCTACTAAAACTTGTACACTTTCAAATGGCATAGCGTTGTACATTGATGCTCTGTAACCTCCAACAGATCGGTGTCCAGGTAATCCAACAATTCCAGCCTCTTTCAACATTGCATTGAAAGTATCAGTGTGCAAAGGCGTGTCTAATAAGAATGTGGCATTCATTGTAGAACGGTCTTCGATAACTGCAGTACCTTTAAACAATGGGTTTCTATCTATTTCAGTATAAAGTAAATCTGCTTTTGCATTGTTTATTTTTTCTATTGCAGGAATTCCTCCAAGATTTTTTAACCATTGCAAAGTCAACAATGAAGCGTAAACAGGGAAAACAGGTGGTGTGTTGTACATACTTTCTGCTTTGATATGTTTTTCATAATCCAGCATGCTAGGAATATGACGACCACTTTTGCCTAGAATTTCTTCCTTAACCACTACTAAAGTTGTTCCAGCTGGCCCCATGTTTTTTTGAGCTCCACCGTATATAATTCCAAACTTCGAAAAATCGAGACTTCTAGAGAAAATATCAGAACTCATATCGCAAACCATTGGTATTTCTACATCTGGAAAATCCTTCATTTGAGTTCCAAAAATGGTATTGTTACTCGTGCAGTGAAAATAATCTGCATCTGTTGGAATAGTATATCCTTTAGGAACGTGGTTATAATTTTCATTTTTAGATGAACCAACGATAACAGTTTCTCCGAAAAATTTGGCCTCTTTTATAGCTGCACTTGCCCAAGTTCCTGAATCAAGATAAGCCGCTTTTCCGTTTTCTTTCATTAAATTGTAAGGAGCCATCAAAAATTCCAAACTCGATCCGCCAGCAAGAAAAAGGGCTTGATAACCTTTGCCTTCTAATCCTAAAAGTTCTAAAGCCAAAGCACGTGCTTCCTCCATAACGGCAACGAAATCTTTGCTTCGGTGCGATATTTCTAAAATGGAAAGATCTGAATTGTTGAAATTTAATATGGCTTGTGCAGATTTTTCAAAAACTTCTTGTGGTAAAATAGACGGTCCTGCGCTGTAATTGTGTTTTTTCATAATAAAATTTATGTCCAAAATTAAAAAGTGCAAAGCTAGCAAATGAATTTAAAAAAAGCGATTATTATTTTGTTATAAATAGTCTCACTTATTAACAAATCGTTATAAATTGCTTTATTTTCTTCAAATTAATACAGTTATTTCAGTTTTTGAAATCCTAATCATATTATATTTGTAACAAAAGATGTATAATTAGGGGGCATCCTGAAGTAAAACACATGACAGAGCAAGAGTACTTAACAAACGAGCGATTGGCCACAGAGAAGCACGAGTATTTTCAAGGAGAAATTTTTGTAATGAGTGGTGCTTCCAAAGCACATAATGAAATTTTCACAAATGCGTTTGGAGAATTAATTATGCAGCTAAAAGGAAGATCTTGTCGCCCTTACGGCAGTGATTTTAGAATAAATATCCCTAAGAATACCTTGTATACTTATCCTGATATTAGTTTTTTTTGCTCTGATCCAGAATCTTTAGATGCCGAAGACGATACTGCTACAAATCCAACAGTAATTTTTGAAATTTTGTCACTATCGATAAGAAATTACGACCAAGGCGAAAAGTTTAATTTGTATCGCGAAATAGATTCTCTAAAAGAATACATTTTGATAGATAGTCAAACTGTTAAAGTAATAAAACATTCTAAAAACGAAGATAATAGCTGGCTTCTAGTAGAATACAAATCGATTGAAGTACTTTTTTTGTAAAGTCAATTGGTGTTGAACTTTCGTTGATCGATCTTTATGAGAATGTAAAATTCGTTTAATTAAAGTGCATTTAGAAACAAGATTGTGTCAACATTATCTGCATAATCCCATAAATTTGGCTTTTGAGTTTGTCCAAATTTGATACTGTTTTCCACAAGATTATTGCTAACAATACATTGGATCTGATCATTTTCAGATTTTAAACGAATTTGCAAATCGGCTAACGCATCATAATATTCATAAAAAACACTCGAAATCGGAGAAGCATAACTTAAATCTTCTTTAATAGTCAAAAATCCATTGTCCAATAATTTGAAATTGCTCATCAAGAAAACTGCTTTATTGTAATCATAATTGTTAGCATATTTTTCATAATGGATAATGTCTTGATATTCGAAAATAGCTTCAAAAAAAGCGTTGAATGAATAGCCCTTCGGAACAAAAAGTTTGGAAACATTGCGACAACCAAAACCAAAATACCTGAAAATATCTTCGCCTAAAGCAATCAATTGTTCTTTTGTTTCTTGTCCATTTAAAACAGCTACTGAATTTCTATTTTTTCGAATAATACTCGGTTTGTCTTTAAAATAGTATTCAAAATAACGAGCCGTATTATTACTACCTGTTGCTATAACAGCATCAAAATTTTCTAATTTTCCATCAACGAAAGTGATTTTATCGGCAAATGTGGGTTCAATGGCAATCAGATATTTGGCTAAAAAAGGCAATAAAAATTGGTCATTAGAAGATGTTTTTACCAAAACCTTATTTCCAGAAATTAAAACGGAAATAAAATCGTGAAAGCCGACTAAAGGAATGTTTCCTGCCAAAATGATCCCAACATTTTTTGGAGTTACTTTATCGAAGGAGTACAGTGAAAGCCATTGGTCTAAATTTTCTTGGGTCAGTGCCGTTGCCCAAGATTGAATAGAAAAATAAACATTTTCCGGAGTGTACCAACCGTTATGTGATTGCGAAAGTATAATTAAATCTTGAAAATCTTCAAAAAACAAATCGTTAAGCAAAATGTCAGGGTTTTTGCTATTTTCTTCTTTGGAAAACTGACTTAAAAATTTTCCTAATTCAATAAATCCCTTTTTTTTGTCGTCATCGAACATAACTAAATTTGTATATGATTAGTTTAGATTGTAATTTTGCACAAAAATAGATTTAAATAGGTATAAGTCAAAAGTAAAAACGATTTAAGTTTAGCTTCCAACTTCTAGCTTGTAACAACCAACTTAATAAAAATGGCAATTATAATAACCGACGAGTGCATCAACTGTGGTGCTTGCGAACCAGAATGTCCTAATACTGCAATTTACGAAGGAGCAGATGATTGGCGATATAAAGATGGGACTAAAATTAAAGGAAAAGTTGTTTTGCCTTCAGGCGAGGAGGTAGATGCTGATGCTGCTCAAACACCAATTTCCGATGATGTCTATTATATTGTTCCAGGTAAATGTACTGAGTGTAAAGGTTTTCATGATGAACCGCAATGCGCCGCTGTTTGCCCTGTAGATTGTTGTATTCCTGATGATAATCACGTTGAAAGTGAAGAAACTTTGTTAGCGAGACAAGCGTTTTTGCATGACGAATAAAATTATGCAGTTTTAGTGTATAACGGCAAAAATTTACAACTTTCCATTATTTCAAAACTAATAGATTGGATTATATTAAATGTTTTCTAAAATTTTTTTCATATTCAATAAGGTTTAATGTTTTGTAAATCTTTTAATTACCTCTGTAAATTTCTGATTATGTTAAAGTGAATTTATTTTTTATTAAGTTTGTTAAAATTTAATTTGATGAAGATTAATTTACTTTCGCTATTTCTATTTTTTGCTGCACTAAATGCTTTTTCTCAAAGTAGCGAAAAAATTATTACGCTCATAGATGCCCAATCCAATCTTCCTATTGAGGACGCTACGGTACTTATTTCAAAAACAAAACAAATTTTACTCAGTAATTTAGAGGGTAAAGTTAGATTTGTATTGAAAGGCCCAACCGTTATTCGCATAACTCACCCTGCATATTCTAATGTAAATGTTCGTTCTTCAACTTTAACTAAATCAGATAATGTAATATTTTTAAATAGTAATGTTAGTAATCTCGATGAAATAATTCTAACCAAACAGCATCCTCAAGTAATACTCAAATTATTAGTTAAAAATTCCATCAAAAAATTGACAGTTCCTGCGTGTTTGAAAGTATATACGAGAGAATTTTTTAAAATGGATGGGAATTATACTAATTATAATGATGGTTTATTAAATTTTCAATTGTTTATAAAAAACAAGAGTTTTAAAAACATAATTTTAGTGGAGCAAAACAGATCTTATGGAGTCGTAAGTGATCCTGTAAGTCCTAATGTTTTAGGGTATAATCTTAACAACATTATGGAAAATTACTATAATTTTAAATATTTAGCTCCAATATTAGAATCAAACTCAAAAAAAAAGTACGATTTTATCGTAAAAGGATATTCTGCTAATGGAGATTTTAACGTAATGTTGGTTTCACCTTTAGAAAATGGAGATGATCTAAGAGATAGTTATAAGATTATTTATGATTACAAGAAAAAAATAATAATTGAAGTTAGTTCATCTTTATCACCACTTTCGACAAGCAATACGAAACAAAAAACATCAATTGGTTCAAAGAATATTTATAAATCTTTGTATAAAAACATCTATCGGTTAGACAATTCACATTATTATTTAGTAGGTTCGAAGGAAGAAATTGGATATGAACACATAGAAAAAGATAAAGTTTCTGAAATAGAGGTAAGAAATTATTTTGTAACCACTAATTTTAATGATAAAACTTTTACGTATAATGATAGCAATGTCTTTAAAAATCAAACGCTATACAATAAGAAAAATTTTGTTTTAAGTCCCTATTGGGATATTTCTGGATTAACTACTACTGCGGAAGAACAAGAAATAGTTAATAAATTTGAATATAAGTTCGATTAATATTTATTAAAAAAAAAGTAGTTGCCTTTTGACAACTACTTTTTATTTTTAAATTAGAAATTAAATCCAAGTCTGGCATAGTAATAAGCTCCACTAAAACCCATTTGAACAGCATCCCAATATCCACCAGCTTCAACCCAGTCGTCTTGTTGGTCGGGATAAATATTAAAGATGTTATTCCCACCAACGCTTAGTTTAAGAGATTTTGAAAGTTTAAATCCTAAAGTCAAATCAGTAACCATTTTTGCACTGTAAGTATCAGTTGCTGATGCAATTTGGTCAGCAAAACTAGCGTAATCTGCCACATCCTCATACATTTGATAATCCAATAGTTTTACTTCGCTAAAACGAGTAAAAGATAATCCGGTATTGAACCATTTTCTATCATAAGTTAGATTTAAACCAAACTTGCTCTGAGGAGCTGATGCTAAAAGAAATGCTTTGTCACGTTCACCAAAGAATGTTTGTTCATCAAGACTTCCATTTTTAACATCAGCAATTTCCATATCATTAATATTTCCTGTCAAGGTTGCACCGAAAGAGTTTTGTCCAAATTTCTTTTTCCATGCTAAAACGACGTCAATACCTTTCGTTTTTGTATCAGCTCCGTTGACAAAAAACTGGGCAGCATCAACATTTAATGCTAAAGATGTTGCATCAAAATAGCCTGTCAATACAATTCTGTCTTTTACATTAATCATATAACCGTCAATTGTAGCGGTAAAATTTCCTTCGGTAACTGTAAAACCTAAGGACGCATTCAACGCTTTCTCTTCATTTAATGATTCTATTCCAAATGCTTTTGTGACAGGACTACCATTTGCAGAAAGTAGAACTTCTGTTGCTCCTGCACTACTAAAATTGGTAAAACTTGTATTGTAATAAATTTGTGCTAACGATGGTGCTCTGAAACCAGTGCTTACAGAACCTCTCAAATTAACCACCTCAGAAATTTTGAATCTCGATGAAATTTTGCCATTCAAAGTACTTCCAAAATCACTGTATTTTTCAAAACGAGCAGCTGCACTTACAAGGAATTTTTCAGTAATATCAAATTCAGCATCAAGGTAGGCAGAAAAATTGGAGCGAGATTCATCAACAACGTTTTTTGGACTGTAACCTGGGAAACCTTGAGATCCACCTGGTCTTGGTTCGCCAGAAATTGGGTCTATTGGCGCTGATTGAGTTGCTGGGTTTGTAATTGGATTTCCAGCAGTATCATAGGTTGCATAAGAACCAATTTCACCTGCAAAAATTTCGAAGTTCTCTGTTCTATATTCAGCTCCGAAAGCAAGATTCATTCCTTCGAGTATTGAATCATAGTTTTTTGAAAAATCTAAATTTAATGTATTTTGACTTAAACTGTGTCCACCAGCATCAAATTCTGTTGGGGAAGCACTTTGTAAAGAAGCATTTAAAGTTCCTTTGATGGTGTAGTCAAATTTATTTTTACCATAGGTATTGCTTAAATCAATTTTCCATCCTCCAGCAGTTTTAGTTTTAAATCCTGCCACGATAGAATTGTCAAGAATTATTGAGGTTATTCTTGGTGTAAAACCTCCTGGATATATAGATTCAACTACTCTTTCTCCATCATTTCGAGTAAAAGCATAAGCATCAGTATCTCTGTAATTCCTACCTCCAAATGCGTAAAAGTCAATCTTATCGGTAACAGGAAGGGATAAATTACCCATAAAATTAATTCCTGTTATACTGGCTTCTCCAAATCCTTTTCTAAAATCAAATCCAGGTCTTAATGTTTTTTCTTTATTTAAAAATTCACCCGTAAAGTTTGCAAATCCTCCTTTTTTTCCTAATCCAATTCCATAGTTTGCAGTGATTTTTGTCGAAGCACCATCAAATTGTCTGTTTTTACCAAAACTGTTTCCATTTCCATTTTGATCTAATCTAAAATCTTTTGTGTTGGCTGTTCCAGCAGGAAAATCTCCTTTTGCGTCTGTATTAAAAGCACCGAAAGAAACAGCTCCTGTTAGTTCATTAATATTGTCATTAAGCACGATATTAATCACACCAGCTATGGCATCTGAACCATATTGCGCTGCGGCACCATCTCTCAAAATTTCAATTCTTTTGATAGAAGAAGCTGGAATGGCATTCAAATCTGTCCCTGTATTTCCACGACCTCGTGTCCCAAAAAGATTGATAAGCGAGGACTGATGTCTTCGTTTCCCGTTGATCAAAACTAGGGTTTGGTCAGGTCCTAAACCGCGTAATGATGCAGGATCCACGTGGTCAGCCCCATCGGAACCTGATTGTTTGTTTGCATTAAACGAAGGCGCAACATATTGAAGTAGTTCATTAATTTCTAATCGTCCACTTTGTGTTGTTACAGTTTTTACATCTATAATATCAATAGGAACTGCTGAATTGACAACGGTTCTTTTTACATTTCTTGAGCCTACAATTTGAACTTCTTGTAATTCTTCTCCTTCTTTTTGTATCTTTTCATTTTTGGTTGACGATGGCGTCACTTGTTGTGAAAATGCAATCGAGACATTCAGGATGAACATCAATACTGTAATTTTTTTCATAATAATTTGTTTTGGTTGTTATAGTACTTTAATAATTGGTGCAATATAAATTTTTTTAACAAAACATTTAAAAAAAAATCTAATAATTTGCCATAATGCTGATAAAGTTGCATCAATATCTGGTTTTATGTTATGAAATTGGTAGAATATTGAAACAATAACGATTGATTATCTTCAATGTTTCTAACGGGTTTTCTTCGGATAGCCGTTAGGTTTCCCTAAATATTAAAGCTTGATTTCAAAGTTGTGGTCATTTTTTTAAAAATTATTTTTTGACCACAAAGTTGTGGCATTTTTTTTAAAAATATTTTTTTGCCACAAAGCTGTGACATTTTTTTTTTAAATTATTTTTTAGGCACAAAATTGTGCCTAATATTTTTTTAGGCACAAGGCAGTGGTCATTTTTTTAAAAATTATCTTTTGACCACAAAGTAATAATTGTTTCTAAATTGCATTCAATTTTATAAATATACGATTTTAACACAAAACCAAGTAGAACCTTTTGGTAATAAAATTGAATTTATACATTCACAATTGACACAAGTTATGATAAATGAAGAGCAAGCTCCTAATAAAAAACAATATGTGGCTACACTTGAAACCTATATTAAATGTTATATTTGCACACTTTTAAATAAATTACCATAAAATGAAAGCAGGAATTGTAGGATTACCAAATGTTGGAAAATCAACATTGTTCAATTGTTTATCTAATGCCAAAGCGCAAAGTGCCAATTTTCCGTTTTGTACAATCGAACCTAATATTGGTGTAGTAAATGTACCAGATCCTAGGATTGAAAAATTAGAAGAATTAGTAAAACCAGAAAGAGTTCAAATGGCAACTGTTGATATTGTTGATATTGCAGGTTTGGTAAAAGGAGCTAGCAAAGGCGAGGGTTTAGGTAATCAATTTCTGGGAAATATCAGAGAATGCAATGCAATTATTCACGTTTTGCGTTGTTTTGACAATGATAATATTGTACACGTTGACGGAAATGTAAATCCTATTCGCGATAAAGAAACCATCGATATCGAATTACAGTTGAAAGATTTGGAAAACGTTGAAAAACGTCTCGAAAAAGTAAATCGTGCTGCCAAAACTGGAAATAAAGAAGCTCAAGTTGAAAAGGCTCTTTTGGATCGAATTAGGGAAACATTATTGCAAGCAAAATCTGCAAGAACCCTAAAACCTCAAAATAACGACGAAGAAGTTTTGATGGAAGGTTTTCAATTAATCACCGCAAAACCCGTTTTGTACGTGTGTAATGTAGATGAAAACTCAGCCGTAAACGGAAACAAGTACGTAGACCAAGTTCGCGAATTGGTAAAAGACGAAGATGCCGAAGTAATCATCCTTTCGGTAGGAGCTGAGGCCGATATTACCGAATTGGAAAGTTATGAAGAACGCCAAGTTTTTCTCGAAGATATGGGATTGACTGAGCCAGGAGCTTCGGTTTTGATTCGTGCTGCTTATAAATTATTGAAGCAACAAACTTATTTTACGGCCGGTGTCAAAGAAGTTCGTGCTTGGACTATCAATATTGGAGCTACTGCGCCACAAGCAGCAGGAGTGATTCACACCGATTTTGAAAAAGGATTCATCCGTGCCGAAGTAATTGGCTATGAGGATTATGTGCAATACGGATCGGAAGCCAAATGCAAAGAAGCCGGAAAATTCAAGGTCGAAGGAAAAGAATATATTGTGAAAGATGGTGATGTAATGCACTTTAGGTTTAATGTGTAAATAGAACATAAAAAAAATAAAGAAAATAGACAGAACTGTTCAAGCAATTGGGCAGTTTTTTTATTTAATTTGTATTTCTATTTTTACGTCAAATTAATAAAAGTAAACATTATGAAAATCATCGCCTTTGCCGGAAGTAATAGTCAACAGTCCATCAACAAAAAATTAGCCATTTATGCAGCTTCTCTTTTCGAAAAAGTCGAGGTTGAGGTAATGGATTTAAACGATTTTAAAATGCCATTATTTAGCGTGGACATTGAGAAAGAAATCGGTCAACATCCTTTAGCGAAAGCCTTTTTGGAGAAAATTGCAACTGCCGATATTTTGGTGGTTTCTCTTGCAGAACACAACGGAAATTATGCAGCGGCATTCAAAAATGTTTACGACTGGTGTTCTAGAATTAGTGGCAAAGTATTTCAAGATAAACCAATGTTGCTGATGGCAACTTCGCCTGGCGGTAGAGGAGGAGCTTCAGTTCTGGAAATCGCCAAAAGTGCTTTTCCAAGATTTGGCGCAATCCTTAAAGCAACGTTTTCTTTGCCAAGTTTCAATGATAATTTTGATGTTGAAAAAGGAAGAATTTCGAATGAAGAATTAGATAAGCAGTTGAACGACATTATTAAGGGATTTTAAAATATTTTTTTTGGCTCGAAAATTGATTGTTTTTTTGAAACCAAAAATAGATATATGAAATCAGTAAAGGGAAGCCTAAAAACTTTAGGTTGGGCAGTTTTCGGGCTAATAAGTTTTCTTGTATTGTATGTAGTTGCTGCGCTTTCAATTTCTAAAATATCGATTAACGCGGATGTTGCTCAGAAAGATAAAACAATTGAAATATTCATTTTATCAAATGGAGTTCATACTGATATTGTTGTTCCCATCAAAAATGAATTTAAAGATTGGTCAGAAGAAATATGTTTCCATCACACAAAATCAAAAGACAGT